>NZ_JBQDYF010000005.1:0-235932 GCF_052044135.1 Salinisphaera sp. RV14
GAATGACCGTATCGCCGAGCGCTTCGATCTCGTCGGCACAGGCTTCGAGAAACGCTGCGCGGGTTTCCGGATCGGTGGTGGAGAAGGTATCGAAGGCGTCGTGCGCGGCTTCGGCAGCGGCGCTGACTTCCACGGATGTCGCTTCGAAGAAGTCCTGCTTGTAGGGGGTGTTGTCCTCGGCGGCCTTGCTCGACATCGGGGTCGAGCCGGCGGCCACGCGCGAGCCTTTGATGAACTGTTGGCCGGTGATCTCGGGCATGGAGAGCTCCTTTCTAGATCAAGACAATTAAGAACAGCGAAGACATTCCATCTGTCGCCATGGCGCGCCTTCGCTCCTTTGAGCCGTTAGCGGGTTGATGGTGACGATCACCATGTAATACAAGCGCTGGGCGTGTGTATGTTCAACACAATCAGTGGGTGTCTTCCGGATGGCCGGCGGCTGCGAAATCGCCACCCTGATAGACCACGGCAGGGTCGTCCGGATCTTGTGGGGCCGCCTCGGCAAGCACCGTATCCCGCCACCGGGCGGCGCTATGGCGTGGTCGCCAGCCCAGGAAATCCGCGGCCGAGTTGTCCCACCAGCGCTCGTCGTTGTCGGAGGCGCCATAGACGATGGTGTTGCCGAGCCGCGGGGCAGTGAAGGCGCGTTCGCACAGGTCCGCGAGATCCTCGGGCGCCAGCCAGGTCGCGAGCATGCGGGGGTTCTTCGGCTGCTCGAAACACGATCCGATCCGGATCGACAGACATTCCTGGCCGAACTTGTCGAAATACAGGCGGGCCAGGTTCTCGCCGAACGCCTTGGAGACGCCATAGAGCGAATCCGGCCGGGGCAGGCTTTGTGCGTCGAGTTTGTCTTCGCGCTTGTAGTAGCCGACCACATGATTGGAGCTGGCAAACACGATGCGCGGCCGGCCATGGGCACGGGCGGCTTCGAACAGGTTGTAGCCGCCCATGATGTTGGCATCGAGGATCTGGTCGAACGGCTTTTCGACCGAGATGCCGCCGAGATGGATGATGCCGTCGCAGCCGGCGATCAGTTCATCCACTGCCGCGCGGTCTGCCAGGTCACAGGCGGTAAAACTCTCGTGCTCGGCAATATCGTCGATGCCTTGACGGTCCGACAGCACCACATGGGTCGCGAACCGCGAAACGAGCGGCCGCAGAGCGGTGCCCACACCGCCGGCCGCGCCCGTCAACAGAAGCCGTTGCAGCATGGCTTGCTCCTTAGCGATTTCAATTCAGAAGATGCGGCAGCGTCATGGATATCGGTGCGATATAAGTCGTGAGCATGAGCGCTGCGAGGATGGCCAGATAGAATGGCCAGATCGTTTTGGCGGCTTGCTCGATGGGGATATCACCGATTGCACAGCCGACAAACAGGCAGGCGCCGACCGGTGGGGTGCACAGGCCGAGCCCCAGGTTCATCATCATCACCACGCCGAACTGGATCGGATCCATGCCGATATCGGTGACCACCGGGAGGAATATGGGGGTGCAGATGAGGATGAGCGCGGCCATGTCCATGATCATGCCCAGCACCAGCAGCATGAGGTTGAGCAACAGCAGGATCACATAAGGATTGCTCGACACCGAGGTCAGAAACGTCGCGAGATTGTCCGGTACGCGATATAGCGCCAGCAGATAGGCGAACGCCGAGGCGCAGCCGACCAGAATCATTACCAGCGAGGTTGTGCGCACTGCCTGGGCGACTGCTGTTTTAAACGCGCTCCAGGTCAGCTCGCGATATACGAGCAGCGTGACGACCAGCGCATAGATGGCGCCGAAAGCGCCGGATTCGGTCACCGTGAGTACGCCCGACAGCACGCCGCCGACGATGATCACTGCCGTGAGTAGACCCGGCAGCGACACGATGAAGCTCGTTAACAGCACCATCCAGCCGGGGAAAGGCTCCGAACCGTAGCCGCGCTTGACCGCAACCGCGTAGGCGGCCACCGCCAGGCACAGACACATCAGAATGCCCGGCACGATGCCGGCGATGAACAGCTTGCCCACTGATATGCCGCCGCCGGCGGCCACCACATAGAGCAGCATGTTGTGGCTTGGCGGGATCACTACGCCGGCGGTGGACGACGTCACCGTCACGTTGACCGCGTAGTCGGCGTCGTAGCCTTTTTCCTTCATCACTGGCATCAGGATCGAGCCGAGCGCCGAGGTATCGGCCACGGCCGAACCGGAAATACCGCCGAACAGCATCGAGGAGACGACGTCCACCATGCCGAGCCCACCGCGCATGCGGCCTACGGCGGCGGCTGCAAAGCGGACCAGCCGGTTGGCGATGCCGCCGTGCAGCATGAGTTCGCCAGCGAAGATAAAAAACGGTATTGCCAGCAACGAGAAACTCGCAATGCCCGACAGAATGCGCTGGAACGCGACGAACAGGGGTAGCCCTTCGTAGAGGAAGGTCGCGATAGAAGCAAGTCCGAGCGCGAAGGCTACGGGCGCGCCGGCGATCAAGCCGACAAAGAAAAGCCCGAAGAGAATGATCAGTCCCATCAGCGTGTCGCTCCCGGCCCGGCGAACAGGCGTTCGATGAAGTCGAAGATAGTGAACGCGACGATCAGGATGCCGCAGAGCACCAGCGGCGCGGCGCGCCACGCCGCCGTGACGCCGAGCATCGGCAGCTCGTGATTGGCATTCGTGAGCGTAAGAACCCAGCCCTGCCAGGCCATGATGGCGCCGAAGGCGATAACCATGAGGTCCGCCAGCACGTGCAAGGTATGTCGGGGCCAGTAAGGAAGCCCCTTGCGCACGAAGTCGATGCTCAGATGCGTGTGTCGATGCACGCCGGCCGCCGTGCCGAGGCAGACGATGTAGATGATCAGCAGCAATGAGAGCTGTTCGATCCAGGTCGGCGTGTTGTTGAGTATATAGCGTCCGTAAACCAGCCAGCCGAAACTGCCCACGATGAACACCAGGCCCATGCCGGCTGCCAGCATGCAGAGCCAGGCGATGCCGTCGAGAACCCGACGTACCGCCGCCAATACGGGCGGCGTGGGCGAATCCGGCGGCGACTTGCCGGCCGGCGGTTGCCGAATGCCGGCCGCCCTGGCGGCCGGCATATCGTGTTCATCAGTCGCGGGTAGCACGCTCATGGCCATCGTTCACTGCGTATTGCGAATCTTCTGCACCAGGCTCTTCTGCGCCGGGTGCGCCTTGTAGAACTTGGCGTAGACCGGCTTCATGGCGTCCTGGAACGGCTTAAGGTTCTTGATCTGGTTGATCCTGGCGCCGTGGTTCGCGACGTATTTCTTGGCTTCGTGCGAATCCTTGGCCCAGAGTCGGCGCTGTTCCTTGGCGGCCGCGATCGCGGCCTGGCGCACGATCTTCTGATCCTTGGCCGATAGCGCGTCCCAACTGGCCTTGGAGATACACAGACACTCCGGGACGATCAGGTGGTCGTCTTCCGAGTAATACTTCGCCACTTCGTAATGGTTGGTCTCCTTGTAGGACGGATAGTTGTTCTCGGCGCCATCGATCACCCCGTTCTTGAGCGCCTGGTAGACATCGCTGAACGGCATCGGCGTGGCGTTGCCGCCGAGGGCCGCAACCATGTCCACGTACAAGTCGTTGTCTTGTACGCGGATCTTCATGCCCTTCAGATCGGACGGCTTTCGGATCGGGTGTTTCGAGTTGTAGAAACTGCGTGCGCCGGAATCGAACCAGGACAGCACCACCAGGCCTTTTCTCTTCATGGCGGCGGCGAACCGGTCGCCGATCGGGCCATCCATGACGTGGTGCATCTGCTGCACACTGTTAAACAGGTAGGGTAGGGAGAGTACGTCGGTCTTGGGTACGTACTGGCCCATCGGACTCATGTTGAAGTTCGCGAAATTGATTGCGCCATTGCTGACCTGCTGAATGGCATCGGTTTGATCGCCCAGCACGGCGTTGTTGTATACCGTGGCCTGGATGTCGCCGTGTGTTTTCTTGGTGATTGTTTGGGCGAACTGCTTGAGCGCCACCGAGTTGGGATAGCCGGGGCTGTGGATGTTCCATCCGCGCCAGGTGGTGGCGGAGGCCGACGCGGCCAGCGATAGGCCAGCCACCAGACCGGCTGCGAGCAGAGTTCGGTGGGTGAGTGTACTCATTGTCATTATGCGGCTCCTTCCTCGGTGCGTGCCGATCACGGTTGTTGTAAGATGACAGAGCTACGGTGATCATACAATTAAGACGTTGGTCGAAAAGGCATGGTTTGCTGCGGATGGCTGGGCGGGAAAATCTGACAGTGGGACCGGCTCGAGCACCAAGGGGTGAATGACGTGAGTAATCCAGAAATCAGCGCGGATACGCCAAAAAAACGTGCGGCTGCACCATCGAAAAAGAAGAAGAACCGACGCAATCTCGTCGCCGAAGTCAGTGGTCGTCTGCGCGAGTTCATCGTTGGTGGCGACCTGCGGCCGGGCGACAAGCTGCCCAGCGAAGCGGGCCTGACGCGCGAATACAGCGTGAGCCGCACGGTGGTGCGGGAAGCTATCGCTTCACTGCGCGCCGATGGGCTGGTCGATGTCCGCCATGGCGTGGGCGTTTTCGTGCGCGAGCCCACCGAGCAGGGGCCTGGCTTCAAACCGGTGGATCGGGCGCGAATATCCTCGATGATCGAAGTGCTGGAATTGCGTTCGGCCATCGAGATCGAGGCCGCGGCGCTGGCCGCCGAGCGCCGCTCGCCGGCTCAGGAAGAGATTCTGTTCGAACGCTTCGACGATCTGAACCGTCTCATCGAAGCGGATCAGCCCACCGTCGCGGCCGATATGGCGCTGCACCTGGCGGTGGCGGACGCCACCAACAATCCGCGTTTTCGCGAATTTCTTACCCTCATGGGGGAGCATCTGATACCGCGTTCGGCGTTGCCCGAAAATGTCGAGGCTGCTGCGCCCGAGGGCTACATGGAGCAGATCCAGGCCGAGCATCTCGCCCTCATTCGGGCGGTGTCGGAACGCGATATCGACAGCGCCCGCGAAGCCATGCGGGCGCACCTCAAGGGTAGCCAGAATCGCTATCGGCGCCTGATTCGTGGCGCTTAGACCATGTGGTAATATCTCTTCAATTATGAGATAAGATGAGTTAGGGTCGGCGGTATCCACCACGCAATCGGAGCGGTACCGCCGAATCTTATGCAGCCCATTGAACTGAAGTCCGCGCTGGCCTCCGGCCTGCTTTCCTTCCCGGTCACGCCTTTCGATGCCGACGGCGACTTCGCGCCCGGGCCCTATGCCGAGCATATCGGCTGGTTGTCCGGCTTCGACGCGGCGACCCTGTTTGCCGCCGGAGGCACCGGGGAGTTCTTCTCGCTCGCGCCTGAGGAAATCCCGCAGATCGTGCGCGAGGCCAAGGCCGCGGCCGGTGACACGCCCATCGTGTCCGGCTGCGGCTATGGCACGCGCATGGCCGTATCGATTGCGCGCGAGGTCGAGGCCGCCGGAGCCGATGGTATTCTACTGTTGCCGCATTATCTGATCGGGGTCAGTCAGGCGGGCTTGATGGCGCATATCCAGACGATCTGCGAAGCCGTGGATGTCGGCGTGATCGTCTACAATCGCGGCAACTCGATCCTGCAGGCCGATACGCTCGAAGCCTTGTGCGAGCGCTGCCCGAATCTCATCGGGTTCAAGGATGGCTCCGGTGATATCGGTCTGGTCCGCGAGATCACGGCGCGACTCGGCGACCGGCTCACGTATCTGGGTGGCATGCCGACGGCGGAACTGTTCGCCGAGGCCTATCTGGGCGCCGGGGTCACGACCTATTCCTCGGCCGTGTTCAACTTTGTGCCGGAGCTGGCTCAGCGCTTCTACAACGCGCTGCGTGCCGGCGATCATGCGCAGACGACCGCCATCCTCAACGATTTCTTCTACCCCTTCGCTGCGATCCGCGACCGCAACGTGGGCTATGCGGTGTCGGCGATCAAGGCTGGCGTGCGCCGGGCTGGGTTCGATGCCGGACCCGTGCGGCCGCCGTTGACCGATCTCACCGAAGAGGAGAGCGAGATGATGGCTTCGCTCATTCGGAGTGCCGGCTGATGCGTGTCTCGGAGGTCCGCACGCACGGCCTGGATCACGGGCTGGCCGAACCATTCGAGAGCGCTTCCGGGCGCTTCGAGCGGCGCCAGCACTGTCTCGTCGAAGTGATCTGCGACGATGGTACGATCGGCTGGGGTGAGTGTCTCGGCCCGCCACGGGTGAACGCGGCGGCGGTCGAGGCATACGCCGCGTTGCTGATTGGGCGCGATCCGCTGGCTACCGACGTGCGTTGGCTGGAGCTTTATCACGCGCTGCGCGATCAGGGGCAGCGTGGCGTGACCGTGACCGCGCTGTCGGGCATCGATATCGCGCTCTGGGACATCAAGGGCAAGCACTTCGGCGTGCCGGTGTCCACGTTGATGGGCGGTCGTTTCCGCGACACGGTCCAGGCCTATGCCACAGGCGGCTTTCGTCCGGACGGCCCGGATCGCACCGCGGCCACCGCCGCGGAAACGGCACGTTATGTCGCGGAAGGCTTCGCTGCGGTCAAGATCAAGATCGGGTTTGGCTACGACGAGGATATGGCGACGATCGCCGCGGTACGCGAGGCGATCGGATCGGAGACCCGGCTGATGATCGACGCCAACCACGGTTACGATGCACTCGAGGCGATCGAAGTCGGGCGAGCTGCGGCGCGCTTCGACATCGACTGGTTCGAGGAGCCGGTGATCCCGGAAGAACCGGCGGTGTACGCCCGGGTGCGCGCAGCGCAGCCTTTGCCGTTGGCCGGCGGTGAAACCTGGCACGGTCGCCACGGCATGCGCCAGGCGCTGGAAGCCGGGGCGGTCGATATCCTGCAGCCGGATGTCTGCGGCACCGGCGGTTTCAGCGAAATGCGTCGTATCGTCGACATGGCCGGCCTGTATGGCGTGCGTGTCGTCCCGCACGTCTGGGGCAGCGGCATCGCACTGGCCGCCAGCCTGCATTGCCTGGCGACCATCCCGTTCGCGCCCCCGCGACCCAGCCCCCGGGCGCCGATACTGGAATTCGACCGCACCCCGAATCCGATTCGTCAGGCGGTCCTGCGCGCGCCGATCGAGCACGAGCAGGGGTGGGTTCGCGTGCCGGAGGGGCCCGGTCTTGGCATCGAGATCGATCGTGATGCGTTGACGCGCTATGTCCGGGCGGACGCCGATTGATGCGCGATATCCCGGTTAACACGCGCCCTCTCGATGGCCCGGCACCCCGGATCGATGTGCCCGAAGGCGCAACCGACTGTCACATCCATGTCTATCTCGAGGGTTACGCGTCGCAGCCCGGCGGGCCGCCGATCGCCGAACTGGCCACGCCCGACGATTATGCCGTGGTCCAGCGCCGCCTGGGCCTGGAACGGGTCGTCATCACCCAGTCCAATGCTTACCAGTTCGATAACGGCGCGACGATCGCGGGTCTGAAAGCCGTCGGCGCCGAAACCGCGCGCGGTGTGGTGGTCGTCGGGCCGGACACGACCGATGCCGAGCTGGCCGAATACCATGCACTCGGCGTGCGCGGGGCCCGTATCATGAATCTGCCGGGCGGTGCTGTGGGTATCGACGGCATGGCCGAAGTCGAAGCCCGTATCCGCGGATGGGGTTGGCATTTGATGGTGCAGTTCGACGGCCGCGAGATCGAGCGCCACCGGCCGGCGCTGGAAGCGACCCAGGTCGACTACATCATCGACCACACCGGCAAGTTCCTGGCGCCGGTATCGGCCGATGATCCACGCGTGGATACTCTGCTGCGGCTGATCGATCGCGGCAATGCCTGGTTCAAGATCGCCGGCCTGTACGAAACCAGCCGTGTCGGTGCGCCGGATTTCGCCGATGTCGCGCCGATCGCGCGCCGTGTGATCGCGCATGCGCCGGAGCGCGTGATCTGGGGCTCGAACTGGCCGCATGTCGGCGTCGCGCGTGCGGATTACCCGGACGATGCCGTCCTGCTCGACAATCTGGCGGATATGGCCGACGAGGCGACGCGCCGGCGCATCCTGGTCGATAATCCGGCCGCGCTCTACGGCTTTGCCTGAGCCGACTCAGCTGCGCGCGAGCACCGCGGCGGCGATTTCTTCCTGAATGGCCGCGGCCGCCGCCGCAGGATCCGTCGCCTGCCGGATCGGGCGCCCCACCACTAGATAATCGGCCCCGGCCGCGATGGCTCGGGCCGGTGTCATCACGCGTTTCTGGTCGTCCGGCGGGGCCTCGTTGTCCACGGGACGGATGCCTGGTGTGACCGTGATCAGCGTCTCCGGGGCCTCGGCGCGCAAGCGCTCCAGTTCGAGGCCCGAGGAAACGATGCCGTCGCAGCCGGCTTCCAGTGCGCGCCGGGCGCGGGAAAGCACGAGCTCGTCGATATCGCAGTCGAATCCCAGATCGGTCATGTCGCCGCGATCCAGGCTGGTGAGCGCGGTCACCGCCAGGATCTTCGCGTTGCCTTTGCGCGCCGCGCCGGCCGCTTCCATGATGCCCTGGTTGCCGTGAACGGTAATGAAGTCCACATCGCGAGCATCCAGCCGGGCGACCGCGGCCGCCACGGTGGCCGGGACATCGAACAGTTTTACGTCCACGAAGACCTTCTTGCCGCGCGTCTTCAACCAGTCGACCAGCTCGAAATAGCCCGGCGACATCGCCAGTTCCAGGCCGACCTTGTAGAAGGTGACCGTGTCGCCCAAGGTTGCGACCAACGCGCGGGCCGCATCGGTGTCGGGCACGTCGAGGGCGAAAATGAGGCGGTCGCGGTTATCCGAAATATGCGTCATGGGCTCGGGTCGGTGAACTGGTGATGGCGGGTTTGTCGCGGTTGCGCGCCCATTGTAAAGCGGCGGGCGCGGAGTTCGCAGGTACGCTATCACCCGGCACAGAAATAGCCGAAAAATCAGATGGTTTCAACGCCGTGAAAAACGAAAGCCGGCGCATGTCCGTTTTTTGTGTTGATGACTTCGCGGCCCATGGCCGTGGCGGGCAGGCATGCGCATACTCGCGTTATTGATCCGGCATGAAGGTGTTTTCATGCCGGATCAGTAGTTAACGAGTAACGCAGCTGAATATTGCCGCGGTGGTCGCAGGGGTCGTGCGCGTATTAATGTGTCATGCGCGGCCGGTTAGCGCCCATCAAGCACGAATCCAGGCGCGTGACGGGATCGAGGTTCAGGCGATCGGCCGTGGAAGGTCGTGATTGCCATTATCGCTCTGAAGCGGATGCGCGGCCACGCGCCCGGCGTTGTACCTACGGGGGGTGTTGACCCACGCCTGTGTGCCGGGTCCTATCCGGGTTTGTTAGCCGCGTTCGTGTTTCTGTCACGAACCCGAGCCGGCAGGCTCGGGCACGAACTTCGGCAGTTCGACTTTGCCGTCTGCGACACTGGCCGGCCAGATCACGACCGGATTGCCATGCTGCCACTGAATCGCGATGCCGGATACATATTTCTTGCCGAATCTGAGACCGTGGACAAACTTCGCGTCGCGGCCGAGGAACTGCTCGCGGCCCTGCGTGCCGACGTAATCGGTTTTTTCCAAAGATTTGACCAAGGCGTCGGCGTTCGTCGTGCCGGCCCGCTCAATTGCGTTCTTGAGGATGAACAGGGTGTCGTAGGTCGAATAAGACGTGTAAGAAGGCGACGTGCCAAAGGCTTTTTCGAACTTGTTCGCAAACGGGATCGTCTTGGGTGTGATCGCGGCCTTGTCTGACGCCACCGTGCCGGTGATTACGCCTTCCGTGGCACCGTTGGTATCTTTCCAGAAACTGCTTGATCCGGCCTGTGAGCTCCAGCCGGCAAACAGAAACGGGTTTTGCCCGCTGTGCCATTGCACGGTGGGCCGGGTGCCGGCATGGGCCATGCCTGTAATCATGACGCCTGCGTTATGTTTTTCGATGCGGTTGAAGATCGGGCTGAAATTACTGGTATCGCCGCTGAAACGCACGTGATCGACCATCTTGAGGCCGGCTTTCGGTAGGCATTTCATATACTCTTTATCCAGCGGTTTGGTCCAGGCAAAGTCCTCGCTTACCACTGCGGCACGCTTGTAGCCCAATTTTTTAGACAGGATGTCTTTTGCGTAACCGCAAACCACCCGGGCGCCGGTATTGGAATTGAACGTGGTACGAAACACATACTTGTAACGCGCGTAGTTGTTGTGAATTCGTTCGTTGACCTTGGTGCTCCAGGCGCCAGTGATGATGAACGGCTCCTTGAGTCGGGCTGCCCAGGGTTCCTGGGCCAGTGCGACCTCACTAATAAATGTGCCCACCACAGCGACCGCGTGATCCTGTTTGACCGCCCGTTGAAACGCCCGCACGCCATCGGACGCGGACGAATGGTTGTCCATGGTGATCAGCTTTATGGGTCTGCCGTTGATCCCGCCTGCCGCGTTGATCTTCTGGGCAGCCAATTGCGCGCCCTGGATAATCCCCTTGCCGTTGATGGTGGACTGCGCGGCAATCACCGCTATGGGGATGGGTTGGGGCGAATCGGCGCACGCCGCGCCCGCCGGCAGAAGCATGGCGGCGGATAAACCGGCCGCGAGAATACGTTGACCGGGTCGATTGGAACACATCATTGATATCTCCTCTGATTGTTTTTATCCTGGCTTTCTCATCGTATAACGCTCGTGGCTAATCAGATTAAAATGATTTCTGGCGTCGTGATGGCCCGGACCCGGGTCAAAGCGCTGATCCGGCTTTATGACTGATCGCATTCGTCGTCTTTTTCTTCTGATTTCACGGGAAATATTGCTCCGGCGAGAGTCGTCCATTCGGCAGGCCTTCGAAATAGCGCCCGTAAAACCCATTGGCACCGCGGTCGGCGCGCTCATTCATGCTGAACCCAGACTAAATATAGCTTTCTCCCACTTCGCTCTCGAAGGCTTCGGTGTCACCGCGCCAGCTGATGACGCCATTCTCCAGCAGAAAAATTCGCTCGGAATGACGCAGCGCAAAATGCAGGTTCTGCTCGGCAAGCAGGATGGTCGTATTGAAACGCGTGCGCAGCGTTTCCAGGGCGTCCGAAATCGAGTCCATGATCAGCGGCGCCAGCCCGAGCGTGGGTTCGTCGAGTATCAACAGCTGGGGTCGGAGCATCAGGCCACGGGCGATCGTCAGCATCTGCTGTTCGCCGCCGCTGAGTGTGTTGGCGAGCTGCCAGCGGCGCTCCGCGAGCCGCGGAAACAGCTCGAAAACCTCTCCCAGCGTCTCCTGTTTGGCCTTTCGATCGAGATAAAAGCCACCCAGTTCGAGGTTTTCTTCGACCGACATGTAGCGAAACAGCTTGCGGTCCTCAGGGCAGTGAGCGATTCCACTCCGGCTGATTGAAGCCGACGACCGGCCCTTGATCGAGCTGCCTTGCCACAGCACATCGCCCTGGTAGTCGACAAAACCGGTGATCGCGTTGAACAGACTGGTTTTGCCGGCGCCGTTCAGGCCCACCACCGAAACGAACTCGCCCTTGGCAACGTCGATGTAGACCTCTTGCAGGGCTTCGGCCTTTCCGTATCGAACCCCGTCGATGCGCGTGCTCAGCAAAGGCGGGGCGTCGGCGCGCGGCGCCTCGGTCCGCTTGTGTCCGGTACGGTCTTCCATTGCGGTGCCAAGGAAGACTTCGCGGACTTTGGCGTCGCGCATGACTTCGTCGGCGGTGCCTTCGGCGATCCGGGCGCCTTGATGCATGGCGACGACCCGATCCACCAGGCCGGCAACCGCTTTGACATTGTGGTCGACGAGCACGATGCCGCGTTCCGGACTCTGGAACTCGCGAATGAACGTGATGAACTGCCGGACTTCGGCGGGCGCGAGACCGGCGAACGGTTCATCGAGCAACAGAACGCGCGGTTCGAGCGCGAGCGCCTTGGCAAATTCCAGCCGGCGCAGTTCCGAAAACGACAGCTGATCGGCCGTGACGTCGGCGACCCGGGATAGCCCGACCCAGTCGGCGACTTCCCGTGCACGTCGGGTCAGCGCGGGTCGCGGCAGGCAGTCGAGAAGGCCGCCGCTCAGCAGGGCGAGTTTGATGTTTTGGATCGTGGTCTGGCGCTTGAGCGGGCGGGAATGCTGGAAGACCATGGCCAGCCCATGGGCCGCCGATTGATACAGTCGCACTTTCCTGACGTCGCGCCCTTGGCACCGGATATGCCCGTCGTCCGCACGCTGGACGCCCATCAGCAGGCTTAGCGTGGTCGATTTACCCGAACCGTTCGGGCCGATCAGGCCGAGGATCTCACCCGCATCCACTGAAAACGATAGCTTGTTGACGGCCTGAACGCCGCCGAACCGCTTGCTTAAATCAGATACCTCAAGTATCGCAGTCACGTGCCGCGCCGTCCCAGTCGATGAATGAGTCCGATGAAGCCGTCCGGAAACGACAGCAGAATAATCAGGGCGACCAGCGCCACGACCACGTTGTTCAATTGGCCGAGCGGGCGCAGTATCTCGTTGGCGACGATGATGAAGATCGCCCCGATGGCAGGCCCGATGATGGAACGCCGCCCGCCGAGAATGGTCGAGATAATCACCTGCAGCGTGACCGAAACCGCGACCACGGTGGATATCGACACGGTGCCGAAATAGAAGATCATCATGGCGCCCGCCCAGCCCGAGATGAACGCGCTGAGGATGAATCCGACAATCTTGTACTTGACGATATTGATCCCGAGTGCCTGGGTCGCGATCGGATCCTGGCCGCTGGCCTCCAGTATCAGGCCGATGGATGAACGGCCGATCAAAAACAGGACCAGTCCGCTGATCAGCATGAAGATCAGTGCATCGTAGTAGTTCACCCAAGCGCTCAGCGAAAGCAGACCCGGGACACCGAGTCCCACTTCGCCGCCGGTGACACTGGAGAAGGTGACAATCAGTTTTTCGAGTATGAGCGCCGCGACGAGCGTGATCACGCCGAAGTAAGGCCCGCGCAACCGCAACGCCGGTGCCACCATCAACAATCCGGCAACCACTGCAGCGAACGCGCCAAGCGCGATGCAGGACCACACGCCGAGGTCGGTGTGGACGTTCAGCAGGGCGCTGGCGTAGGCGCCGACGCCGATGAAAAAGGTCGGGCCGAAGTTCACCTCGCCGGAATAACCGAACAGCAGATCCCAAGACATCGCAAAACCGGTGAAGATATAAGCGATGGTGAGGACGCCGAGGATGTAATAAGAAGACTCGTACGGCAGCAGGGCGAGTACGACGAGCACGGCCAGCATGATCCAGAATTGAAACGAACGAAGATATGAAGTCATATCGAATCACCCGGTCCGGCTAACGAGGCACCCGGCGTTTGCGTGAATAGGCGTGATAACCGGGCGGCATCGGGGTTCACCGGGCATTTTCGAATAGGGAATAGCATCGAAGCCTCCGAGCGCGTGGGGCGCGGCTTGCGTGCAATCCAGAGGCAAACAAGGGAAGTGCGATTCATGTGACAAAATCCGCGCGGGTGCTCATCGCCGGCCGAACAGCCCCTGGGGCCGTAGCAGCAAGACCACGACCAAAAGAAAAAGCGCCGGCAGTTCGGTGATCGAGGAAGAAATCAGATAGGCCGTCAGCGTGCCGATGAAACCGATGATGTAGGCGGCGACCAACGAACCGAGTACGTTGCCCAGGCCACCGAGAATAACGATCGTGAAGGCCAGCGCGGTCATTGTGGGTATCGCATCCGGGCTGGCGCCCAGGAACGAGGCCAGCAGCACGCCGGAAATGCCGGTCAGCAGGCCATATAATCCCCAGACAACCAGATTGACGAACATCAGCTCGACGCCGATCAGACCCAGCGCGGCCGGCGTCATCGACGCCGCGAGCAACGCCTTGCCAAGCCGTGTCCTGTTGATGAAGAACCAGACCATGCCGATGATGAGCCAGGCAATCAGGCCGATGAGAAGCTCGTTGATGGATGTGGTGACCCCAAACGGATGAACCACTCCGGTGGCGAGCGCCGGTGTCGTCACCGGGTTCGATCCGAACAGGTAGCCGAACACCCCTTGTACGATGATCCCGGTGAGCAGGGTCGCGGTGAGGATGAACACTTCTTTTTCTTCATCCGGTATCCGTCGAGAACGCTCGATCGGCCGCACGACGGCGAAGTAGAGGATATAGGCCGACGCAATCGAGGCAGCGATACCGGCCAGGCTGCCGCTCCAGAGATCGAACCCCAGGCTCTGGATCGTAAACCAGGCCACAAAGGCCGCAATCACCAAGTGCGCGCCGTGCGCGAGATTCAAAACGCCGGACACACCAAATATGAGAGTGAATCCCACTGCGCCCAGCGCATAGATCGCGCTGATCACAATGCCGTTGATGATGATCTCAGCGGCTAGATGTGCCAAATGCCAATCTCCTGTCAGTTCGCCTGCGCGCACGAATGCGAATAAATCACACCAAGCGTTCACGTGCCGGTGTCAATAAACGATCGGAATACGGGATGTGCCGGGTCGGATGCGACGCAGCGCTCCGAGGTCGAAATGCCGGGACCGGCGCATAGGCGCCGGTCCCGGGCCGTCTGATATGCGATATCAGGAAGCCGGATTCACGAATGACGGTATTTTGACCGGTTTGGCCACCGCCGCCGGCCACACCGGCACTTGTTTGCCGTCCTGCCACTGGAATAGCACGCCCGTCGTCAATCCCGGGCCGAACTGCAGGTCGTGCGTGTACTGCGACTGCTTGCCGTAGAACTTGATATGGCCAATCGTGCCCGTGGTATCGGTCTGCTCCAACGCCGAAACCATCTTGTCCGGATCGGTCGAATGCGACGCCTCGATCGCATTCTTGAGCAGATAGAGCGCATCGTAGGTGGTATAACCGGTGTAGCCGGGAAAATTGTGGAATTTCGCGTGATAGGCTTGCGTAAACGGCTCCGTCTTGTCCGAAAGGGCCGCGCCGGGCACCGCGCTCGACTGCGAGATCACGCCCTGGGCCGCGCCGTTGCTTTTCTGCCAGAAGCTCGAACTGCCTGCCTGTGCGTTCACGCCCACCAGAAGCGCGGGTACCTGCCGCTGTGACCACTGAATGGTCGGTCGCAAACCGGTATGCGCCCAGCCGGTCAGGATGAGAGGCACTTTTTTGTTTTCAATCTGGTTGAATATCGGGCCGAAGTCGTTGGTATCGGGCGAATAGCGAACTTCCTTGACGATCTTGACGTTGGTCTGGGATTGCAGGTTCTGCTTCCACGTTTGGCCGAGCGGAACGGTCCAGGCGGAGTCTTCGGCCATAATCGCAGCGCGCTTGAACCCTTTGGGGGCAAGGCTGTGGTGGATGAAATCAATCACCGACTCGGCCATGAAGTGCGCATTAAGCTTGTCGCGAAACACGTATTTGTATTCGCTGTAGTGGTTGTGCACGCGCTGGGTGATCTTCGGACTGGCGGCGCCGGTGACGATGAACGGCATCTTCAGGCGTGCCGACCACGGCTCCATCGACAGGGCGACTTCGCTGATGAACGTGCCCACCATCGCGACCGTATGATCGCGATTGGCGGCGCGTTGCATGGCACGAACGCCGTCCGAGGCGGATTTATGGTCGTCATAAAAGAAAAGCTTGATCTGCCGGCCGTCGATGCCCCCCGCCGCATTGATATGCTCGGCCGCCAGCTTGGCGCCGTTGACGATTGACTTGCCTTCCAGTGTTTCCTGCGGCGCCACGACGCCGATGTTGATGGGCTGAGCTGCACTGGCCAGTGCCGGCATGATCGCTAGCAGACAACCGGCGGCGAAAAGGCACCGCAAACGCCGGTATGCCTGGCCTGGCCATGTTCTGATCGAGTTCGTTTCCATCGTGTTTCCCCGGACGTAGAAGAACTCGAAGATACTCGAATATAGCGAGGGAGAAACATGTATGCGGCATATATCAAACTAAAGTAGCAGCGCCCAATCCAGACAGTGCCACTTTGAATGGTCCCGGGAATACCGGAGATTGCCTCTGTTGCGCGTAGGGACCCTGAGACAGGGCAAGCTTTGTTTATCGTGATTCCGCGTATCCGTGGCGATGCCAACCGGGGGAAGTGTCAGTGGAATCAAGAGGGCGGCCCGACCCTCCGGGACAAGCCGGTCATGGTCGGTAGATCGCGCCGTGACAAGCCTTTGTCGGCCCGGTTGCAGCGCGTCTTGCCAAAACCGGCGCGCGGCCCGCCGCTGGTCCGCCAGGGGCGCTGGCTTGTCGATGCATCTTGAAGGCGGCGCCTTGACTGCTGGCCACGAGCGCTCGAATGTCTGCTATAGATGTCAGACTGTGGTGCATACACCGATCGGCCAGGCCTATCGCGCCATAGGCAATGCGGTGCAGGTTTTATTCGGCGATGGCTCGGCGGCCGGTAAGGCGTCGGTGGACTACCCGATCGGCCATCGACGGCGGCGCGCCGAGCGCATCCCGGACTTGAAGAAGAGGTTCGAAGCCGATCTTGCGTTGAAGATCGCGCCGACGAAGGTGGCCCGTATCCACGAGATCCTGGCCGATCGATCAGGCCCGGGCCCGATTTCACCGACCTGTCTCTGGCCTGGCGGGGCGGCGCTGACGTCGATCGTTTGTTTGAACGTCAACGAGTAGTGGCATGAGAGAGTATTTCAGTCTTGAAAATCGCGTGGCCGTGGTGACCGGAGCCGGCGGCGGCCTGGGCAGCAGCTTTGCCGAGATTCTGGCCGATGCCGGTGCCCGCGTTGCATTGTGCGGCCGCCGGCGTGCGCCGTTGGAGAAAACCGCTGAAGCCATCGATGCCGTCGGCGGTCGCGCGGCGATCGTGCCCCTGGATGTCACGGACACGGGTTCGATAAAGACGGGCTTTGACAGCATAGAAGCCCAGCTGGGTGTCGTCGATATCGCGGTATGCAACGCGGGTGTGGCTAAACCGTCGCTGGCGCTCGATATGAGTGAAGCAGATTGGAGCAGTACGATCGAGGTCAACCTGAGCGGCTGCTGGCGAATCGCGCAGGAATCGGCCCGACGGCTCAAGGCTGCCGGGCAGGGTGGCGCGATCATCAACGTGAGTTCGATTCTCGGTCATCGGGTGGCGCCGGCCCTGGCGGCCTACGCTGCCTCCAAGGGCGCGCTGGAACAGCTTACCCGGGCTCTCGCACTGGAGTGGGCGCGGGACAATATTCGTGTCAACGCATTAGCGCCCGGTTATATTGAAACCGACATGAATCGTGAATTCTTCGAGTCCGAGCCGGGACAGAAGATGATCCGACGCATACCGCAGAAACGACTGGGGCAGCCCCACGAGCTGGCGGCTCCCTTGCTGTTACTCGCTTCGGACGCCGGCTCCTACATGACGGGATCGACCCTGGTCGTTGACGGCGGGCACTTGCAGTCGTCGCTGTAACAAGGATGCCGGCACTGATAAAAATTCCGCGAGCGGCCGTTCGCAAGACCATGGTCGACTGGTGACAACAATACGGAGGAGACCATGGCCCAAGCCGACTATGACCGGCTAGACCGTAGTTCGGCCAACCACATCCCATTGTCGCCACTGAGCTTTTTACGGCGTTCGGCGGTGGTTTATGGCGACCGCGATGCTGTCATCGACAGCGACATGACGTTGACTTATGCCGAATTCGATCGCCGTTGTCGCCGCTTGGCCAGCGCCTTGGCGGAACGCGGCATCAAACGGGGCGATACGGTGGCGATCCTGTGTCGCAATACGCATGAAATGCTCGAAGCGCGCTATGCCGTGCCGATGCTCGGGGCGGTGCTCAATCCATTGAATACGCGTCAGGATCCACCATCGGTCGCTACCATGCTGGCGCACGGCAAGGCGACGACATTGATCTGCGATCATGTTTTTGCCGAAATCGTCCTGCATATGCGGAATATCCTGGACCGCGAAATGCCCGAGGTCATCGTGGTCGACAGTCACGGCACACCCGCGGGATCGCTGGTCGGGGAACGCTTCGAGGATCTGATCGCAGCCGGCGATCCGGCCTTCGAACCGCCCGGCGTGGCTAATGAGTGGGATGCGCTGACGCTGTTGTACACCTCGGGCACGACAGGCGCCCCCAAGGGTGTCGTGTATCACCATCGCGGCGCTTATCTGGCCGCCATGGCCAATGCCATGGCCTTTCACATGGGCCCGGACTCGGTCTTTCTTTGGACTCTGCCGATGTTCCATTGTGACGGCTGGGGATATGTCTGGGCCACAACCGCGGCCGGCGCGACCCATGTCTGTCTCGAGAGCGTTGATGCGGCCTTGATTCATGAACGCATGGAAACGCACGGGGTCACCCATCTCTGCGGCGCCCCGGTTGTGCTCAACAGTCTGCTGACCGATTTCGAGAATCGCGGTCTGAGTCTGTCGACAAGAGCGGATTTCGCGCTGGGTGGGGCGGCGCCGCCGGCTGCGGTGATCGATCGTGCCCGGCGACTGGGCTTCGACATCACCCATCTCTATGGATTGACCGAGACCTACGGCCCCTCGACGCTATGTGTCTGGCAACCCGCCTGGGAGCAACTGGACGCCAAGGCACGTGCCGCGCGCATGGCGCGTCAGGGGGTGGCCAACTTCGCGATCGAAGACGTCGCCGTACTCGATGAGGCCGGTAAACCGGTGGCTGACGACGGCGAGACCATCGGCGAGTTGTGCCTGCGCGGGCACACCGTGATGAAGGGATATCTCAACAACCCCGAAGAAACCGATGCTGCCTTCGCCGATGGCTGGTTCCATACCGGGGATTTGGCGGTGCGGCATGCCGACGGCTACGTCGAGATCAAGGATCGGGCCAAGGACATCATTATCTCCGGTGGCGAGAATATTTCTAGTCTCGAGATCGAGAGCGTGCTCTACGAGCATCCGGCGGTGGCCGAGGTTGCCGTGGTTGCCGAACCGCATCCGCACTGGGGCGAACGGCCGTGCGCTTTTGTCACCCTGGTCGAGGGTGCCGAAAGCCGCGTGGACGAGGCTGCACTGATCGGCTTCTGCCGTGAGCGCATGGCCCATTTCAAGGTGCCGGGTCGCGTGGTGTTCGGCGGATTACCGCGTACGGCAACGGGCAAGGTGCGGAAAAGCGCGCTGCGCGATAGCGTCTGTTCCGGCGATATGGATTCGTGAAGAGCGAAACACATAGGCGCCTTGATGTTCGAATGGATACATCGAGACGGCTCAGGCCGTGTCGTCACGAAATATCGAGCCATAAGCAAAGGCAGGCGACTCGGGCTTGGGCCAGGAACCACGAGCGTCGTTTGGCGTAGCGTATGGCGCGGTCACGCCCATCGGTCAAACTTATGCCAACGGTTATAACTATGGATCGTTGCAGGCCCGGTTACGACGGGTATCGGGTTTAATACGCCCGGCCTCGACCAACAGGGCCTGCCACGCTTGGCACGCACACGCGATAATGTCGTCGGTGGCTTGGAAGACGCGGTTGCTCGGGTACGTCTAGCGTAGATGCTGCCACACGTTTTCGGCCGGATTCAGCTCCGGCGTTGCCGGCAGGATGCAACCCATCGACAGCTTGCCCGGGATCTCGCGCTTGGCGGTCGTGTGCCCGCCGGCCGGGTCCATACGCACGATGGCGTGGGTGTGCCGAGGTAGCGCCGATTCTGACCAAGTGATAGGGCATGGTCCGGGTGTTGACGACGGGCAACACCAGCGCAGCACCGGCATCGAGCGCCACTCCGGCAAACATGCGCGATAATATCCCGGCGCAGTCATTGTGGGCCGGGCGGCCCGAGCCTGCAGAGTGATCGGGCGCCACGGGGGTACGGATTCTGGCCCAAAAGGGGGCTACAGTCATCGCGTATTCCGGTCAGACCTCAAGATAATCCAGAATGCCCTTGGCCGCTTCGCGGCCCTCGAACACGGCGGTGACGACTAGATCGGAGCCGCGCACCATGTCGCCACCGGCGAAGATCTTCGGGTTGGTGGTCTGGTGCTTGAAGCGGCCCTGCTCGGGCGCGATCACCCGGCCGCCGTCATCGCATTCGATCTCGTGGGTGTCGAACCAGTCCTGCGGGTTGGGGCGGAAGCCGAAGGCGATGACCACACGATCCGCCTCGATGACTTCCTCGGTGCCGGGCACGGGCTCGGGTCGGCGTCGGCCGCGCTCGTCCGGTTCGCCGAGCTGAGTCGTGACCATCTTGATGCCTTCGACATGGGCGTCGCCCACGATTTCGACCGGCTGGCGATTGAACAGGAACTGCACGCCTTCTTCCTTGGCGTTTTCCACCTCGCGGGCGGAGCCGGGCATGTTCTCTTCGTCGCGCCGGTAGGCACAGATGACTTCCTTGGCGCCCTGGCGAATGGACGTGCGATTGCAATCCATCGCGGTGTCGCCGCCGCCGAGCACGACCACGCGCTGGCCTTTCATGTCGACGAAGGGATGCTCGCCCTTGACGCCGATCTCGCGATTGATGTTGCCGACCAGGAACGGCAGGGCCTCGTACACACCTTTCAGGTCCTCGCCGGGGAAGCCGCCCTTCATGTAGGTGTAGGTGCCCATGCCCATGAACACGGCGTCGTATTCTTCCATCAATTGTTCGATGCTGATGTCGCGGCCGATTTCGACGCCGAGCCGGAATTCCACACCCATGCCTTCCATGACTTCGCGGCGGGTTTCCACGACGTCCTTTTCCAGCTTGAACGGCGGAATGCCGAAGGTGAGCAGGCCGCCGATGCGCGGGTACTTGTCGAACACCACGGCCTTGACGCCGCCGCGCACGAGAATATCCGCTGCACCGAGGCCGGCCGGGCCGGCGCCGATCACGGCGACCTTCTTGTCGGTCCAGACCACGTTGGAGACGTCCGGCCGCCAGCCCTGCTTGAAGGCCTCGTCGGTGATGTATTTCTCGACCGAGCCGATGGTAATGGCGCCGATGCCGTCGTTCATCGTGCAGGCGCCTTCACACAGGCGGTCCTGCGGGCAGATACGGCCGCAGATCTCGGGCAGGGTGTTGGTGGCGTGCGACAGCTCGGCCGCCTCGAACAGATTGCCCTCGTTGACCATCTTGAGCCAGTTGGGGATGTAGTTGTGCACGGGGCACTTCCACTCGCAATACGGGTTGCCGCAGGAAATGCAGCGCCCGGCCTGCTGCGAGGCGGTCTCCTTGTCGAACTGGCCGTAGATCTCGGCGAATTCGTGAATGCGTACGGGCACGGCCACCTTGGCCGGGTCCTGACGCGGTACGTCGAGAAATTGAAGATTGTTCTTTGCCATCGATGTCTCTTGTCGCGATGCGGGATCGGGCCGCGGCCCATGACCGACTGAACTAGGCCGCGCGGGTGAGCGTGTCGAGAATGGTCTCCACGCTTTCCGCCTTGGGCTTGACCAGCCAGAACTGGCCGACGTAGTCGCGGAAGTCCTCCAGGATTTCCGCGCCCCAGGCGCTGCCGGTGGCGTCCACGTAAGCCTCGATGAGCTGATACAGATAGTGGCGATGAGCCTCCATGTTCTCGGATACCACGCGGTGGATATCGATCAGCTCGTGGTTGTAGCGGTCGACGAATTCGCGCTTTTCGTCCAGCACGTAGGCCGCGCCGCCGGTCATGCCGGCGCCGAAGTTGACGCCGGTGCCGCCGAGCACGACCACGCAGCCGCCGGTCATGTATTCGCAGCCGTGATCGCCCACGCCCTCGACCACCGCGGTGGCCCCCGAGTTGCGCACGCCGAAGCGCTCGCCGGCCTGGCCGGCCGCATACAGCGTGCCGCCGGTGGCACCGTACAGGCAGGTATTGCCGATGATTGCCGCCTCGCGCGCCACGAAATCGGAATTTTCCGGCGGACGGATGATGATGCGGCCGCCGGCCATGCCCTTGGCGACATAGTCGTTGGCGTCGCCGGTGAGCTGCAGATGCAGCCCGCCGGCGTTCCACACACCGAAGCTCTGGCCGGCGGTACCGGTGAGCGCCAGCGTGATGGGCGCATCCTCCATGCCGAGATTGCCGTGGCGGGACGCGATCTCGCCCGACACCCGCGCGCCGATGGAGCGATCGCTGTTGCGCACGTCATATTCGAACCGGCCGCCCGACTTGTTCTCGATCGCGTCCAGCGTGTCCGCGACCATGCGCTCGGCCAACTCGCCCTTGTCGAAGGGTTCGTTGTGCGGCGAGACACAGTACATTGGCTTGTCGTCGGCCAGCCCGCCCTTGGACAGCAGCGGTTTCAGGTTCAGGCCGGCCTGTTTGGAGGTCTCGCCGGGCAGGATTTCCAGCAGATCGGTACGCCCGATCAGATCCTCCAGCCTTTTCACGCCGATCGAGGCCATGATCTCGCGGGTGTCCTGGGCGATGAAGCGGAAGAAGTTCTGCACCATTTCCGGGATGCCGATGAAATAGCGCTCGCGCAGTGTCTCATTCTGCGTGGCAACACCCGTCGCGCAGTTGTTCAGATGACACACGCGCAGGTACTTGCAGCCGAGGGCCACCATCGGGCCGGTGCCGAAGCCGAAGGATTCGGCCCCCAGGATCGCCGCCTTGATCACGTCCAGCCCGGTCTTGAGACCGCCGTCGGTCTGCACCCGGACCTTCTCGCGCAGGTCGTTGGCGCGCAGGGTCTGGTGGGTTTCCGACAGGCCCAGTTCCCACGGCGTGCCGGCATAGCGCACGGACGTCAGCGGCGAGGCGCCCGTGCCGCCGTCATAGCCGGAGATGGTGATCAGGTCGGCGTAGGCCTTGGCCACGCCGGCCGCGATCGTGCCCACGCCGGGTCCGGCCACCAGCTTGACCGAGACCAGCGCCTTCGGATTGACCTGCTTGAGGTCGAAGATCAGCTGGGCCAGGTCCTCGATCGAGTAGATGTCGTGGTGTGGCGGCGGGCTGATCAACGCCACGCCGGGCCGCGAATAACGCAGCCGGGCGATCATCTCGTTGACCTTGTGGCCGGGCAGCTGGCCGCCTTCGCCGGGCTTGGCGCCCTGGGCGATCTTGATCTGCAGCACTTCGGCGTTGACCAGGTAATGCGGCGTGACGCCGAACCGGCCGGAGGCCACCTGCTTGATCTTGGACATCTTGTCGGTGCCGAAGCGGGCCGAATCCTCGCCACCTTCGCCGGAGTTCGAGCGCCCGCCCATGCGGTTCATGCCCTGGGCCAGCGACTCGTGCGCCTCGGGCGACAGGGCGCCCAGACTCATGCCGGCGGAATCGAAGCGTGGCGTGATGTCCTCGATCGACTCGACTTCGTCGATGTCGATTGGCGCCAGGTCATCGCGCAGGCCGAGCAGATCGCGCAGCACGGCGACCGGCCGGCCCTGCACCACGCGGGCGTATTCCTGGTACTTGGCGTACTCGCCGGACGACACGGCTTCGTGCAGCGTGGCGATCACGTCCGGGTTGTAGCAGTGGTATTCCTGGCCGTAGACGAACTTGAGGATGCCGCCCTGGTCGATCGCGATACGCGTGTTCCAGGCGTGCTCGGCCAGATGCGCGGCATCGGCCTGCAGATGCGCGAAGCTTGCCCCGCCGATACGCGAAACCGTACCCGAAAAGCACAGATCCACGACCTCGTCGGCCAGGCCCACGATCTCGAACAGCTGGGCACCGCGGTAGCTGGTGACCGTGGAGATGCCCATCTTGGACATGATCTTGTACAGGCCTTTATTGATGCCCTTGCGATACGAGGCGCACAGTTCGTCGGCGTCGCGATCGTGGATCTGGCCGACCTGTACCAGATCGTTCAGGCATTCGTAGGCCAGATACGGATGGATCGCGGTTGCGCCGTAGCCGATCAGGCAGGCGAAATGATGGGCATCGCGTGCCGTGGCCGTATCCACGACGAGGTTGGCGTCGCAGCGCAGGTTCTCGCGGGTCAGGCGGTGATGCACCGCGCCGGTGGCCAGCAGCGCCTGGATCGGCAGCTGCCCTTGTTCGACGTTGCGATCGGTGAGCACGATGATGGTCTTGCCGCCGCGGACCTCGTCGACCACGCGATCGCACAGCGCCTCGATCGCCTCGCGCAGATCGTCGTTGGCCGGATAGGTCAGATCCAGCGTGACGTTCGCATAGTCTTCATCCTCGACCGACAGCAGGCGCCGGAACTTGCCGGTGGACAGCACCGGCGAATCGACCACCAGCCGCTTGGCGCGGGCCTCGGATTCGTCGAAGACATTCAGTTCGCGGCCGAAGCAGGTCTCCAGACTCATCACGATACGCTCGCGCAGCGGATCGATCGGCGGATTGGTGACCTGGGCGAACTGCTGGCGGAAATAATCGAAGACCACGCGGTCCACACGGGACAGCACCGGGAACGGTGTGTCGTCGCCCATCGAGCCGGTGGCTTCCTGGCCGGCCTCGGCCAGCGGGCGCAATACCTGATCGCGCTCTTCGAAGGTCACATGGAACAGTTTTTCCAGCGATTTGAGGCGTGGGCGCTCCATCCAGGCTTCGTCGCGCGTATCGGTCAGGCGCGACTCGAGGATACGGGAATGCTTTTTCAGCCACTGCTTGTACGGCGCGCGGCCGGCAAGGCGCGCATCGATGTCGCGCGGGTTGAGCAGCTCGCCGTTATCGGTATCGATCGCCAGCATGTCGCCGGGCTTGAGCCGGCCCTTGGTGACCACGTCCTCGGGCTTGTAGTCCCACACGCCGATCTCGGAGGCCAGCGTGATGTGGCGATCCTTGGTAATCACGTAGCGCGCCGGGCGCAGGCCATTGCGGTCCATGGCGCAGGCGGCATAGCGGCCGTCGGTGAGCACGATGCCCGCCGGGCCGTCCCAGGGCTCCATGTGCATGGAGTTGTATTCGTAGAAGGCACGCATGTCGGCCGACATATAGTCGACGTTCTGCCAGGCCGGCGGCATCAGCAGGCGCATGGCATAGAAAATGTCCATGCCGCCGGCGAGCAGGATCTCGAGCATGTTGTCGAGGCTGCAGGAATCCGAGCCGTCCATGGACACCAGCGGCAGGATGGATTCCAGATCCGGCAGGTCCTTGGAGGCGAATTTGGAGGCCCTGGCGGTGGACCAGTTGCGATTGCCGGTGATGGTGTTGATCTCGCCGTTGTGGGCGAGATACCGGAACGGCTGCGCCAGACGCCACTGTGGCAGCGTGTTGGTCGAAAAACGCTGGTGGAACACGCACAGCGAGGTCTCCAGCCGTTCGTCGGCCAGGTCCTGGTAGAACACGGTGAGATAGCTCGGCATCACCATGCCCTTGAACGAGAACACGCGGGCCGAGAGCGACGGCACGTAGAACGTATCGTCATCGGGCAGGGCGTTCTCGGTGCGCCGGCGGGCGATGATCAGCCGGGTCTCGAACACGTCGCGGTCCATGTCCGCGGGCGCATTGACGAAGATCTGCTCGAAGCGGGGCAGGGTTTCCAGCGCCTCGGCGCCACAGGCCGATTCGGCATCGATCGGCACCTCACGCCAGCCGGCGACCATCAGGCCGGCCGCTTCCAGCTGTTTTTCCAGCTCGGCCCTGGCGGCGCCGGCGGTGTCCTCGTCCAGGCTCAGGAACACAATGCCGCTGGCATAGTGTTCGCCGAGTTCGATGCCGGCTTCGTCGGCGACGGTGCGCAGAAACGAATCGGGCTTCTTGATCAGCAGCCCACAGCCGTCGCCGGTCTTGCCGTCGGCCGCGACCGCCCCACGATGGGTCAGGCGCTCCAGCGCGCCGATCGCGGTATCGACCAGCCAATGGCTGGGCTTGTCGTCCATATGGGCGATCAGGCCGAAGCCGCAGGCGTCTTTTTCGAACTCCGGTGAATAGAGTCCGCCTTCAAGTTTGTGCATAGTCCATTCCCTCGGATGGGCTACAGCCCGGAAAGCCGGGCGCAATTGCGCCGGACCGGCCGGACCTGGAAGTCGTCGCAGCGCAGGCCGCGGCCCGCCAGGCGGGTTACGCAACGGGGGAGCGCGGTTTCGGCAGCAACGGGCGGCGCCAGTCTTCTGGCGCGCGAGCGGTGGAACCGCTGAATTCAATATAAAAGGCCAGCGGGCGACAATCAATCGCCGAACGCTGTCAAGACCTCAGGCGGCCAGATAATGGTGCAGTGTATCGTCCAGCGCCGCACCATAGTTTTCGTAAATCACAGCCTGTCCGATATCGGTCAGCAGCACCAGGCGCAGCGCGCCGGCGGTGACTTTCTTGTCGCGCTGCATCAGGTCGAGAATGCGCCCGGCCGAGGTCTCGCGCGGCGGGGTAGTCGGCAGGCCGGCGGCGGCGATCACCGTTTCGATGCGCGCGACCTGCGCTGCGCTCAGCCAGCCGAGCCGCCGCGACGTGTCGGCCGCCATGCACATGCCCGCGGCCACGGCCTCGCCATGCAGCCAGGCGCCGTAACCGAGTTCGGTCTCGAGCGCGTGACCATAGGTATGGCCGAGATTGAGCAGGGCGCGCTGGCCGGCTTCGCGCTCGTCGGCTACCACCACCTCCGCCTTGTTGGCGCAGGAGCGACGGATGATCTCGGTGATCAGCGCCGGCTCGCGCGCGTTGATGCCGGCCATGTTCGCCTCCAGCCAGTCGAAGAAGCCGGCGTCGCGGATCAGGCCGTACTTGATGACCTCGGCCATGCCGGCGGCGAATTCTCGGGCGGGCAGAGTGGCGAGCACGTCGATGTCGGCCAGCACGCGCTTCGGTTGGTGGAAGGCGCCAATCATGTTCTTGCCCAGGCGATGATTCACGCCGGTCTTGCCACCGACCGAGGAATCGACCTGGGCCAGTAGCGTGGTCGGCACCTGGACGAAATCGATGCCGCGCTGGTAGATCGCGGCGGCGAATCCGGCCAGATCGCCGATGACGCCGCCGCCGAGGGCGACGACGGTCGCGTCGCGCCCGTAGCCGTGGGCCAGCAGGTGCTCGGCAATCGTGTCGAGCGTGGCCATCGATTTATGGGCTTCGCCGTCGGGTAGAATCAGCGTATCGACCGCGTGCCCGGCGTCACGCAATGCGGCCTCGACCGGTTCGCGGTAATGGCGCGCGATCGTGTCGTTGGTCACGATGAGCACCCGCGGCCCGCGGATCGCCCCGTCGTAGGCGGCGGCCCGGCCGATCAGCCCGGGGCCGATGAGGATGTCGTAGGCACGGCTATCGAGTTCGACGCGCAGGGTGCTCGCGGCAGGGGTATCACTCATTGTTCCATCCGGTCTGGGGGTTCGAGGCGTCATCGGCGGCTTCGAATCGAACGGGCTCGACCGTGCGCCGCCGACGCACGACCACGCTGCCGGCGATTTTGTCGTGCCAGCCCTGTTTGCGCGAATCAATGCCCACCCAGATCAGGCCGAGGCCGAACGGCAGGGTGGAGACGTAGTAGCCCAGATAGCGCCGGATCGATTGCCCGGGGCGCAGGCGCTCACCGGTGTCGGCATCGACCACGCGGGCGCCGATCGCCATCTTGCCGGGCGTGGCCTCGCGGGTCAGCCAGAAGATGACGACGACGACCGCCGGCAATAGCCAGTACAGAACCACATGCAGCGGCCCGGGCGGTGCCAGGGCGAGCGCGTCGAAGTTGATGCGTCCGGAAGCGGTGAACAGCTGCGGGGCCGCGCGGCTTGCGCGCGCGGCTCCGGGAATCAGCGACAGCAGAGGGAAGACCAGAAGCAGCAGCAGCGCGCTATCGATGATCGACGCCCATACGCGGATCCAGAATCCGGCATAGATCCACGCGCTGCCGGTTTCCGGCTGCCTCATCAGGCCGTGCCGATGGCTTCCAGCTGCTCGACGATTTCGCGGGCGAGCTTGCGCGCCTGTTGATCGCCGGTGGTGACCACGACGTCCGCGATCGAGCGATACAGCGGGTCGCGAACTTCCATGAGCTGGGTGAGCGTGGCTTCCATATCCTCGCTGCCCGCCAGCAGGGGCCGGCTGTTGGACTTGCGCGTGCGCGCAAGCTGTTGCTCCAGCGAGGTCTCGAGATAGACCACGACGCCGCGGGCGGACAATAGATCGCGCGTGCTCGGGTCAAGCACGGCGCCGCCGCCCGTGGCCATGACGGTGTTGGGCTGTTCCGACAATTCCGCGATCATGTCACGTTCGCGCTTGCGGAAACCTTCTTCACCTTCCATGTCGAAGATGAAGGAGATGTCCACGCCGGTGCGCTTTTCGACTTCCTGATCGGAGTCGACGAACGTCATGCCCTTGAGCTCGGCGATACGCCGGCCCACCGTGGTTTTGCCGGCCCCCATGGGGCCGACCAGATAGATGTTCGGGTTTACTGCCATGTACTCGTTACAAGTAGTTGAATACGAAAGCCACGACCACGGGCCTTAACCCGTGTTCGGATCGTAGGTCGTCGCGCATACGCCGTCCATGCCGAACGGGCTGTCCTGGCCCGGAGGATCGTCGGAGCTGGTGCTGACGTCTGCTGCGGCAGCCGGCACAATAAAAAGCGTTCCGTGTCGTGTCGCTGCCCTGCACGGAGGCCGTGGCACGCAAGCGTACTTTAACCCAACCGAAGACGCTTTTTGGATAGGTTATATCAATTTCGGTCGTGCCGTCGTCGTTCGGACCGGCGGGACGCGGCACGCTCGCGACAGCGCCGACAGTGAGTGTGCCATTTTCGGCCAAGTCTTCGCCACTATTCGGCACCCTTGCGCCAGGCGCGGTTGCGGGTGCGGCCGAAATGATTCTCGATCCGTGGCAGGCGCACAACGATCCGATGTGTTCGTCGCGGTCGGCGGTGGTCGCAATGCCGAATCGGTCGCTTGCATGCCTGCGCCGGCGGCCCGGCCACCGGCGACCCGGGCGTGGCCGGGCTCAGTGGCTGTCCGCCGTCAGATTGTTCTGCAGTATCTTCGGTGTAACGAACACGAGCAGTTCCTGCTTGTTGCGCTGACGCGAATGGTTCTTGAACAGGGCGCCCAGCAGCGGGACCTTGCTCACGAACGGGACATCGCCCGTGGTGTCGCGATTCGTCTGTTCGAAAATGCCGCCGAGCACCACGGTATCGCCGTTATCAACCAGGACCTGGGTGGTGAGGCTTCGGGTGTCGATCGACGGCACCGAGCCGCCCTGGGAGGTCGGGACGTATTTGCCGACCGAATCCTGGGTGACCTTCAGGTTCATGATGACTTTCTTGTTCGGCGTGATCTTGGGCGTGACATCGAGGCTGAGCACCGCTTTCTTGAACTGGACGCTGGTGCCCTGGTTGCTGCCCACGGTGCCGGACTGATAAGGGATTTCCTGGCCCTGTTCGATGTTCGCTTCCTGGCCGTCGGCGGTGATGATGCGCGGTGAGGAGATGATCTCGCCGTTATCCTCCGACTCCATGGCCGACAGCTGCAGATTGAGGCTGAAAGTATCGGAGATGATGCTGGCCGAGAGGAGGCTCGTGGCACTGGTTGCCGGCAGACTGACCGAATAGCCGCCGTTATTGGCACCGTAGGCACTGCTCAACGAGCCAGAACTCTGGGCACTCAGTGCGTTATTGAGCTTGGAGTTGTTGACGCCGGTCTGGGAAATACCCAGGCTGCGGGTGAAATCGCGGTTGGCGATCACGATGCGTGATTCGATCAGCACCTGGCGCACGGGGATGTCGAGGCGATCGATCAGGCTGCGGATCTGGTCGAGTTTTTCGCGTGTATCGGTGACCAGCAGACTGTTGGTGCGATCGTCGACCGTGACATGGCCGCGCGGCGAAAGCAGGGACTGGTTGTTGCCCGAACCGCTGGCGTTAGCCGACGGTGCGGCGTTGCCGCCGCCCGAAGACCCCGTGGCGTGCGGCGCCGCGGTATCGGATTTCAGGATGTTGGCGATGTCCGAGGCGCGGGCGTAGTTGATCTGGATGATCTCGGAATGCAGCGGGGCGAGGTTGTTGGTCGCCTCGCGGGCGGCGGCCTTGGCTTTTTCGCGATTGGCGATCTCGGTCAGCGGCGCGACCGTGATCACATTGTTATTGCGCGTCATGCCCAGGCCCTTGGCATTGAGAATGATATCCAGTGCCTGATCCCAGGGGACGTCGTCGAGCTGCAGGGCAATGGTGCCGGATACGCTATCCGAGACCACCATGTTCACGTTGGCCACGTCGGCAATGATCTGCAGCACCGAGCGGATTTTGATGTTCTGGAACGACAGCGAGATCTTTTTGCCGTTGTACTGTGGGTGGGTCTGCTCGCGCTGTTTCTTCTGGGCGTTGGTGAGCGGCTGCAGTTCGATGTAGAGATGATTGCCGGTCTGATAGGCCAGCCGCTGGAATTGCGCGCCCTTGGCCGGGGTGATGACGATGCGCGTGTTGCCGGAGCGCGACATGGCGTCGACCGTGCGAACGGGCGTGGCGAAATCGGTGACGTCGAGGCGCCTGGCCAGATGTGCGGGCAGCTGGATACCGCGCAGACGTGCCACGATCTTGCCGTCCTTTCGCGTGATGTCGACCGGTGCGTTGGTGCCGTTGAGCGTGATCTCGATACGGCCGGCGCCCTGATCGCCGCGCCGGAAGTCGATGTTCTTGATCGCCGAGGCCGGCCCCGAAGGCGAGCCGGTACCATGCTCGGCGCCCGAGGCACCGGGCGAGGCGGTCTGCGCGGCCGGTGCCTGCGCCGGGCCGCCGAGGTGGACGATCAGCTCGTCGCCCTGGCGCTGGATGTGATAGTTGACCATCTGCGTGAGTTCGACCACCACGCGGGTCTTGCCATCGGCGGCCGCGGCGGTGACCGCCTGGACCGGGCCCTCGGCGATGCGCTGATAGCGTTTGTCGAGCGCGAGTGTGGTATGGGGCAGGTCGATGGATAGACGCGCCGGATTCTCGACCGTGAACACTGACGGCGCCGGCGCCGGCCCGGACAGCTTGAAGCGAAGGCTGACCTGATCGCCGCTGCCGGCCGCGGTACTGATCGATTGCAGCGCGAGCGACCCGGCTGCGGGGGCGGCCATGGCGCCGACGGGCGCCAGCAGCGCCAGGCACGCGGCGACCAGCAGGGCGAGCAGCAGGGCGAGCACTGGCAGGGGGCGGGATCGGTGGGTCATTGGCTTCATGGCTGGTCGAAATCCCCAGGATTCATTGCTGCGGCGGCGCGAGCGTCGCGCCTTGCTTGGTGTAGCCGCCGTTGCCGTCGGGCACGATCTCGGTGAGCGTGACGCCCGCCGGACTGATCGTGTCGACCCGGCCGTAGTGGCGTCCCATGTGGTCGCCGGGGGCGACACGATGCACCACTTGGTCGGGGGCGGCGATCAGGGCGTAGGTCACGCCGTTGCTGGTGATGGTGCCCACCATGCGCAGGGCATCCAGTGGGAACTGTTCGAGCGGATCAAGCGGCCGGTCGAGATTCGGGCGCACGCCATTATTGTTGGCGGGCGCGTGGTTGTTCGGCGCGGCGAACGGTGACCGGCGACCTGCCGGTTTATAGGTGTAGGGCTTGTAGCTGGCTATTTTCGGCATGGGCTTGACCGGCGGCGCCGGTCGCGCCTTGATGCGGGCAACGAAGCTGGCCAGGTCGTCCGTGTTCGATCCACAGGCGCCCAGCACGGCGCACAGGCCGATGACCCCGGCCCAGCGTGCGGCGCGATGCATGGATCGAAACCCCGTCACGACTTGCCCTTCCCGTCTTTGCCGTGAGCCTGCGTGCCGGTAGTGTCGCCGAGATAGCGATAAGTGCTGGCGGTCAGGCTCATGCGCAGCGGGCCCTTGCCCTGCTCACTCTGCGCGGCCTGTCCGCTGCTCTTGCCGACCGGCCGGATGTGCACGTTGCTGATGGTCACGATACGCGGCAGCGCGGCGACATCGGAGACGAACGTGGCGAAATGGTGGAAGTCGCCGGTGACGATCAGGTCGTTCGGCAGTACGGCGTAGAAATCCTTGGTCACTTCGGGTTCGGGCTTGAACAATTCCTCGTCGAGGCCGTTGGCCGAGCGGGTCTGTGAGACGTCGCGCAGCAGGCTTGGTACCTCGGTCTTGCTTGGCAGCTGGGCCAGCAGATTGCCGAACTCGGTCTGCATGGTGGCCAGCTGATCACGATAGGCCCCGAGGTTGGCCACCATCGCCTGCTTGACACGGAACGATTCCTTGAGCTGGCGTTCCTGGTGCCGGGCATCGGCCAGCGCATCGCGCTTGGGCAGCACGAAGTACCAGGCCGCGATCAGCATGATCACGAGCGAGACCGCGGAGATTGCCAGGCCATAGGCCCAGGTCGGCCAGCTGCCGATATTGTTCTGGTCGAGGCTGCGCAGCTCGTCGATGTATTCGCGAAGCGGCCTCATGAGGCATGCCCGCTGCCGGCGGCGTCGCCCGACGTGGCGTTCTGCGTCTGATCGGGCGAGGTGCTATCGACCTTGAGCGTGAAATCCGCCCGGCGCTTGCCGTGGCTGTCATCGCGCTTGATCACGATCAGCCGGGGATTGGTGAACCAGGGCGAATTGTCCAGGTTGGTCATGTACTCCGACACGCGCGCGTTGGATTCGGCCACGCCGTCGAGCGTGGTGGTCGCGCCCTTCTCGTCCAGCCCGGTCAGATAGACGCCATCGGGAATGGTCGCGGTCAGTTGATCGAAGTAGTGGACGATGGCCGAGCGCGAGCGCTGCAACTCGCCGATCACCTGCATGCGGTTGATCAGGTCCTCGCGGGTCTTTTTCAGTTCGCGGATCTCGGCGAGCTGCTTGTCGGCGGTCGCGATCTGTTGCTGCAGATAGTGGTCGCGCGCCTGCTGCGCATCGATCAGATGGTCGTAGTAGAGCACCGGCAATATCCCGACCACGATGACGGTGGCCACGGCGGCGCCCACGAGCTGCGCGATGAAGCGCTTGCGCTTGTATTCGCGCTGCTCGGCCCGCCAGTCCAGCAGATTGATGCGTACAGCCAGGGTCTGCGGATGGCTCATACGGCACCTCGCAGAGCCAGCCCGGCAGCGACCATCAGGCTCGGGGCGTCGGTATCGACGTGATTGCGGCGCGCCGCCGCGCTCGCCAGCATGCCGTCGAGCGGATTGCCCAGGCTCACGGGCCAGGGCAACAATTGCACCAGCGCGTCGTGCAGGCCGGGGTAGAGCGTGGGCGCGCCGACCAGAACGACGTGATCAATCGGTTCGTCGCCCCCGCTGGAGGCGGACTGGTAGAAGGTCAGCGTGCGGTCGATGTGCACCGCCAGCTGTTCGGCGAATTCACGCACGTTCTCGGCGATATCCGGTGCGTTGATCCGGCCGGTACGCAGCTGGGCTCGCAGGGCATCGAAGTCCGGCGTTTCGTAGCGTTCCATCAGGGCGGCGTCGAGCGCGGCCCCGCCAAAACCGATTTCGCGAGCGTACAGGCTAAGGCCTTGGTGCTGGATGGTCAGGCGTGTGGTATCGGGCCCGATGTCGAACACGGCCACGCTGTCGGCATCCGACACACCCGCGATCCGGCGCAACAGCAGCGTGCAGGCATTCTGCAGCGCGTATTCCTCGACATCCACGAGCTGCACCCGCATGTGAGCCATCTCGATCGCGGCGGTGCGCATCTCGATATTGTCGCGCCGGCAGGCGACCAGCAGCACACGGTTGAACTGGGCGTTATCCGGATCGGGCTCGAGCACCTGGAAATCCAGATTCACCTCTTCGATGGGGTGCGGGATATGGTGCTCCGCGTCGAAGTGGATCTGTTGTTCCATCTCGGCGTCGTCGATGCTGGCCGGCATCAGAATGGTCTTGCTGATCACCGATGGCCCGGACACCGCGATCGCCGCATCGCGCGTCCGGCTGCCGCTGCGCTCGAGGGCACGCAGGGTCGCGCGTGCGACGGCTTCGGCGTCGAGGATCTGGAAGTTGCGGATCGCCCCTTCAGGCATCGCCTCGCTGGCATAGGCCAATACCCGGAACTCGTCGCCGGTGCGATCCAGCTCGAGCAGCTTGACCCGCGTGGCGCTGATATCGACCCCCATCAGCCCGCGGCGGCGCCGTATTGGATTCGTCAATCTCCCCATGTGCCGCTTTCCCTGCCGGCCGCGTTCCTGGCGTGACGCATACCGAGATTACCCCCGCGGCCACTATACCCGACCGGCACGGACTGACAACGTTGAAAATATGATAAAGCGTTGAATCGCCGAAAAATGCCGACGAACGGCGCGTCATGGCGTGTCGAAATTTCTTACGGAATGCGCGTGGCGCTCGCCTGATGGGTGCGACCGATGCCTGGGCGCGGCGCCGGCTCGCGGGGTGGCGTCAGCCGTGGCCGCCGGATACCGTGCGCCAGAGTGTCGGGTTCGGCGGTCGCTGTGTGCGACAGCCGTCGCGTCCGGCCGGTATGATGCGCAGTTCGATGTGCTGGAAGTGCCCGTAGGTTGGCGACTCGATGAAGAAAAGATCACGCGGCGTCCGCGTCGTCATAGTGCTGCTGGCCGGGCTGCTGTCGGCGATTACGCTGGCGGTCTGTGTGGTTGCGGGGGTGTATCTGTATTTCGGCCCGCAGCTGCCCGATGCCGGTGATATCGGCCAGGCCCAGTTCAATGAGCCGCTACGGGTCTATACCGCCGACCACAAACTGATTGGCGAATACGGCACCGAGCGCCGCAAGCCGGTGACCTACGACCAGATCCCCAGCCAGCAGGTGAACGCCTTCGTCGCCGCCGAGGACGATCGCTTCTGGCAACACCCGGGGATCGACTATCAGGGCATGATGCGCGCGGTGATCCATCTGATCACGACCGGCCGCAAGACCCAGGGCGGCTCGACCATCACCATGCAGCTCGCCCGCAATCTGTATCTTTCCGATGCCAAGACCTACACCCGTAAGATCAAGGAGATGATTCTGGCGTTGCGGATCGAGTCGAAGCTGACCAAGAAGCAGATCATGGAGTTGTATCTCAACAAGATCTATCTCGGCGAGCGCGCTTACGGCATTGGCGCGGCGGCACAGGTTTACTACAACAAGCCGCTGGACAAGCTCAATCTGTCGCAGCAGGCCATGTTGGCCGGTCTGCCGAAAGCGCCCTCGGCGTTCAACCCGATTGCCAATCCCAAGCGGGCCAAGGAGCGCCGCGATTATGTCCTGCGGCGTATGCACGCCCTCGGTTTCATCGATGCCGCGGCCTGGAAGCGGGCCCGGAATGCACCGGTCACCGCCGGCGAAGGCAGCGGTGAGAAGAACCCGATGCGCTACGAGGCGCGCTACGTGGCCGAGATGGTGCGCCAGGACATGGTGGCGCGCTACGGCGACAAGGCCTACACCGGCGGCTACAGCGTGACCACGACCATCCGCAGCAAGCGCCAGCAGGCGGCCGACCACGCCTTGCGCAAGGATCTGCTGGCCTACGATGCGCGTCATGCCTGGCACGGCCCGGAAAAGACGCTGGATGCTTCCACCGTGGATGATCCGAAAGCACTGCAGGATGCGCTCGACAATATGGTCACGCGCGGCGGGCTGATTCCGGCGGTGGTCCTGTCCACCGACGGCCAGCGGATCCGCCTGATCACCGACCAGTACGGCAAGGTCAGCATCGGCGCCGACCAGATTCCGTGGCTGCATGGGCACAAGGCCGCGAGTACGCTGGTCAAAAAAGGCGATGTGGTGCGTCTGGCGTATACCGGCTCGAAGGATAAGGACAAGCAGTGGACGCTGGCCGAGATTCCCAACGTCCAGGGCGCCCTGGTGGCGATGAACCCCCACACCGGTGGTGTCGAGGCGCTGGTCGGTGGCTTCGACTTCGGGCTGTCGAAATTCAATCGCGCGGTGCAGGCGCGGCGCCAGCCGGGCTCGTCGTTCAAGCCGTTCCTGTATTCCGCCGCGCTGGCCAACGGTTTTACCGCGGCGACGATCGTCAACGATGCGCCCGTGGTGTATCAGGGCTCGGGGGTCGATGACTCGTGGCGCCCGAACAACTACTCCAAGACGATTCACGGGCCCACACGGCTCCGCGAAGGTCTGGTGCATTCGCTGAACCTGGTCTCGATCCGCGTGCTGCGCCGCATCGGCGTGAGCACGGCCATCGACTACATCAGCAAGTTCGGCCTGCCGGCCGACCAGATGCCGCACAACCTGTCGCTCGCGCTCGGCAGCGCGACCTTCTCGCCGCTGCAGATGGCCGGCGGTTTCTCGGTGTTCGCCAACGAGGGCTTCCGGGTCAAGCCGCACTACATCAGCCAGATCACCGACGGGCGGGGCCAGGTCGTCTTCCAGGCCAAGCCGAAGGTCGCCTGCGACAGTGTCGACCATTGCCCGGCGCTGGATCAGACCACCGGGGCCGATGACGCATCGCGGCTGGCGCCGCGGGTCATCCCGGCCGACAACGCCTATATCATCGGCGACATGATGCGGGACGTGATCCGGCACGGCACCGGTCGCGGCGCGCTCAAGCTCGGCCGCAAGGACCTCTCCGGCAAGACCGGCACCACCAACAAGCAGATCGATGCCTGGTTCTCGGGCTTCAATGCCAATCTCGTGACCGTGACCTGGGTCGGCTTCGACAAGCTCACGCCGATGGGCCATGCCGAAACCGGGGCGCACGCGGCGCTGCCGATGTGGACCGATTTCATGGGCACGGTGCTGGCGGGCAAGCCCGAGGCGATCCCGCCCAGGCCCGACGATATTGAAACCGTGCAGATCAATCCCCAGACCGGCCAGCGCGCACTCAACGGCGGCGGCATTCCGGAGATCTTCCGCAAGGGCCACGCACCGACCGTGGAGGAGGCCCGTCATTCGGGCAAGCACGATTCGAGCAACGAAGTTCAGCAGCTGTTCTGATCGAAGACGGCGACCCTATCGAGCGATGTCGCCGCCTTCGTCGATTCATTTGGAGGCGATCATGGCCAGTGCCCGCAAGCAAGCCGCGCAGCGTCAGCAGTTGGCGCAGGTGGCCGCCCGTCTGATGGCCGAACAGGGCATTCGCGACTTCCGCGTCGCCAAGCACAAGGCGGCCCATCAGATGGGGATCGACGTTCGCCAGTCGATTCTGCCCAAGAACAGCGAGATCGAGGCCGCGCTGGCCGAGCATCAGCGCCTGTTCTCCGCCGAGGACCAGCCCGCCGAGCTGGCCGACATGCGGCGCGCGGCGTTGTCGGCCATGCGGCTTCTGGCCGATTTCAAGCCGCGACTGGTGGGCGATGTCTTGTCCGGGCTGGCAAACGCCCATTCGGACATCCAGCTGCATGTTTTCGCCGAACATTCGGAAAGCTTCGACCTGTTTCTGCAAGGGCGGGGCATTCCCTTCGAGATCGCCGAACGTCGTTATCGGTTCGCCGAGGGGCATCGGTTCTACCCGGCATTCCGCTTCGTTGCCGGCGAGCACCGCTTCGAGGCCACGCTGTTTTCCGCTACCGAGATTCGCGAGGCCCCGAGAAGCCTGGTCGACGGCGCGCCGATGGATCGGGCCAATGTCAACCGTCTGATCGAATTGATCGACCAGGCCGAGTTCGAGCGACGCCTCGCCAGTCTCTAACCCGACGCGCTCATTGGCCGGACATGATGGCCTGTGAAGCAATAAACAATGTAATCGTCGGCGAGTGACGGTCGCATGCACCGTCCGGTGGCGCACCCGGCCGTAGACACACAGCCGGCGCGGCATGGATAGGCCGTTATCGGCGTTTTGACGGCCAGGCGCCCCCTCCACGAATCGAGGCAAGGCACGATTGTTTGATTCTGTCGGCGGCGGCTGCGGGATCCCGTTCCACGGCTTGAATGGGGTCGAGTAGCCGCGCCCTGTGTCCCGGCCGCGGAGCCGTTGCCTGCTCTGCAGACATCACCCCCTGACGGCTTCTCCGGAATGGCCGGCCATGCCAGCGGACTGCGCTTCGACAAAGTGCATGCAATCTGGCGGCGCCCCAATTCGGCGCAAATGCCGCAAGATTGGCGGTTTTATCGTCCCTGTGACCGTTATCAGCCGTGTGGCACGCCGTGTGCATGCAATTCAGCACGATTGAATTTGCGCCTCTTGCCCCATGTCGTCATCGCATTCGGACGAAAACCTGTCGCCGAGTCGGTCCCTGCGGACCGGTCAGGCGGTGGACGACATGGTGGCGGTGTTGTCGGAAGAAATCGTGTCGGGCCAATGGCCGCCGGGCAGCCGGCTGCCGGCCCAGCACATCGCGCGCCGTTTCTCGGTGTCGCGAACGCCGGTTCGGGAAGCGCTGAGTCAGCTCTGTGCCATGGGGTTGGCTGAAAGCCGGCCCCACCGCGGTGTGATCACCGCACAGATATCGCAGAGCGGCCTGCTCGCCATGTTCGAAGCCATGGCGGAATTGGAAGCGTGTTGTGCACGATTGAGTGCGCAGCGCATGACGCTCGCCGAACGCCACCAGTTGAGTGCGATGCATGAAGGCTCGCGCGATTTGCGGATAGCCACGCGCTCGGACGAATACGCTGCCTTCAACGACGAGTTCCACTCGTTCATCTATCAAGGCTCGAAAAGCGATTATTTGATCGAGTTGACGCTGTCGACCCGCGCCCGACTGGCGCCTTTTCGTCATACCCAGTTTCGGGTCGCGCGACGGCCGGCGCATTCCTTCGCCGAACACAGCGAGATTGTTGCGGCGATCTCCGCGGGGGATGCCGAGCGAGCCGCCGAGGCCGTGCGCCGGCATGTTCTGTCGGTCGCCCACGTATCGAGCGACTACGTCGCCGCCCGCTCCCGGACCCGGGAGTCGCCATGCGCGGATTGAGCACGGACCGATCCGGCGCGCGGGCTGATCCCTCTTTTTTCGAAACTGTCACGACTGTCTTCTTTCCCAGGAGCGCATGATGAGAAAACTATTCAGGTACATGCTGATCGTCCTGACCCTCGGTATCGGTCTGCAGGTCGCCGCGCCGGCGATGGCCAAGGGGCCGATCACCATCGGCATCAGCGACTGGCCGGGCTGGGTGGCCTGGTATATCGCCGAGCAGAAAGGCTATTTCAAGAAGTACGGCGCCAACGTGAAGCTGGTCTGGTTTCCGTCGTACATCGATTCGGTCCAGGCGCTGGCCGCCGACAAGCTGGACGCCAACAGCCAAGCGCTGATCGACACGCTCGCGCCGATCGAGAAGGGCGCCCCGCTCAAGGTCGTGCTGGTGACCGACAACTCCGCCGGCAACGATGCGTTCATGGCCAAGCCCGGCATCACGAGTCTCAAGCAGCTCAAGGGCAAGACCGTCGCCTTCGAGCGTTATTCGATCGAGAACTATCTGGCCTATACCGCGTTCAAGCGGCAAGGGCTGAACATCGACGACAGCAATATCGTGAGCATGACCACCGGCAGTGCGGCCTCGGCGCTGATGGCCGGGCGGGTCTCGGCAGCCGGTGTGTGGAACCCCTGGATCAACCGCATCCAGCAGCACGGCAAGGGGCATGCCTTGTTCACCAGCGCGTCGGCCCCGGGTCTCATTCCGGACTTGCTGGTGGCACAGCAGAAGTCCCTCAAGGCCAATCCCGAGCAATACAAGGCCATCGCCCAGGCCTGGTTCGCGGTCGTCCGGTTCATCAAGACGCATCCGCAAGAAGCCGCCGCGATCATGGCGCCGCATGTCGATCTGAAGCCCAAGGAATACGAGTTGTCGCTCAAGGGCACTCGTTTCTTCGGCGAAAGACTCAATCAGACGGCCATGCATGAAAGCGATGCCCCGGAGTCGCTGTATACCAGCACCCGGGATACCGCGGCGTTCCTGATGAAGTCCGGCAAGCTGGCCAAACAGCCTAATCCGGCTTCATTCATCGATGCGAGCGTGGTCAATCAGGCCATCGCCTCGCAGGACTGAATGCCATGAAGAGCGAGGCGGTTGCCCAGGCGCCGGCAGCGCATGCCGGCACCGACAAGCCTTTTGCAGGGGATCGCGCGGTGACAGCGGCCGGGGCGCGGCCGGCGGTTCGCCGTCGCCCGCGGCTCCGGCTGCAACAGTCGATTCCGCGCAAGCTGTACGTCACGTTGTCGATACTGGGTTTCGTGGTGCCGCTGGTGGTATGGGAACTGCTGTCGCGCAGCGGCCTGATCGACAGCATGTTCCTGCCGACGCCGGCAGACGTGGTCGAGCAGGCCTGGGCCTGGGCGCACGGTTCGCTCGCGCAGGACACCTGGGCCAGCATCCTTCGGGTAACGAGCGGTTTCGTACTGGCCGCCTGTCTGGGGGTGCCGCTCGGCGTGTTCATCGGCTCGTTCAAGGCCGTGGAAGGCTTCTTCCAGCCGATCAACGATTTCGTGCGCTACATGCCGGCGGCCGCCTTCATTCCGCTGATGATTCTCTGGGTCGGCATTGGTGAAGGCTCGAAGATCGCGATCATCTTCATCGGTGTCTTCTTCCAGATCATCGTGATGGTGGCGGACGTGGTCCGGCAGGTGCCCGGCAGCTGGCTTGAAGCCTCGTACACGCTGGGGGCAACCCGGGGCGAGGCACTGCGACTGGTGATCTGGCGCGGCAGCCTGCCGCCGCTGATCAACATCCTGCGCGTGAACATGGGCTGGGCCTGGACCTATCTGGTGGTGGCCGAAATGGTGGCGGCGAACAAGGGGCTGGGGTACGCGATCCTGCAGGCCCAAAGGTTCATGAACACCGCCACCATCTTCGCCGGGATTCTGATCATCGGCGTAATCGGCCTGCTGTTCGACCTGTTCTTCCGTCAGCTGCACCGGCGGCTGTTCCCCTGGCTGCACTGAACGCGCCCACGCATCCGAAGGAATCCGAGATGAGCGATCAAGTACTGCACATCGAATCCGTGGAGAAACGCTACCCCGACGGCCACGGCGGCATGCAGACCGTGCTCGACGATATTTCGCTGCGCGTCGAGCCGGGCGAGTTCGTCACCGTGATCGGGGCCTCGGGCTGCGGCAAATCGACCCTGCTGCGCCTGGTGGCCGGGCTCGAGCATGCCCAGGGCGGCGTCATCCGGCTGGGCGATCGAGTGGTCGATCAGCCGGGGGCCGATCGCGGCATGGTGTTTCAGCACTACACGCTGTTTCCCTGGCTCACGGTCAAGCAGAACGTGATGTTTTCGCTGGAACTCGGCGCCAACATGCGGGCGATCGAAACCGAAAGCGAGCTCTCGGGGCTGGTGGATCGCGCCTATGCGCTGATCGAGATGATGGGGCTGGACGACCGTCGCGATCATTATCCCAATCAACTCTCCGGCGGGATGCAGCAACGCGTGGCGATCGCCCGCGCGCTGTTGTCACGTCCGCGGGTGCTGCTCATGGACGAGCCCTTCGGCGCGCTGGATGCCCAGACCCGCGAGGTCATGCACGACCTGATCCTGCAGCTGTTCGCCGTGGAGCCGACCACCGTGATGTTCGTTACCCACGATGTAGAAGAAGCCGCCTATCTGGGCGATCGGGTGGTCGTGCTGGCGCCGCATCCCGGCCGGATCGACGGTATCCATGACATGGCCTGGGGCCGTGAGCGCGAGCCGGCGCTCAAGCTCGATCCGGAATTCACCCAGGTCAAGGGGCAGCTGACCGAGCGGATCCGGGCGACTTCCGGCATGGAGGCCGACCACAAACTGATCGAGCGCATGACCGCGCTCGGCCGCCGTATGCAAGGCCGCGGCGCCCGCTGATCCGCGACGTCCCACGTGTTTCGAATTGCCCTGTTTGCGTATCCGGCCGTTCAACGCGGCCCTGTCTTGAGAACTGGAGATCGATCATGAAACGGAACCCATCGTGCCGTGCTCGTTGCGGCCTTATCGCCATCCTCACACTGGTCGCCGTGTCACTGGCCGGACCGGTGCTGGCGGCGCAACCGCTCAAGCTTGGCGTGGTCAACTGGATCGGCTACGGGCCGCTCTACGTGGCCGATGCCAAGGGCTATTTCAAGGCCGAGGGGGTGCCGGTTCAACTCGTCACCTTCAGCGATAATGCCACCATGCCTTCGGCTGTGGCGGGAGGCGCGGTGGACAGCGCGACGCTGACCTACGACCAGGTCATCAATGCCGACGCGAAAGGCCGCACGCTGCAGGTCGTGATGCCGATCGACTACTCGGACGGCGCCGATGCCATCGTCGCGGCCCGGTCGATCACGAAGATCGCACAGCTCAAGGGCCAGAAGGTGGCCTTCAATCCGCTGTCACCGTCTGCGTTCCTGCTCGACTACGCGCTCGAACAGAACGGGTTGAAGCCGGGCGATATCCAGCCCGTATCGATGACGCCCGACGATGTACCCAGCGCCATGCTCGGCGGCTCGATCAAGGTCGGCGTGACCTACGAGCCCAGCGTGTCGCGTATCGTCGACCACGGCAAGGGCTTCCACGTGCTGTATTCCTCGCATCAGGCCCCGGGCCTGATCACCGATGTGCTGGTGTTCAAGAAAAGCTACATCGCGGCGCATCGCGATCAGATCAAGGCCGTGATCCGGGCTTACCTCAAGGGCCTGGATTTCATGCAGTCGCACCCGCAGGACGCCGCGGCCATCATCGGCAAGCAGCTGCGGCTCGATACCGATCAGGTGGCCGCCCAGCTCAAGGGCGTGAAGAACCTGCCACTGGACCAGATGCCGGCGACCTTCGCTCCGGGCTCCAGCAGCCAGTCGTTCTATGTCAGCGGCAAGGTCATCAGCCAGGTTCTGCTGCGCAAGAAGCAGATCGAGGCGGCGCCGAAGATCGCGGACACGATCGATCCGGGCATCGTGCAATCGCTGTCCCGCTGATCGGTCGATCGCCGAATCGCCATGAGTCGAGCACTACTCGTCATCGATATGCAGCGCGATTTCTGCGAGGCCGGCGGCTATGCGGTCGCCTGCGGGCTGGATATCGCGCTGCTGAGGCAGCCGATCGATCCGATCGCCCGATTGATCGCGGCCGCACGCGAGCATGACATCGCCGTGATCTACACCCGGGAGGGCCATCGCCCGGATCTGACCGACTGTCATCCGGCGAAGCTCGCACGCAGCGCGGCTTGTGGGGCGGCGATCGGTGCGCGCGCAAACCTCGGGCGCTATCTGGTGCGCGGCGAGCCCGGGCATGCCGTCGTGCCCGAGCTGGCCCCGGCCGCCGGCGATCCGATCGTCGACAAACCCGGCTACGGCGCTTTCTACCAGACCGATCTCGAGCTGTTGCTGCAAGCCCGGGGCACGACCCATCTGTATGTCACCGGCGTGACCACCGATATCTGCGTGCACTCGACCCTGCGCGAGGCCATTGATCGCGGCTATGAATGCGTGACCGTCGCCGATGCCTGCGCGGCGGCTGATGCGTCCATTCATGCCGCGGCGCTGGGCCTGATCGAGGGCCCGGAGGGGCCGATTCTCGGCCGGGTACGCGATAGCGCGACGGTGCTGGCCGGTTGGGGCCAGAGGCTGCCACCCGCCGCTTTGAACCATGCCAATCGAGGAGCCCACACCTGATGCCAAGCCAAACCATCGATTACGAAACCCATCTGCCGGGTGGCCAGCACTGGTCACTGCGGCTGCGCCGCGGGACCACGATGCGTCTGACGGCCGCCGAGGCCGGCGCCAATGTCGGGTTGTTGATGTACAACCCGGAGAACCTGCTGGAACGGCTGAACCTGCCGGACACCCTCAAGTGCCAGCACACCTTCAAGCTGACCCGTGGCCACTGCCTGTATTCCGATATGGGCCGGATCTTTGCCTCGATCATCGCCGACGATCTCGGCTGGCACGACAGCGTCGGCGGCAATCTGAATGCCGGGCACATGGTGGCCAAGGGCTGGCAGCCGGTCAGCTTTCAGGCCGCGCTCAACGACCGGACCCAGACCGGCCACGACAGTTTCCTGATCGAACTGGCCAAATACGGCCTCGGCGCGCGTGATCTGGCGGCCAATCTGAATCTGTTCTCCAAGGTGGTGGCCGACGATACCGGGCGGCTGAGCTATGTGCCCGATCATTGTCCGGCCGGGGCCGCGGCCACCCTGCGTTTCGAGATGGACATGCTGGTGGCCCTGCATACCTGCCCGCATCCGCTCGATCCCAGCGCCGACTATCCCAGGCGCGGCGTGGATATCGCGCTGGGCACCGCGCCGCCGCCGGACGAAAACGATGTCTGTTGGGCGCATTGCGCCGAGAACGCCCGCGGTTTCGCCAACAATCGCCTGTATCACCTCGGCGCCCCGCGCTAGACAGGATTCGAGGAGTTCATCATGACCATCGCGAGTGCCCGGCGTGTCGAAAACGCCGTTACCCGCCATCTGATCGATGCCGGCGATCATTACATCGGCCCGGTCAAGGCCGGCCAGACGATTCGCATCGTCGATGTCGACGGCAACGAAGCCGCCGACACGCTGTTCTTCAATGCCGACAATCCGTCCGAGCGCTATAGCTGCATGGATACGCTCCGCGAGCAGGGCCAAGTCTATCTGACCACCGGCAGCGAACTGCGCTCGACTCTCAATAACGTGATGCTGACCATCACCGCCGATACGGTCGGACGCCACGACACGCTCGGCGGCGCCTGTGCCAGTGAATCGAACACGGTCCGCTACGACCTGGAAAAACGGCATATGCATTCCTGTCGCGACAACTGGATGCTGGCCATCGCCAATCATCCGGAATACGGCATCGACAAACGCGATATCGCGCACAACATCAATTTCTTCATGAACGTGCCGGTGACCGCCGATGGCGAGCTGTACTTCGACGACGGCATCTCCGGGCCCGGCAAGTATGTGGAAATGGTCGCCGCCATGGATGTGGTGGTGCTGATTTCCAACTGCCCGCAGCTCAACAACCCTTGCAGCGGTTTCAATCCCACACCGCTGGAAATGTTGATCTGGGATTGATCCGAATACAGACCAACCTAGTCCGCCAATGAACGCGCATTAAACGCAAATAGGAAAAGATTATCTTATCTGCAGGTTACGCAGATTTTCACAGATTAAAAACATGGTGTTTTCTTCCTTAATCTGCGAAATCTGCGGATAGATGCCTTTTTCGCGTTCATTTGCGGACCATTGAAAAGCTGCCGTGGGACGACTCATGGCGTTGCGAACTTCCGCGGGACGACCCGCGCCTAGCGAAATCGAGCCATGTTCAACAAAGTTCTGATCGCCAACCGCGGCGCCATCGCCACCCGCATCCAGCGCAGTCTGCGCGCGGCCGGCGTCGGCTCGGTCGCGGTCTATGCCGAGGCCGACCGCGATGCGCCGTTCGTGCAGGCCGCCGACGAGGCCTATTCGCTCGGCGCGGGCAGCGCGGCTGAGACCTATCTCGACCGCGACAAGCTGCTCGCCATCGCGGCCGAGGCCGGCGCCGAGGCGATCCATCCGGGCTATGGCTTTCTGTCGGAAAACGAAGACTTCATTGCGGCCTGCGAGGCCGCGGGTCTGGTCTTCCTTGGCCCCACAGCCGAGCAGGTCCGCGCTTTCGGCCTCAAGCACGAGGCGCGCCGCTTGGCCGAAGCCGCGGGCGTGCCTCTGGTGCCGGGTTCGGGGCTGCTGGACGATGTCGAGACAGCCCAACGCGAAGCGGCCCGAGTCGGCTATCCGGTCATGCTCAAGTCCACGGCCGGAGGCGGCGGGATCGGCATGCAGGTCTGCGAAGACGAGGCCGGGCTGGTAAAGGCCTTCGACTCTGTCCGTGGCCTCGGGCAGCGCAATTTCGGCGATGCCGGGGTATTCGTCGAGGCCTATATCGCGCGGGCGCGGCATCTGGAAGTCCAGATCTTCGGCGATGGGCAGGGCACGGTCATCGCCCTCGGCGAGCGCGACTGTTCCACCCAGCGTCGCAATCAGAAAGTGATCGAGGAATGCCCGGCGCCGGCGCTGAGTGAGACGGTACGCCGCGAGTTGCATGCCACGGCCATCGCCCTCGGCGAGTCGGTGAACTATCGTAGCGCCGGCACCGTGGAATTCATCTACGATGCGGCCCGCGAGGCCTTCTTTTTCCTCGAGGTCAATACCCGCCTGCAGGTCGAGCACGGCGTCACCGAAGCGGTCTGGGGCGTGGATATCGTCGACTGGATGCTGCGGCTCGGCGCTGGCGAGACCCTCGATCTGGCCGCGCTGACCCGCGATCTGACGCCCACCGGGCATGCCATCCAGGCCCGGCTGTATGCCGAGGATCCGCATCATGATTTTCGGCCGAGCGCCGGCTTGTTGACGGAAGTCGAGTTTCCCGAGGCCAGCGATCTGCGCATCGATCATTCGATCGAGGCCGGGCTGGAAATCTCGCCGTTGTTCGACCCGATGCTGGCCAAGGTAATCGTGCATCGCACCGACCGCGACAGCGCGCGGGCACGGCTGGCCGAGGTGCTGGAAGCCAGTCGGGTCTACGGCATCGAAACCAACCGCAGCTGGCTGGCGCATGTGCTGCGCGATACGCGCTTCGCCGAGGCGGCTATCCATACCCGCTGGTTGACCGCTCTCGACTGGTCGCCGCCGACCTTCGAGGTGCTCGACGCCGGCCCGTTGACCACGATCCAGGACATACCCGGCCGGCTCGGCCACTGGGACGTGGGCGTGCCGCCTTCCGGGCCGTTCGATGATTTCTCGTTCGCGCTCGGCAATCGGCTGCTGGGTAATCCAGCCGATGCCGCCGGGCTCGAGATCACGCTCGCCGGGCCGACCCTGCGCTTCAATCGGGCAACCCAGCTCGTGCTGGCCGGCGCGGCGATCGAGGCGCGCCTGGACGACGTCGAAATCGAGGCCTGGCAGGTGATCGATGTACCGGCCGGCGCCACGCTCGCGCTCGGCCGTGTTCAAGGCGGGGCGCGCTGCAATCTGCTGATAGCCGGTGGCATCGACTGCCCGCGCTATCTCGGCTCGCGAGCCACCTTCACCCTCGGCCAGTTCGGCGGTCACGCGGGGCGTGCCCTGCGTACCGGCGATACGCTGCCGTTGACGGCGGTCGATCCGGTGCCGGCTCGTCGCCTCGAACCCGAATTGCGCCCGGCCTTCGGCACGGCCGGCGATGGCGCCCGGCACTGGGAGATCGCCGTGCTGTACGGCCCGCACGGGGCGCCGGATTTCTTTACCGAAGCCGATATCGACACGATTTTTGGCCATGACTGGGAAGTGCATTTCAATTCCAGCCGGACCGGTATCCGTCTGATCGGTCCGCGGCCGGAATGGGCGCGCGAGACCGGCGGCGAGGCCGGCCTGCACCCGTCGAACATCCACGACAATGCTTACGCCTTTGGCACCCTCGATTTCACGGGTGACATGCCGGTCATACTCGGCCCCGACGGGCCGTCCCTCGGCGGCTTCGTCTGCCCGGCCACGACCGTGCGCGCCGAGCGCTGGAAACTCGGTCAACTGGCCGCCGGCGATACGGTGCGGTTCGTGCCGGTTTCGCTGGAGACGGCCCGGGCGCTCGAGGCACGCCAGCGCGCCGTGATCGAGACGTTTGCCGCGACGGCCGAGCCGAAGCGAGTCGTCGATCGCGGGACGCCGATACTGCGCAAACTCGATGCCGCTACCGCGGGCGAAAAGCTGGTCTACCGCCGTGCCGGCGACGATTTCCTGCTGATCGAATTCGGCGAGATGACGCTGGATATCGCGCTGCGTTTTCGGGCCCACGCCTGGATGCTTTGGCTGCAGGCGCATCCGATCGAGGGCATGGCCGAACTCACGCCGGGCATCCGTTCGCTGCAGATCCACTACGATCCCAATCGGCTGACGCTGCCGGCGCTGCTGGCCCATCTCGAGGCCGCCGAGCGCGAGCTGCGCGAAGTCGAGGATCTGGAAGTGGAATCGCGGCTGGTGCATCTGCCGCTGTCCTGGGACGATCCGGCCTGTCACGAGGCGATCGAGAAATACCAGCGCAGCGTGCGCCCGGATGCGCCCTGGTGCCCGAGCAACCTGGATTTCATCCGGCGCATCAACGGCCTGGACAGCGAGGCCGAGATCCGCGACATCCTGTTCAATGCCCGCTATCTGGTCATGGGCCTGGGCGATGTCTACCTGGGCGCGCCGGTCGCAACCCCGCTGGATCCGCGCCAGCGCCTGGTCACCACCAAATACAACCCGGCCCGGACCTGGACCGCCGAGAACTCGGTCGGTATCGGCGGCGCTTATCTCTGCGTGTACGGCATGGAAGGCCCGGGCGGCTATCAGTTCGTCGGCCGCACCCTGCAGATGTGGAATCGCTATCGCGAAACCCGGTATTTCGACAAGCCCTGGCTGCTGCGCTTCTTCGATCAGCTGTCGTTCTACGAAGTGACGCACGACGAGCTGATGGCGGTCCGGACCGAATTCCTGCACGGGCGCTTCGATCTTGAGACCGAAACCGTGCGTTTCTCGCTGGCCGAGTACGAGCGCAATCTGGCCGGCACCGAGGAAGCGATCACGGCCTTCCAGGAAAAACGCGAGGCCGCGTTCGCCGAGGAAATGGCGCGCTGGCGGGCCAACGGCCAGTTCACTTTCGAAGATCATGTGCCGGAGACCAGCGAAACCGCCGAGCTGGCGGCCCACGAAGCAGCCGTCGACAGCCCGGTGGCGGGCAGTTTGTGGAAGCTCAAGGTCGCGGTGGGCGACGAGGTCGCCGAGGGCCAGGTCGTGGCCCTGGTGGAATCGATGAAAATGGAAGTTGAGATCGTGTCCCGCGGCCCCGGTCGGATCGCGCGTCTGCCGATCGCCGAGGGCGGGGCAGTCACTGCCGGCCAGCCGGTGGTGATTCTCGACGCCAACACGGGGGCCTCGGCATGAAAGGACGTGACCTGACCCGGCATACGCTGCATGCCGCCTATCGCAGCGGCGAACTCACGCCGAGAACGCTGGTGGCCGAGCTTCTGCCCGATGCCGCCGGGCGCGGCGCCGATCCGACCTGGATTCGGCGGTTGAGCGCCGATGAGCTCGAGCCCTATCTGGCCGCGCTCGACGATGAATCGCCGGAGACAAAGCCGCTCTACGGTCTGCCATTCGCGATCAAGGACAATATCGATCTGGCTGGTATTCCCACCACCGCTGGCTGCCCGGCATTTGCCTATGTACCCGAGCGGCATGCCTTCGTCGTCGAACAGCTGATCGAGGCCGGCGCAATCCCGCTCGGCAAGACCAATCTGGATCAGTTTGCCACCGGCCTGGTCGGCGAGCGCGCCCCGGCCGAATACGGCGTGCCGGGCAATGCCTTCGATCCCGACTATATCCCGGGCGGCTCCAGCAGCGGTTCGGCGGTGGCCACCGCGGCCGGCCAGGTCAGCTTTGCGCTGGGTACCGACACGGCCGGCTCCGGTCGCGTTCCGGCCTGTTTCAACAATCTGTTCGGCCTGAAGCCGACCGTGGGCTTGTTGAGCAATCGCGGCGTGGTGCCGGCCTGTCGTAGCATCGATACCGTCAGTCTGTTCGCGCTGACCGCCGACGATGCTGGGGCGATTCTCGATGTTGCGGCGGTCTTCGATGCCGACTGCGCCGAGGCGCGCCACCACGATTTCGCCGTCGCCGGACAGCGCTATGGTCAGGCGCCGGCGTCATTTCATTTCGGCGTGCCGCGGCGCGATCAATGGCAGACCGATGCCGCTTATACCCGCTGCATGGAGACAGCGATCGGTGAACTGCGCGCGCTCGGTGGCGAACCGGTCGAGATCGACTGCAGTCCGATGCTGGCGGCCGCACAGCTGCTTTATGGTGGGCCGTGGGTCGCCGAACGCTACCACGCGGTGCGAACGCTGATCGAGCGCGAGCCCGAGGCGTTGCATCCGGTCACTCGCCAGGTTATCGAAGGCGGCCGGACGCCGAGCGCGCTGGATGTCTTCGACGCCGGTTATCGCCTGGCCGAGTACAAGCGTGCGGCCGATCGTCTGCTGGCCACGGTGGATGTGATGCTGGCGCCGACGACCGTGACGCATCCGAGCAAGGCCGAGGTGGCCGCCGAGCCGGTGGCAATCAATACCCAGCTCGGTACGTGGACCAATTTCATGAACCTGCTCGATTACAGTGCACTAGCCGTGCCGGTCGCGATCGGCGACAACGGGCGCCCGGGCGGGGTGACGCTGTTCGGCCCGGCGTTTGCCGATCTGTCGTTGTTGAGCCTGGCACGCGCGGTGGAAGCTCGGCTGGCCCTGCCGCTCGGCGCGACCGGCCGAGCGCGCCCGGCGCTGCCGGCGTTGTCGCCGGCGAGCGATGGCACGCTCGAAATCGCGGTTTGCGGCGCTCATCTCGACGGGTTGCCCCTGAACCATCAGTTGGTGGAGCGCGGCGGCAAGCGTACGGCGATCACCAAAACCGCGCCCCGTTATCGATTGTTCGCGCTCACCGCCGACCGGCCGCCGCGCCCGGCGCTGATCGAGGATGCCGAGACGGGCCGTGCGATCGCCGTCGAATTGTGGCGGCTGCCCATGGCCAGCCTCGGCAGCTTCCTTGCCGGTATTCCAGCGCCCCTCGGTCTGGGCCGCATCGAACTCGTAGACGGCCGCTCGGTGACCGGTTTCATCTGTGCCGCCGGGGCCCTGCCGTCCCAGGGTGATGTCATCGAAATTACAACGTACGGCGGTTGGCGTGGCTGGCTGGCATCCCGGACCGGGCAGGAGGCGTGCTGATGAATTCCGGACAACTCGCCGGCTTCACGACCGTTCCCATCGCCGGCATCGCCGATTTGTTCAGTGGCGCTCCCGAGGCCCGCGCGGAGGCGTTTGCATGCGCCGCGCGGGATGGGGCAGCGAACGGTGAATCGCGGCAGGCCGGCGCGCACCTCCACGCTCGCGCCATCCGGATCTTCAACCCTCGGCAGGCGCGCCAGGCGCGTGGCGGGAGCACGGCGACCTCTGGCCGCTACGCGCGCCGTAGCGGCGTTTCGTGAGCGCGGTCCCGGCGCGCTATCGGGGCCTGTGGCGACGGCGGCGTTATGTCGAGCCGGCCGCGGGCCGTGCATTGCTGGAGGATACGGCGACCGCGGTGTATTGGCTGCAGACGGCCTGCTGGCATGCCGATCTCCGGATACCGGTGGATAGCCCGGATTTTACCGGCATCCATAGCCTCGCCGGCTGTGATCGTGCGCGGCTGGCCTGGATTGCCGGGCTGACGGCCTTTGCCGGGCGTACCATCGTCGAGGGCCGTTTCTGTACCTGGCACCGGCTGGTGGATATGGCGCCGGGGCTGGACAAGGACATCGGCGCGATGCGGTTTCTATCCGACCGTCTGCTCGAGGAACGCCATCCGGACGGCCGCTATCTTGAATGCTGGGAGAAGGTGGCGTCGGGTGATGCCGCGAGCGAGAGAGTCCGTCTGGACGAAACCGGCCTCCCGGTCTGGTTGCAGCAGGGAGCGCACGCGTTCCTGATCCGGCCCCGCCCGCCGCTGGCCGCCGATCACGAGCTTCTGGCATCACCCGACGAACTGTCGACCGCAGCGCTTGCCGAGCGGGCGGCCACCGAGATCAGTTACGTCGGCCGTGCGGCCGAGGGATGGCGCATCGAGCGTTCGACCCATCCGTGGCGCATCGGACAACTCTGTGAAGCGCCGAACGTCGCCGGACCATGAGCCGGGTGAGAATGGCCGGTGCGATGCGGCGCCCTTGAGACAGGTGCCCGAGAAAAATGACAGTTGGCGTACGGGGTTCGCAGCTCGAGATTCCGGTGCCAGTCGACCGGATTATTCACGGAAGCCCGGAAAGGGCGGCAGCGTGCGATAGAAATCGAAGTCGTGATTGGGCCAGAGATCGGCGCCCTCGCGGGTTGCCAGCCGCTTGAGCCGTCGGATGCTGTCGACGGCCTGGGTTTCGCGATCCTGCCAGCAGGAGCCGGGCGCGATCTCGTCGTCCAGGTTTTCCATCAGATCCGCGGCGTCCCCGCACAGGATGACCGGCGGCCCCTTGGGCAGTTCGATGAACAAGGACATGTGGCCAGCGGTATGGCCCGGCGTCTCGATGGCCTGGATGCCGGGGGCCGGCGAGTATTCCGTCGGCTGGATATGCCAGTTGTCGCGATCGGCGATTTCATCGGCGAAGATACCGCTGACCTCGCCGGTGTCCGCCGCCGCGACTTCCTCGTGATGAATATGTACCTCGCAGCCGGGCACATCGCACAGCCCGCCGGCATGGTCGAAGTGCAGATGGCTGAGGAAAACCAGATCGATATCGGCTACCGTCAGATCGAGGCGGCGAAGATACTCGGGGATGCGCTGGGTCTGCGACATCTCGGGCACTTCGAAGGTCGGCCGCATCGGTTCCAGATAACGCGCGCGCAGTTCCGGCGTCGCGATCTTGTGATAGTCACAGCCGACATCGAACAGGATGCGGCCGTTCGGCGTTTCGATCAGATAAGCCAGGATGGGGGCATCGATGTAGATCCCGCGTCCGCGTCCACGCGTGGATACGGTCTTTTCGTAACGATGGGTGGCCGTCAGCAGTGGCCGGATGCGTAATGCGCCTGTCATGGGGTCTGATCTCCAGGGGGGCAATGCAGAGGTCGAGGGGGGGTGACGATGAGTGGCGGCAACACGGCCTGTTGTTGACGGCAACCGACGGGTAACCGAGCGGTTTCCGGGTCAGTCGGCGGTTTTCGTCGATGTCTTCCGGGCTTCGAACATCTTCGAAACAGGACCGGGGCCCATGCAGCGAATTCGTCTACGGGCAGTTTGACTATAGATGATCCAGACAACGATCGGTACCGAAGCCGGCGCGATAAAACGACTGTCGCCATCGGGCCCCATCGGTGTCATGCCCGCACCGCTCGGCGGGTGGCGAGTCGGCGCGGGTGATGCTCGCGGGATCGGAGGCCCGGCAGATCGGCTCCATCGATGGCACGGCGCAATCCGTTGCCGTTCGGTCCCGGATCGAAACGACGGCTGCCGCCAGCCGGCCCAACTCGGGGTAAACACAACGGGTAAATGACGAGAGGGGCCGGAGCGTGGTATCAAACAGTTACAGACTTGATGGTTCGCCGGGGGGCCTTATGCAGAACTTCGATACCATTCTTCTGGCCTATGACGGCAGCGAACAGGGACGGATCGCCTTGCGTCGGTCGCTGCCGCTGCTCGGGGCGGGCGAGGTCCGGACACATCTGCTGGCCGTGGTGCCGTTGACGGGCGCGGTGGCCGCCGCCGAGGGCTTTTATACCGAAAGCATGTACGAGTCCGAGCGTGAGCGGGTGGAGAATATCCTGGCCGAGGGGGTGGAGATGCTCAAGGCCAAGGGGATCGACGCCCAGGGTTATGTGCGGGTGGGCGAGCCTGCCCATCAGATCGCGAAACTGGCGAGTGAGCTCGCCGTGGATCTGGTGATCGTGGGGCATCAGCGGCGCGGGGTGCTCGCACGCTGGTGGCAGGGCTCGGTCGGGGCCTCGTTGCTCGACCGGCTCGACTGCAGCCTGCTGATCGCCCAGGACCCGTCAATCGAAACCTGATGATGGTCGGATTTCGTACCGCGCGGCCCTATTTGGGAACGTAGGCGAGCCAGTTGTGGCTCGCGTCGCCGTAGGCGATGAACCAGTCGTTGAGCAGGCTGTCGGTTTCGTTGTAGCGCAATGGCCGGCCGCGGGCATCGGTGACCTGGCCGCCGGCGGCCTTGAGCACGGCGTGGCCGGCTGCGGTATCCCATTCGCTGGTGGGGCCGAGCCGCGGATAGAAATCGGCCGCGCCCTCCGCGATGACGCAGAATTTCAGCGATGAGCCCATGCTCACGGGTTCGTAGTCGTCCATGTCGGCCAGCAGGCGTTCGATGGCGTCCGAGCGATGCGAGCGCGACACCAGGATGCGCGGTTTCTCCATGCGGGCCGGGCTGACCCGGATAGGCTGGATTGCGCCGTCGCCCTCGCGCCGGAACGCGCCGAGGCCGTTCGCGCCGAACCACAGCGTATCGAGGGCCGGCGCATACACCGCGCCCAATACCGGCCGGCCGTCCTGGATCAGCGCGATATTGATGGTGAACTGGTCGTTGCGATTGACGAACTCCTTGGTGCCGTCCAGCGGATCGACCAGCCAGTACTCGCGCCATTCCGAGCGCGTGTCGTAGTCGATGTCGGCGCCTTCCTCGGACAGCTGGGGCGTGTCCGGCGTCAGGGCCGACAATTCGGCCGCGATCACGCGGTGTGCGGCGAGATCGGCCTGGGTCAGCGGGCTGTCGTCGTCCTTGGTGATGACGTCGAAATCGCTGCGGTAGATCGGCAACGTCCTGGCGCCGGCCTCGACGGCGATGCGACAGACGGCGTCAAGCAGTTCGCGGGTGATCTCCATGGCCTAGGCAGTTACGTTCGCAGTAAAACATCGCATCATACCGGCCTTGCGATCGGGCACAAGCTGTATGCGGACAATCAGCGGCCGCCCGGGGATCGCCGATTGCCGTTACCGCCGCGCCGCCGGTTGTTGCCGCCGCCGCGCGGCTTGCGCTTGCGCTGCGGCGCGCGGGTGTAATCGCGCACGAACGCGTCCTCGGTCGGCATCTCGGCATCGATCTTGTGCTCGATGTAGGCCTCGATATCGGGCAGCGAGTAGACGTACTCCTCGCAGGCGAAGGAGATGGCCTGCCCGGTGTTGCCGGCCCGTGCCGTACGGCCGATGCGATGGACGTAGTCCTGGGCGTCCTGCGGCAGGTCGAAGTTGATCACATGCGACACATCCGGGATGTGCAGGCCGCGGGCCGCGACGTCGGTGGCGACCATGATCGGGAGCTGGCCGGTCTTGAATTCCTCCAGCAGGCGCAGCCGCTTGTTCTGTGCCACGTCGCCGGACAGGGTCGCCGCGTTGAAGCCATTGGCGATCAGCGTGTCCTGAATGCGCTCGGCCATGCGCTTGGTATTGATGAAGATCAGCGTCCGCCCGTCGCCGATGCGCCGCAGGATGCCGATCAGCAGTGCGAGCTTGTCGTCCTTGGAGACGTGATAGAGCTTCTGCTCGATGGCCCCGATATTGACTGTTTCGGTATCGGTGCGCACCAGCTTCGGATCGTTCATGTGCTCGTAGGCGAGCTCGAGGACGCGATGCGACAGGGTGGCCGAGAACAGCAGGTTCTGGCGCCGCCCGGGGGGCGGCATCTTGCGTAACATGTAGCGGATATCGTCGATGAAGCCGAGGTCGAACATGCGATCGGCCTCGTCCAGCACGGCGACTTCGATCGCCTTGAGCGTGTAGATCTTCTGCTTGTAATAGTCGATCAGACGGCCCGGCGTGCCGATCAGGATATCCACGCCCGCCGCGATCGCCTCGCGCTGGGTGTCATAGCCCGTTCCGCCATAACAGACCACGCATTTGAGGCCTGTGTCGGCGGCCAGCGGCAACGCATCCTGATAGATCTGGTCGGCCAGCTCGCGCGTCGGCGCCAGAATCAGGGCTCGGGGCTGTGCCGCGCCGGAGGGGGCCTGCTCGCTGGGTTCCGGCGCCTGCCGGATCAGCCGGTCGAGGGTCGCCAGCAGGAAAGCGGCGGTCTTGCCGGTGCCGGTATGCGCCTGGCCGGCAATGTCGACGCCGGCGAGCGCCAGCGGCAGGGTCTCGGCCTGGATCGGGGTGGCATGGGTAAAGCCGCGCGTGTTCAGACCCGATACAATGCTGTCATGCAGGCCGAGTGCGTCGAGGCGGGTCTCGGTGACCAGCTTGCGCGGGGTGGCGTCGTCGACTGTTTCGGTATCGCTCATTGAATTCTCGTCGCGCCGGGGTCGGCGGTTTAAGGGCTGTTGGAAGTTCCGTTCGCGCCCGCATCCACGTCGGTGAAACGGCAGGCCCTGATGCTGCGGACACAGTGTAGTTGGCCCGCACAGGCGCCGCGCAACGATGCATTGCGGGTGTATCGGCGTTGTCCGGCGGCGTCGTGTCCGCTTGCAAACAAGCGGTGCCACAACGCCGCGGGACCGGCATCGCGCGCGGTGCGACCATGCTCGGCCGCCCGCGCCACGCCGGGCAGGATCGGCGCCCGCGGCGCGGATCTCGTACGAAACATGAACAGGCCCCGGGAAAAGGGTTGAAAAAATGCTTGAGATTAGCTCCAATACAAGCGAAGATTATGCATGCAGCGAACCGTTGCATGCTCGAGTTGCATCAACTCGCTTTCCGGCGCTTGTTTTGTGCAACCCGCACTATAACAGTTTGTGGCCGTGACGACCGGGTCGCAGGACTTCCTTCGCAGGCTTGCAAACTTTTCCCGCGCCCTTAGTTAGGTGTTTGAGGCTTTGCTCCTTCGACGGATCGAAAGCCGATCAACCCGATTCCATATTTGTCCTGCTCGGATGTGAGGACGCTCCATGAGTGAAAATATCGTCAAAGTCAGTGACGACAGCTTCGAAAACGACGTGCTGTCGGCCAAGGGCCCTGTCCTGGTCGATTACTGGGCCGAGTGGTGCGGTCCGTGCAAGCAGATCGCCCCGGTGCTCGACGAGCTCGCCGATCAGTACGAAGGCAAGCTGACGATCGCCAAGCTTAACGTCGACGAAAACCCCGACACCCCGCCGCGCTATGGCATTCGCGGTATTCCGACCCTGATGCTGTTCAAGGACGGCGAAGTGGCCGGCACCAAGGTCGGCGCTGTGTCCAAGAGCCAGCTTGCCGAATTCGTCGATCAGCATATCTAGTCTGATTCGACCCGCGTGCCGCCGAGGGCGATTGGCGGCACGCATCGAACATCCATCCTTGAATCGTTGCCCGACCCGGCGACGACATATCCCGAACGAGCGTATATAACCGTGTCCGAAGAAACTGTTGAAGAACGCCAGTCCAAGGATTCCACCCCTTCGAATAACAACAATGGTGGTCCCGGCGGCAACGGCAACGGCGGCGGCAACAACAACCGTCGAGGCCGGCGCCGCAAGAACAGCAATGGCGGCGGCTCTGGTAACAACAATAATAATAACAATAACAAGAAGAGCAGTAGCGGGAATCGCGGTCGGTCCGGCGGTAACAAGGGGCCGAACAATCCACCCAACGAGGACATCGACGAGGCGGAATTCGAAGCCTACGCCGGTGTCGCCGGGGATGGACCGATTCTCAATCTGACCGAACTCAAGCGCAAGACGGCCGCCGAGTTGATGGAGATGGCCCAGGACATGGACCTGGACAATATCTCGCGGCTGCGCAAGCAGGACCTCATCTTCGCCATGCTCAAGGCGCATGCCAGGTCCGGTGAGCGCATCTACGGCGACGGCGTACTCGAGATCCTGTCCGATGGCTTCGGCTTTCTGCGCTCGAACGAGTCGTCCTACATGGCCGGCCCGGACGATATCTATGTCTCGCCCAGCCAGATCCGGCGCTTTTCGTTGCGTACGGGCGACAACATCCGAGGGCGTATTCGGCCGCCGAAGGAATCGGAGCGCTACTTCGCGCTGCTCAAGGTCGATGACATCAACGAGGACCCGCCCGAGAAATCCAAGGGCAAGGTGCTGTTCGAGAACCTGACGCCGCTGTTCCCGACCGAACGGCTGCACATGGAACTCGGCAACGGTTCGACCGAAGACATCACCGCGCGCACCATCGACCTGGTCGCGCCCTTCGGCAAGGGCCAGCGCGGCCTGATCGTCTCGCCGCCCAAGGCCGGCAAGACGATGATGATGCAGAACATCGCCCAGTCGATCGCGCATAATCATCCGGACTGTCATCTCATCGTGCTGCTGATCGACGAGCGGCCCGAGGAAGTGACCGAGATGGAGCGCGGCGTGCGCGGCGAAGTGGTGTCGTCGACCTTCGACGAGCCGGCCTCCCGCCATGTCCAGGTCGCCGACATGGTGATCGAGAAGGCCAAGCGTCTGGTCGAGCACAAGAAGGATGTCGTGATCCTGCTCGACTCCATCACCCGTCTGGCCCGGGCCTACAACACGGTGGCACCGTCGTCCGGCAAGGTGCTCACGGGTGGTGTGGACGCCAACGCGCTGCAGAAGCCCAAGCGCTTCTTCGGTGCCGCGCGTAACGTGGAAGAGGGCGGCAGCCTGACCATCATGGCCACCGCTCTGATCGAGACCGGCTCCAAGATGGACGAAGTCATCTACGAGGAGTTCAAGGGCACCGGCAACATGGAGATCCATCTGGATCGGCGTATCGCCGAGAAGCGGATCTACCCGGCCATTCACGTCAATCGGTCCGGCACGCGCCGCGAAGAGAAGATGGTCCCGCAGGACGAGTTGCAGCGCATGTGGGTGCTGCGCAAGCTCCTGCATGGCATGGACGACCTGGCGGCCATGGAGCTGCTCATCGATCGCATGAAGCAGACCAAGACCAACGCCGAGTTCTTCGACTCGATGAAGCGCTGACGCAGGCTGGGTCAAAAAAGCGGGCTGCGGCCCGCTTTTTTTGGTTCTTCGCGGATTACGGAGGGCCATTGTGCCCTGCGGGTCCCGAGCGTTCCAGCGGGTGTGGATATGAGTCAGCAGTGCACTGGCTGGCAACGCCGAACAGGCGCTCGGAAAGCCCCGCCGCGGGCGTCTTCGCCGACCTCCGGTTTCGCGCTGCAGCGCGAGTCACTTCTCTTGCTTGCTCAACACAAGTAACCAAGAGAAAAGCACCCGGCACCACGCCTCGCCGTCGCCGCACAACGGGACGGAAATACCGACACGGTGCATGAGAGCCTGGCGTATTCCGTAAACCGTTGCATCGCGGCCCATCTATTAATCCGGCATCAAAACAGCTGACTTCATCAGCTGTTTTCAACGCCTTCAAAAATAAAAGCCGGCGCCTGTCCGTCTTTTATTTTCAAAGGCTTCGCGGCCGATGGCCGCGGCGAGCATGCGGTCGCATACGCGCGCTATCAACCCGAAAAATCATCTATTTTTGTGCCGGGTTAATAACTATCGAGCCCAGCATCCGGCTCGCCTCGATCCCGCAAATACGCGAAGAGCCTTGTTTATGCCGGTATCGTGGCACCGGCTCATGCCATCATGCCGGGCTCAGGGTCGTGGCGCCGACGCGAGCTTATCCGTCAGTGCCGGCACCATGCCGCGTGCTATGTCCTGCCAGCCGCGGGACAGGCTGTTGACCAGCGCCGGATAGCCATCGCCGGATAGCGGTACGGTTTTTTCGAAGGCGTGTCCGTCGAGGGTATGGCCTTTCGGCCCGACCAGCGTCCAGCGTCCGGCGATGTGCGCCTTGCCGTCATAATGGCCGAGAAACTGGTCCACGCGCGTCTGCAGCTGATAACGCCCCTGCTGGTTGCTGCTGGTGCGCACGACGTTCACGCCGGGAAGGCGTTGTTCCAGCGTGGCGTAGAGGTCGTCGGTGAGTTGCCCGGAAAGCGACGAGGCCCAGCGGTTGTCGTTGGCGATGACGACCTTGTGCGGCCCGGTCTGATAGACGATGCCGCCCTGGTCGAGATAAGACGCGGTCGTGACCGGCGCGATCATCAGGGTCGGTGCGCAGGGCTGTGGCGTGGTGTCCGGCGCGCTGGCGCCGGCGTCCAGTACGAACAGCGACGGCGAACGCTGCGTCGTTGCGCAGCCGGCGAGCGCGACAAGCGACACGCCCAGTGTCGCGGCTGTGAAGAGGCGCCGTAGCGAGGCACGGAAAAGCATCATGGGTGGGCCCTCGGGACCGGGTCCTTGCCGTCGGGACGGCCGAAGATCAGCGAATTGGGATGGTCACGCAGCGTGCGTGCCAGCGGCGCGGCATTGTCGAGTACCTGGTTCAGGCGGTCGATGGTCTGGTTGAGCTGCTGATAGGCCGGCGCGCCCTGCTGGAAGTTGTCGAGTGTGCGCTGCAACTGTTGCAATGTATCGCTGAGCTGGCCCGGCAGCTTCTGCGTGCCCGGCTCGGCCAGCAACGCATTGATGCGGTGAGTGGCCTGACGCAGTTGTTCCAGTGTCTCGTTGGTCGTGCGTGCGGCATGCTTGACCTGGTCGACGATCGGGCCGATGTCCAGTTTGTTGAGCTTGTCCATGAGATTCGACAGCTGCTGCTGGATGCTCGTGATCTGGCTTGGCTCGCTGGGGAATACCGGATACGGGCCGACCTTCTTCGGGTCGTAGTCCTTGGCATGTTGATCGAAGGTTAGGTCGACGAACATCGCGCCGGTCAACAGATTCGAGGATTTGACCGTTGCCCGGAGCCCGTGTTTAAAGAACTGCCGATTGCGCTCGTGCCACTGCTTATCGCTCATGTGGGCCCAGGCCAGGCTCGGGCGTTGCGGCTCGATGGCGATCAGTACCGGAATCTTGAAACCCGAAAAACTCGAGGGTTTGAAATCCGGCGGATAGAAGGGGACCTTCTCCACCGTGCCCACGCGCAGCCCGCGATACTCGACCGCCGCGCCGGCATTCAGCCCGCGTACCGAGTCGTCGAGCAGTACCACATATCTGAGCTGGCGTTTGTAGCGATCCTGGGTCGCGGCATTGTGGGTCGCGTAGAGTTTGAAGCGTTCGCCATTGCTGGCGGACTGGCCGCTGTCCACGTCCGCCGGCTGGCCGAAGGTAATGCCGCCGGCCAGCACGCTCTGCAGCGAGCCCAGCTGGACATCGACGCCGTCGGAACCCAGATGCAGATCCACGCCGGAGCGCAGCCAGAACTGTGTGGCGTGGGTGATCAGCTGGGAATAGGGCTTGCTGATGAACACGGTGTAGCGGGTCTGGCGCTTGGCGACCGAGAATTGGCTGTCCTCGATCCGGCCGACATTCTGCCCCTGGTAGACGATTGGATCGCCCACCGACAACGTATTGTCGCCGGAATTGATCAGTTGCACCGTCACCCCCGGCTTGTTGCTGGGCATCGGTGGCGGGCTGTCCTGAACGTTGAAGTGACGCTTGTCGCTGCGTTGCTTGGCGGGGCGTAGCTGCAGGTAGGCGCCCGACAGGATGGTGTTCAGGCCGGAAATCCCCTGTGGGCCGACGCGCGGCTTGACCACCCAGAATGTCGCCCCCTCGCCGAGCAGTTTGCCGGTGTCGGGATTCATCTGCACGGTGACCTGCGCGCCCTGGCCGTCGTCGGTCAGCGCCACGCCCGTGACATGGCCAACCTGCACGCTGCGCACCTTGAGCTGCGTGCTCCCGGCCTCAATGCCCTCGGCCGTATCCATATCCAGCGTGATCACCGGGCCGCGGGAGGCCCAGCTATCGTACAGCAGCCAGCCCCCGATCAGCGCCGCGGCGAGCGGGATCAGCCAGACCGGGGAAACACGCCATCGGCGCGGCGTGGTGATTTCGGCGGTATCGTCGGGCGGGTTATCGCTCATGAAGCATTGCCAGGGGCCCGCTCGGGCCAGAGTAAACGGGTATCGAAGGTGAGTGCTGCGATCATGGTGAGGATGACCACGCCAGCGAAGGCGATCGCGCCGGGCCCGGGTTCGATCGACATCAGCGCCCCGGCCTGAACCAGGGTCGCCAGCACGGCGACCACGAACACGTCAATCATCGACCAGCGGCCGATTTTTTCCGTGATGCGGTAGGCGCGCGTGCGCGCCAGCGACGCGGCGGGCCGGCCCCGGGCGGCGATGCAGAGCCAGGCCAGGGCCACGATCTTGGAGACCGGCACCACGATGCTGGCCACGAAGATCACCGCCGCGATCGGCCAGTCGCCGGATTCGGCCAGGTGCAGGACGCCGGCCGCGATCGTCTGCGGCTGGGCATTGCCGAGGGTCACCGTGGACAGCACCGGATAGATATTGGCCGGGATATACAGCAGCGCGGCGGTAACCAGCAGCGCCCAGGTGAGCTGGATGCGATCGACCCGGAACACATGATGACGCTTGCCGCAGCGCGGGCAGCGGTGGCGCCGGTGAGCCACGAACGGCGTGCCGCAGGCGCCGCAGGCGATCAGCGACTGGCTCCGGCCGCTGGCGCCGGCATGCGCCGTCATGCCTGGTTCGGGGGCTGGCGCGATCGCATCCCAGAGTGCGGTCCAGTCAATGAGTGTCACCGTGCGCAGCAACAGCAGCGAATAGATGCAAAAGGCGATGAACGACGCCCGGATATGGATATCGGCCAGGGATACGATCTTGACCAGGCTGACCAGCACGCCGACGATGAATACGTCGGACATCATCCAGGGCTCGATCGGTCGCAACAGGCGGGCCAGCGGTATCGCGCCCGGCAGTCGTTGATGGCCGGCGCCAAGGCAGAGATAGACCAGGGCGGCGAGATACAGGCCGGGGAACGCCACCGTGGTTGCCAGCAACACAAGCGCGAGCACGCCGTAATGGTCGCCGATCAACGCCCCGGCCGTATCGGCGAAGCTCATGACGTGGCCCACGCCGTGGGTGGAAAACGCGAGGAACGGAAACGCGAACACCAGGCCGAGCATGATAAGCGCGCCGATGGCGCAGGCCATCGGCGCCTGGGCATCGCGCCGCGCGGTACCGGTCAGGTGATGATGGCAGCGTGGGCAGTGGGCACGCTGCCCGGGCCGGCGCGCCGGCAGTCGAACCACCCAGTCGCATTCACTGCACAACGCCAGTCGCCGCGCCGTGGTCGGCGAGCCCGGTGTCTCGCTCACGTCAGCGGCGGCCGTGGGCGCCGCTGACGATGCGCTCGCGGTGGCGCGGATCAGCGGTTGTCGATATCGACGTAGTCACGCAGGTCGTAGCCGGTATAGACCTGACGCGGACGTGCGATGCGCATGTTCGGATCGGCCATCATCTCGGACCAGTGCGCGGCCCAGCCGACCGTGCGCGCGATGGCGAACATCGGCGTGAACATATTGATCGGAATGCCCAGCGCCTGATAGATGATGCCGGAGTAGAAATCCACGTTCGGATACAGCTTGCGCTCGACGAAGTAATCGTCTTCCAGCGCCACCCGCTCCAACTCAAGCGCCAGCTCGAACAGCTTGTTGTTCTGCATGTTGTAGTGCTCGAGCACTTCATGGCAGTAGCTGCGGATGACCTTGGCGCGCGGGTCGAAGTTCTTGTACACGCGGTGGCCGAAGCCCATCAGCTTGAATGGGTCGTCCTTGTCCTTGGCCTTGTCGAGATACCTGGAGACCTGGGAGGCGTCGCCGATCTCGGCGAGCATGTTCAGCACCGCCTCGTTGGCGCCGCCGTGGGCCGGGCCCCAGAGTGCGGCGATGCCGGTCGAGATGGCGGCATAGGGGTTGGCCCCGGTGGAGCCGGCCATGCGTACGGTCGAGGTCGAGGCATTCTGCTCGTGATCGGCGTGCAGGATGAACAGGATGTCCAGCGCCTTGGCGGCGACCGGATCGACTTCGTACTCCTCGGCCGGCACGGCGAACATCATGCGCAGCAGGTTCGAGGCATAGTCGAGATGATTCTTCGGGCCGATCTTGGGTTGGCCGATGGAGTGCTTGTAGGCCGCGGCCGCGATGGTCGGCATCTTGGCGATCATGCGATGCGCGAAGATCTCCCGGTGCTCCGGATCGCGGATGTCGGTGGTGTCGTGGTAGAACGCCGACAGCGAACCCGTGATGCCGGTGAGTATGGCCATCGGATGGGCGTCGTAGTGAAAGCCGTCGTAGAACTTGACCAGCGACTCGTTGAGCATCGTGTGATGGGTGATGGAGTCGCGGAACGCCGCCATTTGATCCGCGGTCGGCAGCTCGCCGTTGAGCAGCAGATAGCAGACTTCCAGATAGCTCGACTTTTCGGCCAGATCCTCTACCGAGTAGCCGCGGTACATGAGCTTGCCGTTCTCGCCGTCGATGAAGGTGATGTCGGAATCGCAGGAACACGTGGCGGTGAACGCCGGGTCGTAGGTGAATACGCCCTGTTTCTGGTTGAGTGCGCGCACATCGACGGCCGGCGTGCCCCGGGTCCCTTCGACCAGGGGCAACTCAGTGGTCTGGCTCTCGTCGCCGTTAATCAATTTGTACGTGTGGGCCATGGTGAGTCTCCCGAAAGTTGCCGCAGGGCTCCCTACCGATCGGATACATCGATCGCGGGCTGCGGGTAATGCGAAGGGTATTCAATGCGTGCCACGCCGGTTTCCACCGCGGCGGCGGCAACCGCCGGCGGTACGAAATCGATCAGGCGCGGGTCGAACGGGCTGGGGACGATATAGTCCGGCCCGAACGACATGCTGTCCTGGCTGTGCGCTTCCAGCACCGTATTGGGCACCGGGCGGCGGGCGAGTTCGCCCATGGCGCGCGCGGCGGCGACGCACATCTGCATGTTGATGCGTCGCGCGCGCACGTCCAATGCGCCGCGGAAGATATAGGGAAAGCCCAGCACGTTATTGATCTGGTTCGGATAATCCGAGCGGCCGGTGGCCATGATCAGGTCGTCGCGCACGGACTTGGCATCTTCCGGCAAGATCTCGGGGTTCGGATTGGACAGCGCGAACACGACCGGTCGGGGCGGCATGGACGCGATCTGCGCCCTGGATACCGTGTCCGGCCCGGACACGCCGATGAACACGTCGGCGATCGCCATGACGTCATCGACCGTGCGCTTGTCGGTCCGGGTGGCGAATTTGGCCTTGTATTTCGACAGATCATCGCGGCCGTCGTGGATCACGCCCTTGCTGTCGCACATGTAGATGTGCTCTTGGGTCACGCCCATCTCGATCAGCAGATTCATCGAGGCAATGGCCGCCGCGCCCGCGCCCATGCACACGATCCTGGCGTCGGCGAGCTTCTTGTCCTGCAGTTCCAGCGCGTTGATCAGGCCGGCGGCGACGATGATCGCGGTGCCGTGCTGGTCATCATGGAACACCGGAATATCCAGGCGCTCGATCAGCGCGTTCTCGATCTCGAAACATTCAGGGGCGGCAATGTCTTCCAGGTTGATGCCGCCGAAGGTCGGCGCGATACGCGTGACCGTCTCGATCATGGCCTCGGCGGTATCGGCGTCGACCTCGATGTCGAATACATCGACATCGGCGAATTTCTTGAACAGGACGGCCTTGCCTTCCATCACCGGCTTGCTGGCCAGTGCGCCCGTATTGCCCAGGCCCAGTACCGCAGTGCCGTTGGAAATCACCGCGACCAGATTACCCTTGGAGGTATAGCGGTAGGCGTCTTCCGGGTTGTCGCGAATCGCCTTGACCGGCTCCGCCACGCCCGGCGTATAAGCCAGCGAGAGTTCGCCGTAGGTCGTGAACGGTTTGGTTACCGATATACCCAGCTTCCCCGGTTTGGGGCGGGCGTGGTAATCCAGAGCTTCCTGTTTACGTGAATATTCGGCCATGTAGCCCAATTGGTTGTTCTGCGGCATTGCACGCGCGGGACCGCGCGTGCGCACAGCGAATGACGGTCGAGTATAGACGGCGGTCCGCGTTGCAGCCAGCCGCCAGCCCTCGTCTCATGCCTGGGTGCCGAAACTATACGTTTTCCGGCTCGGCGTCGACATGATCCAGTATGCCCGCGTTGTCGATCGCGATTGTAAGCACGATCGGCTGGCAGCAGACGAAACAATCCTCGACGTAGCGCTGATTGCCGGCGGTGGTGTCCACCACGATGGTGATGGTTTCGCCGCAGTACGGACACACTAAGCTGGGTTCGTCGATCATCAAAGCAGCTCGGCAAGAATGGTGTCGAGAAAATACCAGCCGTGATCGCTGGCGCGCAGCGTTTCGGCATCGGCCACGAGCAACCGCCGGTTGATCGGCTCGGCCAGCGTCGTCAGCAGTTGTGCCCATGCCAGGCCGGTACGTGCTTCGTATTCCGGGCGGATGAGGCCGTGGCGTCGACGCAGGCCGTTGAGCAATGCTTCGAAGCGGGCATCCTCGGGCGTCAGATGGCGGGTCTCGGTGATCGCGGCGGGGGAGCCGGCGGACTTCATGTAGCCGGCCGGCCAGCGCTGGCGCGCGGTACGTACGATCGTGCCGTCGCCCAGCGTCTGCTTGCCGTGGGCGCCGGCGCCGATCGCCAGATAGTCGCCGAAGCGCCAGTAGTTGTCGTTGTGCCGACAACGGTGGTCGCCGCCCCAGGCGGAAACCTCGTACTGGGTATAACCGGCGCCGCGCAGGCGTTCGGCGGCGGCTTCGAACAGGTCCGCGACCCGGTCGTCGTCGGGGCGTGGGGGCGGCCGCCGGTGAAACGGTGTGCCGGGTTCCAGCGTCAGCTGATAATAGGAAATATGGCCCGGATCCCGGGCCAGCAGCGTGTCGATGTCGGCCAGGCCGGAGGCCGGGGTCTGGCCCGGCAGGCCGAACATGAGATCGCAGTTGAGCCGCTCGATGCCGGCGGCCTGGACATCGGCGATGGCGGCCAGCGCCTCGCCGGGGCCGTGGATGCGTCCGAGCGCGGCCAGGCAATCGGCATCCAGACTCTGCACACCCAGCGAGATGCGGTTCACGCCGGCCGCGGCCATATCCACGAAGCGGCTGCGCTCCGTGGTGCCGGGGTTGGCCTCGAGCGTGATCTCGCAATCCGCGGCCAGCCCCAGGCGCCGGTCCAGGGCGTCGAGCACCCGCCCGATCGCGGCTCCGGAGAACAGGCTGGGCGTGCCGCCGCCGATGAATACGCTGGTGATCGGGCGGGTCTCGTCGGCGGCGGCGAGCCGCCAGTCCGCGAGCAATGCATCGATATAGGCCGATTCCGGCAACTCCGCGGGCGCCCGATGCGAATTGAAGTCGCAGTACGGGCATTTGGCCACGCACCACGGCAGATGTACGTACACCGCCAGCGGGGTGGCCGCGGCATCGCCGCGAGCCCGTGGGGTCTGCGATGCGGTTTCAGCGACGTTCACGAAACCGGTCGATAAGGGCCGCCATGGCGCGGCCGCGATGGCTGACGGCGTTCTTTCGATCGGCGGTCAGTTCCGCCGCGCTCGCATTTTCTTCGGTCGCCCAGAACAACGGATCGTAGCCGAAGCCGCCGTCGCCGCGGGGGGCGGACAGAATTTTGCCGCGCCACACGCCCTGGGCGATCACCGGCACCGGATCGTCGGCCGCCCGGGTCGCCACCAGGCAGCAATGGAAGGCGGCGCCCCGCCCGGCGTCCGGCACGCCGGCCAGTGCTTCGAGCAGCGCGGCGTTGTTGGCCGCGTCGTCGCCGTGGATGCCGGCAAAGCGTGCCGAGCGGATGCCCGGGGCGCCGCCCAGATAATCCACCGCCAGGCCGGAGTCGTCGGCGATCGCCGGCAGGCCGGTCGCCGCTGCGGCATGACGCGCCTTGATCAGGGCATTGTCGACGAAGGCGACGCCGTCCTCGACGGCATCCGGGACGTCGAATGCCGCCTGGGATACGACTTCGATGTCGAGTTCCGCCAGCAGCGCGGCCAGCTCGCTGAGCTTGCCGGGGTTGGCGGATGCGAGAACCCAGCGTTCGGTCATGCTCAGCCCTCGGCCAGCGCGGCGCTCTGGATTTCGATCAATTCGCCGATACCTTTCTGGGCGTGGCCGATCAGCGCGTCGAGCTCGCCGCGGGCGAAGGCATGGCCCTCGGCCGTGCCCTGCAGCTCGATGAAACCGCCGGCCTCGTTCATCACCACATTCATGTCGGTCTCGGCCTGGCTGTCTTCGGCGTAGTCGAGATCGAGCACCGGCGCGCCGGCATAGATGCCGACCGACACCGCCGCCAGCTGGCCGTGCAGGGGGCTGGATTTCAGCTTGCCGTCGGCCACCAGTCGGTTCATTGCATCCACCAGGGCGACATAGCCGCCGGTGATCGAGGCCGTACGGGTGCCGCCGTCGGCCTGGATCACGTCGCAGTCGATCGTCACCGAACGCTGGCCGAGCGCTTTCAGGTCCATCACCGCACGCAGGCTGCGTCCGATCAGGCGCTGGATCTCGATCGTGCGCCCGCCTTGTTTGCCGCGTGCGGCCTCGCGCCCGTTGCGACTGCCGGTCGCGCCCGGCAGCATGCCGTATTCGGCCGTCAGCCAGCCCGAGTCGGTGCCGCGCAGCCACGGCGGTATGCGCTCTTCGACGCTGGCGGTGCAGATCACGCGGGTGTCGCCGAACGACACCAGTACCGAACCGGCCGCGTGCTTGGTGAAATGGCGCTGGATGGTCACGTCACGGAGCTGGTCGGCGGCGCGGCCGCTGGGTCGGTTGATCAAGTTCGCCTCGTGAGGGTTTGGGTGGAATAGCCCGCTAGTGTATCAGCGCCCGCGCCTGTCGCGCCGGCCGGCAACGCGCACCGGTCGCGCCCGGGGCGGGTGCCGGCTATGCGATACTGCGCGCCATTCGGCGACCACAAGCAATCGATCAAGGCACGCGTATGACCCGCAGCATGACCGGATTCGCACGCCGCGAGGCCCAGGGCGAGTGGGGCGAACTCGTCTGGGAGCTGCGCAGCGTCAATCACCGCTATCTCGATGTATCCGCCCGCCTGCCCGAGCCCTTGCGCGCACTTGAGCCCGCCATCCGCGAGCAAGTGGGCCAGTATGTCGGCCGCGGCAAGGTGGAGGTGACTGCCCGGTTGGCGACCGCCCGCCCGGACCAGTCGATCGAGATCGATAGCGAGCGTCTGGCCGCGGTGTCCGCCGCGGTCGATACCGTGCGCTCGAGCGTGATCGATTGCCGGGCGCCGGACGCACTGCAGCTGCTGACGTTTTCCGGCGTCCAGAAAGAGATCGAGCCGGACACCGAAACGCTGCAGGCCGCGGCGCTGGAATCGCTGAACACGGCGCTCGCCGATCTGCGCGACATGCGCGCGGCCGAAGGGGCGCGTCTGGCGGATATGCTGGTGACCCGGGCCGACGCGATCGGGCAACACGCCCAGGCGGTGCGCCGTCGTGTGCCCGATGTGCGGGCCGAGCAGGCCGACAAGCTGCGTGCCCGGCTCGCCGAGATGGACATCGAGGCCGATCCGGCTCGGGTCGAAACCGAGCTGGTCATGGCGGCCCAGCGCATGGACGTGGCCGAGGAACTGGATCGGCTGGGCGCGCACATCGAGGCGCTCAAGCATGCCCTGACGCGCGACGAACCGATCGGGCGCCGGCTGGATTTCCTGATGCAGGAGTTCAATCGCGAGGCCAACACGCTCGGCTCGAAGTCGGTCGATGCCGAGGTCACCGGGCACGCGGTGGAAATGAAGGTGCTCATCGAGCAGATGCGCGAACAGGTGCAGAACATCGAATGACCGTGGCAAATCACACCGATAACCGGGCCGGCCGGCTGTATGTCATCTCCGCGCCGTCCGGTGGCGGCAAGACCAGCCTGACGCGTGCCGTGATCGCGCGCCTCGGCGAGGGCGGGCGCATCGCTCGCTTCTCCGTGTCATACACCACGCGCGCCGCGCGCGCCGGCGAGGTCGACGGCGTGGACTATCACTTCGTCACGCGCCAGGTGTTCGAGGCCATGATCGCCCGCGGCGAATTCCTGGAGTATGCACGCGTGTTCGATCGTTATTACGGCACGTCGGCCGCCGAGACCGAACGCTGGCTCGACGCCGGCCAGGACGTGGTGCTGGACATCGACTGGCAGGGCGCGGCCCAGGTTCGCGAGCGCGCGCCGCAGGCCGTGACCATCTTCATCCGGCCGCCGTCGCGGCAAGAACTGGAACGGCGCCTGCGGGCCCGCGGCTCGGAGGACGAGGCCGCGATCCAGCGTCGACTGGCCGAGGCCGACGACGAACTCGCCCACGCCGACGATTACGACTATCAGATCGTCAACGACCGCTTCGAGCGGGCGCTGGACGAATTGACCCGGATATTCGAGCGCACCGCCTGATTGCGCTGGCTGCGAACAACTCGAATCGTTATACTGCCCGATTGCGCTAGAAATGCGAGGTACCCATGGCGCGCGTTACCGTTGAAGATTGTCTCGAACACGTCGACAACAAGTTCGAACTGGCGACCATCGCGTCCAAGCGGGCTCGGCAGCTCGCGCGCGGCGCGCACTCCCAGCTGGACTGGGAGGACGACAAGCCCTCCGTGCTCGCGCTGCGCGAGATCGCGGAAGGCCTGATCAGCCGCGACATCCTGAAAGAACCGGATCTGCCGCCCATGTCGTCGAGTATGGAAGCGCCGCGCCCGGCCGAGCCCGGCGAGGAAGATTTCCAGGCCGATGAAAGACGCGGCGCGAAGAAGGCCGGCGCCGACGAGTGACGACAGCGCGGGCCGGGCGTGCCACGGCGCGCGCCCGGCCGCTCGCGGCCTGCGCCGCAAGGCTCGCCAGCCCCGCGCAATCAAAGTAATCTGAGGCCATGGAACTGAATGGCCTGACACGTATCCAGAGCAAGATCCGCACCTCGCGCATATCGCGCGAGTACGGCATCGATGCGCTCGCCGAGCATCTGGAAACCTATCTGCCCGCCGAGCAGATTGCCCAGGTCCGATCGGCCTACGAATACGGTGAGCGCCAGCATCGCGGCCAGTTCCGCAAGACCGGCGAACCCTACATCTACCATCCGCTGGCGGTCGCCCGCATTCTGGCCAACATGCGCCTGGATGCCACCACCCTGATGGCGGCGATCCTGCACGACGTGATCGAGGATACCGACGCCGCGCGCGACGAGGTCGCGCAGCGCTTCGGTGCCGAAGTGGCCGCGCTCGTCGACGGCGTATCCAAGCTGGACAAGGCCCAGTTCCGCAGCCGCGAGCAGGCCACCGCCGAGAGCTTCCGCAAGCTCATGCTGGCGATGACGCACGATATCCGCGTGATCCTGGTCAAGCTCGCCGACCGCCTGCACAACATGCGCACGCTCGGCGGCATGAGCCCGAAGAAACGCGCCCTCATCGCGCGCGAGACGCTCGATATCTATGCGCCGATCGCGCGCCGGCTGGGCATCAACAGCATGCGCGAGGAGCTCGAGGAGAAGGGCTTTGCCAATCTCTATCCGCGGCGCTACGAGGTGCTGCTGCGGGCCTCGCGCTCGATTACCGGCGATCGGCGCAGCCTGCTGCGCGAGATCGAGGAAAACCTCTCGCGTGCGGTCGCCGCCGAGGGGCTGACGGCCGCGGTCCGGGGCCGGCGCAAGAATCTGTACAGCATCTATCGCAAGATGCGCGAGAAGCATCGACGTTTTCTCGATGTCTTCGATCTGTACGGCGTCCGCGTGATCGTGAACACGGTCGATGAATGCTATCGCGTGCTCGGCATCGTGCATCATCGTTATCGGCCGATTTCCGAGCAGTTCAACGACTACATCGCCAACCCCAAGCTCAACGGCTATCAATCGCTGCATACCACGGTGCTGGCGCGTGGCGGCCTCAAGTTCGAGGTTCAGATCCGAACCCGCGAGATGGATCAGATCGCCGAATCGGGCATCGCGGCACACTGGCAATACAAGCTGGGCGAATCGGTCGGCAAGCTCGGCAATCTGGATACCAGCGCCTGGCTCGGCCATCTCGCGGAGATGACCGAGGGCGAGCGGGACTCGCTGGCCTTCGTCGACAACCTGCGCCTGGACCTGTTCCCCGACGAGGTCTACGTGTTCACGCCCAAGGGCCAGATCATCCAGCTGGCCAAGGGCTCGACCTGCGTCGACTTCGCCTATGCGGTGCATACCGAGCTCGGCAACCGCTGTGTGGCGGCCCGTGTCGATGGTCACCTGGCGCCGTTGAACAACAAGCTGAAGTCGGGCCAGACGGTCGAGATCATCACCGCCAAGCATGCGCGGCCGAACGCGGCCTGGCTGCATTTCCTGCGCACCGGCAAGGCACGCTCGGGGGTGCGCAGCTATCTGAAGAACCAGCGCGAGGACAAGGCGCGCGAACTCGGCGAGCGTCTGCTGGAAAAATCGCTATCCGATCTCGGCCTGTCGCTGCGGCGGCTGTCGCGCAGCGATATCGATCGCGGCCTGGCCGAGATGGGCGAAGCCAGTCTGCCGGCGCTGTATGCGGCCATAGGGCTCGGCCGGCGGCTGGCGCCGCTGGTGGCCCGGCATTTCCTGGCCAGCGATGCCCCGGTGGCGGCCGGCAAGCGCGCCAAGCCGTTGGCGGTGCAGGGCACCGAGGGCCTGGTTGTGGAGTTCGCCAAGTGCTGTCATCCGGTGCCGGGTGACGCGATCCACGGCCAGGCGAGCGTCGGCCGCGGACTGGTGGTGCACCGCACCGGTTGCGCCTATTCGTCGCGCAAGGGCGCGTCCAATGATCGCGTGGAGCTGACCTGGGCCGACAACGTGTCCGGCGACTACGACGTGGAACTGCGGGTGACCGCGTCCAACGAGCGCGGATTGCTGGCCAACATTTCATCGCGTATTGCCGACGGGGAATGCAGTATCGAGAACGTCAATTTCCCCGAGCGCGGCGGTGCGCTGGTGACGATTCGATTCCTGATCGGCGTTCGCGACCGCCAGCATCTGGCCAGCGTCATACGGCGCATTCGCCGTATCCCGCAGGTGGAAAAGGTCGAGCGCAGCTGACCCGCGCCGGTCGACACGTCGGGGCCGGTCGACGAAAACACACGCTGACGTCTGGGCCGAAACGAAATGCTGTGTAAAAATACAGTGTCTTTTTTTTACCATCGCGGAGTCGCCATGCAGCCGATCAACCAGCAGATCATCCACACCGAGAACGCCCCGGCGGCGATTGGGCCGTATTCCCAGGCCGTGAGCGCCAACGGCACGATCTTCGTCTCCGGGCAGATTCCGCTCGACCCGGCAACCGGCGAGCTGGTCGACGGCGATTTCAAGGCCCAGGTCGAGCAGGTTTTCGACAATCTGACCGCGATCGCCGAAGCCGCGGGCACGACCCTGGCCAATGCGGTGCGCATCGGCATCTATCTGACCGACATGGATCAGTTTGCCGTGGTCAACGAAGTCATGAAGGCGCGTTTCAACGCGCCGTATCCGGCGCGTGCGGCCATCGGTGTGGCCGCCCTGCCCAAGAATGCGGCCGTCGAGGCGGATGCCATCCTCGTCGCCGATTAGGGCCGCCTCGCCACCGCAATCGGCGGCCGCGCCGGCGGCCACCGCCAGCGTCAGACGGCTGGCCGGCGTCGGCCCCAAGCTGGCAGATCGGCTGGCCGGCCTCGGCATCGTCTCGATTGGCGATGTCCTGCTGCACCGCCCGTTGCGCTACGAGGACAGAAGCCGGATCACGCCGGTGCTCGAACTCGCGCCCGGGCGGGCGGCGCTGGCGGTGGTTCGTGTCGAATCCGCCGAGGTCCGGATGGGCCGGCGGCGCAGCCTGCTCGTGACCACATCGGACGGCGCCGGGCGGCTGTGGCTGCGATTCTTTCATTTCGGCCCGGCACAACAGGCGCGGCTGGCGCCGGGCACGTGGCTGCGCGTCTACGGCGAGCCGCGCGGTGGCGCCTACGGCCCGGAAATGGTGCACCCGGAAACCGAGGTCGTGGCCGATGCCGCGGCCGGGCATGATTTCGTGCCATCGTTCACCCCCGTGTATCCGGCGACCGCGGGGGTGACCCAGAATCGTCTGCGTGACCTGGTCGGACAGGCGTTGACGCTGATCGAGCGGCCCGACTTCTGGCCCGAGGGGCTGCCGGCGGGCCTCGCCGGACCGGCGCTGGCCCTATCGGCGGCCGAAGCCCTGCGCCGGATCCACGCGCCGCCGCCCGGCACCGATCTGGCGGCCCTGGCCGACGGCCGCGACGCCGCCTGTCGGCGCCTGGCGTTCGAGGAGCTGCTCGGCCACCAGCTGGCGCTCCGGTCGCGGCGCAAGCAGATTCGCAGCGACCGGGCGCCCGCCATGCGCGAAGCCGGGCGCGGCCTGGCGCCGTTATTCGAAGGCCTCGGTTTCGCGCCGACCGCCGCGCAGCGCCGGGTGATCGGCGAGATTCTGGCCGATATGGCGGCGGCTTCGCCGATGCTGCGGCTGGTGCAGGGCGATGTCGGTTCGGGCAAGACGGTGGTCGCCGCCGCGGCGCTGCTCACCGCCGTCGACAACGGCTGGCAGGGCGCCTTCATGGCGCCCACCGAATTGCTGGCCGAACAGCATCACGGCGCCTTGTCGCGCTGGCTGGAACCGCTCGGCGTGCCGGTCTGGCTGATCACCGGCAAGCGCAAGAAGGATGAACAGATCGTCGCCGCGATCGCGGCCGGCACGCCGGGCGTTGCGGTCGGCACCCATGCGTTGTTCCAGAGCGCGGTCGAGTTTGGCCGGCTGGGTCTGGCGGTGATCGACGAGCAGCACCGCTTCGGCGTCGACCAGCGTCTGGCGCTGCGCAACAAGGCCGGCTCCGGGCGCACCACGGCGCATCAGTTGATCATGACGGCGACCCCGATCCCGCGCACACTCGCGATGAGCGCCTATGCTGATCTGGATACCTCGGTTATCGACGAGTTGCCGCCCGGGCGCACGCCGATCACGACCGTGGCCATCCCGAACACCCGCCGTAATGAAGTGATCGCCCGTATCGGCGATGCCGTGGCCGAGGGCCGGCAGGTGTACTGGGTCTGCACCCTGATCGAGACCTCGCACAAACTCGAGGCCCAGGCCGCGGAAGCGGCGGCCGAGTCGCTCTCGGAAGCGCTCGACGGCGCCCGTGTCTCGCTGGTTCACGGGCGCATGAAGGCCGCCGACAAGGCCCGTGCGATGACGGCCTTCAAGGACGGGCGCATCGATATCCTGGTGGCGACCACGGTCATCGAGGTGGGCGTGGACGTGCCCAACGCCTCGCTCATGATCATCGAGAATGCCGAGCGGCTCGGGCTGGCCCAGCTGCATCAACTGCGCGGGCGGGTCGGGCGCGGCACGGTGGCCAGCCACTGCGTGCTGCTCTACCAGGGGCCGCTGTCGGATACCGCCCGCGCGCGGCTCGCGGCACTGCGCAAGACTTCCGACGGCTTCGCCATCGCCCGCGCCGACCTGGAACTGCGCGGCCCGGGCGAAGTGCTGGGTACGCGCCAGACCGGCGCCCAGGCCTTCCGTATCGCCGATCTGGTGCGCGATGCCGATCTCGCCGAATCGGCGCTCGGCCTGGCTGACGACGTGCTCGCCTATCACCCGCGCGAGGCCGATATCCTGATTGCACGCTGGACCCAGGCCGCTGCGGCCTATGCGCGGGTGTAGTCTGGCGGCCGAGCGATACGCGCTAGACCCAGCGCTTGCGCTTGAAGTAGATGAGCATGCCGATTACCAGCATCAGCATCACCCCCAACAGCACGGGGTAGCCGTAGGCGAACGACAGTTCCGGCATGTTCCAGGGCGACTTGGTGTCGAAGTTCATGCCGTATACGCCGACGATGAACGACAACGGCATGAACACGGTCGCGATCAGCGTGAGTACCCGCATCACGTCGTTGAGTCGGGTCGAGGCCAGCGACAGATGCGTGTCGAGCAGAGATCGGGCGGTGTCGTAATAGCCGTCGGTGAGATCGACCACGCGCTTGGCGTGATCCTGTACGTCGCGAAAGTACGGACGGTTGTCGTCGTGGATGAGAGAGTGCTCGAGGCTGATCCAGCGTACGAGTAACTCGTTCTGTGAAATCAGCACCTTGCGCATGCCGATCAAGCGGCGTCGCAGATCGTGGATGACGCTGATCAGATCATTCTTGCGGTCTTCGAAGATCCGGTCCTCCAGGTCTTCGAGCTGGTCGTGATAACCCGCCAGCACGGCGAAACCGGAATCGACCACGACATCGGCCAGACAATAGCCGAGATAATCCGACTCGGCGCGGGCGATGCGCCCGTGGGCGGCATGAATACGCTCGCGTACGGGGGCGAACACATCGTGATCGCCGGCATGAAAACTGAGCACGAAGTCCTGGCCGATGAACACGCTGACCTGCTGGAAGACCACGTCGTCGGCATCCATGTGGGGCAGTGCAAGCGTGGCGAACAGGGTATTGCGGTAAGCGTCGAGCTTGGGCCGCTGGCCGTTGTTGAGCACGTCTTCCAGCGCCAGCGGATGCAGCGAGAAATCCGTTCCCAGGCGCGCCAGTTGGGCCGCGGTCACGTCGCCCTCGAAGTGCAGCCAGGTCAGTTTATGGTCGCTTTGGGTCACCGGCGCCAGCGCCTTGTCCAACTGATCCTCGCAACGCTCGATGGCGCCGCCGGACCCGCCGAAGTCCATACGGTAGATCAGCAGTTTGCCGATCCGGTTCTCGGGCGCCGGGTCCACGAGTGAGCCGGGGCGGCGGCCGGGCGAGGGGCGATGAGACAACAGATAACCGAGCATGGCGAACAACGGTGCGGGCGTTGGCCGCTCAGTTAATCGCAGGCATTGCCGGGCGGCAAGCCCGATGGCCTCAGGCACGGGCCACGCAGTACACCTCGACCGCGCTCGCCCCGGCAGCCCGGGCCGCGCGCGCCATCGCGCGGGCGGTGCGCGTGGTGGTCATGACATCGTCGACGATGGCGACGCGGCGCCCGCCGAGATCGCGCCGGGCGGCAAAGGCGTGGCGCACGTTGGCCGCGCGCTGTGCGGCGTCAAGCGTGCTCTGGCGCGGCGTATCGCGCAGTCGTTCGAACGCGTCCCGTTCGAGTGGCCAGTCCAGCCGGCGGGCCAGATGGGCGGCGATGCGCTCGGCCTGGTTGAAGCCCCGGCGACGAAACGCGGCCGGATGTAACGGCACGGGGGCGATCAGATCGGGCGGGCACGGGTGCTCGGCCGCGACGCGCTCGGCCAGCAGCTCGCCGAGTACGCGGGCATGGGCCAGTTGCCGACGATATTTCAGGCCGCCGATCATCCAGGCGATCGGCTGGCGATAATGAAAAGCGGCCAAGGCATGATCGAACCGGGGCCGGCGCGCACAGGCCGCGCACACGCGCGAGGACGCGGACGGCGCGACAGCGATCGCGCAGTACCGGCATTGCGCGTCGAGCACCGGCAACTCGCCACGGCAGCCCGCGCACAGCCCGGCGTCGGCACCGATGGGCGCCGCGCAGACCGGGCAACGCGGTGCGAGCCAGGCCGATCGGGCGCTTTGTAACCAGTGGTAAAGGAATGAAGTCATTCGGGGTTGACGGCTGGTGGCGGCTGCATAAAGCTGTGAGCGCTGCATCCTTGAAGGCCATCCTGCCATGACCGATACCACCGGAGCCGGCGCATTGCGCCACGACTGGACTCGCGCCGAAGTCGAGACCCTGTTCGCGCTCGACTTTCCCGCACTGATGCACCGCGCGCAGGGGGCGCACCGGGCGCATTTCGATGCGCGCGATGTGCAGCTCTCCACGCTGTTGTCGATCAAGACCGGCGCCTGCCCGGAAGACTGCGCCTATTGCCCGCAAAGCGTGCGGTTCGCCACCGGGCTTGACCGCGAGGCCTTGTTGCCGACCGCGCAAGTGGTTGATGCCGCCAAACGGGCCCGGGCGGCCGGCGCGACGCGTTTCTGCATGGGTGCGGCCTGGCGCAGCCCGAAGGACAAGGATCTGGCGAAGGTCATCGAGATGGTGGAGGCGGTCAAGGCCGAAGGGCTGGAGACCTGCGTCACGCTGGGCATGCTCAAGGCGCGCCAGGCCGAAGCGCTGGCCGCGGCCGGTCTCGACTACTACAACCACAATCTCGATACCTCGCCCGAGTACTACGAGCAGATCATCTCCACGCGCACCTATCAGGACCGGCTCGATACGCTGGAGCATGTGCGCGACGCCGGCCTCAAGGTCTGCTGCGGCGGTATTGTCGGCATGGGCGAGCAGCCGGGTGATCGCGCCGAGATGCTGCGTCAGCTCGCCAATCTGCCGGCGCACCCGCAGAGTGTGCCCATCAACAACCTGGTCCAGGTCGAGGGCACGCCGCTGCACGGCACCGATGCCATCGATGCGCTGGATTTCGTGCGCACGATCGCGGTGGCCCGGATCATGATGCCGGGGTCCTATGTGCGCCTGGCGGCGGGCCGCGAGGAGATGTCGGAAGCGGTGCAGACGCTGTGTTTTCTGGCCGGTGCCAATTCCATCTTCTATGGCGAGGAACTGCTGACCACGGCCAACCCTGCGCACCGCGCCGACCTGGCCCTGCTGGACAAGCTCGGCATGCGGCCCGAGGCAAGCCCCAAGTACACCGAACTGGAACCGGGGCAGGCTCCCTGCGCCGACCGGTCGCCCCAGGCCGCGCGCGTCTGAGCCGCGCGCGGGCGCACGATGACAGGATCCCTGCACCGGGTCTGCCGGCAACGCCTGGCGGCCATCGACGCCGCCGGCCGCCGGCGACGCCGGCGTGTGATCGACGGCGGACACGGCGTGCAGGTGTGCGTCGACGGCCGGCGCGCGCTCAATTTCTGCAGCAACGATTATCTCGGGCTGGTCACGGATCCGCGGCTGGCTGCCGCGCTGAGTGCTTCGGCCCGCGTTGTCGGCACCGGTTCCGGCGCCTCGCAACTCGTGACCGGCTATAACACCGAGCACGCGGCACTCGAAGCCGATCTGGCCGACTGGCTCGGGCGCGAGCGTGCGCTCGTGTTCTCGACCGGGTACGGCGCCAATGTCGGCGTGATCGCGGCCCTGCTGGGCAAGGGCGACCATATCGTCGCCGATGCGCTCAATCATGCCTCGTTGATCGATGGCAGCCGGTTGTCGGGGGCGGCCAAGCACATCTATGCGCATGGCGACGTCGCGGCGGCGGATGCCGCACTCGCCGGCGCGCGCGACGGCCATCGGCTGCTGGTTACGGATGCGGTGTTCTCCATGGACGGCGATACCGCGCCGCTGGTCGAGCTGGCGCAAGTAGCCCGGGCCCGCGATGGCTGGCTGATGGTCGACGATGCACATGGGATCGGCGTGTTCGGCCCGGACGGCGCCGGGCGTGTCGCCGAGGCGGGGCTGGACAGCGGCGCGGTGCCACTGCTCACGGGCACGCTCGGCAAATCGATCGGCGCGGCCGGCGCGTTCGTGGCCGGCGACGACGATATTATCGAAGTCATTCTGCAGACCGCGCGCTCGCTGATCTTTTCCACCGCCATGCCGGCCGCCGTCGCCGCCGCGGCCCGGACCGGGCTGTCGATCATTCGCGCCGAACCGGAACGGCGCGCGCATCTGCATGCGCTGGTCGCGCGCTTTCGCGCCCGCGCCGCCGACACCGGGTTGTCGGTTGCCGCATCCGACAGCCCGATCCAGCCTGTGATCGTGGGCGAGGAGCGCCAGGCGCTGGCGCTCAGCGACGCCTTGCTGGCACGCGGCTATCTGGTGGGCGCGATCCGTCCGCCGACAGTCGCGCCCGGCACCTCGCGCCTGCGCATCACACTGAGCGCGGCGCACGACCTGACCGATGTCGACGGCCTGATCGACGCGCTCGCCGAGTCCTGGCAGGCGTTGTCGGGGGCCGTCGGTGCCTCGCCATGAACACGCGGCGCTTTTGGCGCCCCCGATGAGCCACGCTTGACCCATGACCGCACGCACGCTTTTCGTCACCGGCACGGATACTGAAATCGGCAAGACACGAATCGCGACCGCCATGCTGCGCGGACTGGTCGCGGCCGGGCACCGGGCGGTGGGCTACAAACCCGTGGCCAGCGGTTGCACCGTCACACCGGACGGTTTGCGCAACGACGACGCGCTGGCGCTGATGGCGGCGGGCTCGCCGGGATTCACCTACCGGGAAATCAATCCCTGCGCGTTCGAGCCGGCGATCGCACCGCATATCGCGGCCGCCGACGCGGGCACGCCGATCGCGCGCGCCACGCTGGATGCCGGCCACGCACATCTGGCCGGGCGCGCGGACTGGGTGGTGGTCGAGGGGGCCGGTGGCTGGCATGTCCCGCTTGGTGATGACTGGGATTTCGCCGACTGGGTCGCCGGTCACGGCTGGCCGACAGTGCTGGTGGTCGGCATGCGGCTGGGCTGCGTGAACCACGCGATGCTGTCCGCCCGGGCGATTGCGGCACGCACCCGGTTGCTCGGCTGGGTGGCGAATACGCTGCCGCCGCGCCAGCCGCGACTGGACGAGAACCTGTCCTGGCTGGCGTCGGCGATGCCGGCGCCGTGTCTCGCCCGGGTGCCGATGCAGCCGCCGGCCGACCATGCGATCGACCCGGGCGCCTGGCTCGACCGGGCAGAACAGGCACTATCGATGGATTGAGGCACAATAGCTGTGCTGAGGTGCGCGCCGCTTCGACCGGCCGCACAGCGACCTGACCACCGCGGCGACCCCATGCCTTCAATGTCTGATCATTCCATGCCCGGCCCGCAGGCGGTTGGTATCGCCCGCGATGGGCGGCCTGGCTGCGACCCACGGCCATTGCGGCAGGCCGATACGGCCCGCGGTCGGGGCATGAGACGGCCCGGGTCGAGATCGACATGAATATCGGACCCTTTCGCTTTGCGCCGCCCTGGTGGGGCGTGGCCATCACGGTGATGGGGGTGGCGATCCTGTCGGGGCTCGGCGTCTGGCAGATCGAGCGCGCGCATTACAAGGAGCGCCTGGTGGCCGAGCATGCGGCCGCCCGGCGTGCCGGCCCCCGGCACCTGCACCTCGACGCCGCCGCCGTGGACGGCGGGCGCGGGCCGCGCCCTGGCTATCGTTACATCGTCAGCGGTCATTACGACGCGGCGCATCAGCTGTTGCTGTCGGATCAGGTCGAGGGCACGCGAACCGGCTATCGTGTGTGGACGCCGCTGGTGCTGGACTCGGGTGTGCGCGTCATGGTCGACCGGGGCTGGGTGCCGAAGACCGGCGACCGCAGTACGCCGAAGCCGAATCCGCAGGCGCCGGCCGGGCGGGTGACCGTCCGCGGGTACTGGCAAGGGTTTCCGCAGCCGGGTCTGCGCCTGGGTGACGATCGTCAGTGCGGCCTGACCGGCTGGCCACGGGCCCTCAATTATCCGCCGGCGGCCACCGTGCGTTGCCAGTACCGGGCGCCGGTGGCGAACGGGTTGTTGTTGCTCAACCCGAAGGCGCCGGGTGGTTTCCTGCGGGATTGGGACGAGGACGCCATTGGCCTGCGGCCCTGGGCGCATTATGTGTATGCGTCGCAGTGGTTCCTGATGGCGGTGATCGCGCTGATTATCCTCGTTGTGGTCAACACGCGTCGCCGTGCCTGAACACAGCGCGTGTCGGCGGGGTGACGATACTTCGCCGCGGGCCGCTGCACCGGCTGCACGATTTGGGCGATAATAGGGAAGTCTCGATTATATACGACACTCAGCTGGCTGATTAAGCAAGAGCCTATTGTCCGCCAACGCACGCGAATGAGCGCATAAGAAGGAAGATCGAGATACGGCTGCTTCAGGTGCGCAAGCGATGGCGTCGTCGAGCCATTGACTGAACTGTGTACATAGATCAAGTCGGAGGTCATGAATGACGTCGGGCAACCGGATACGGCGAATTGCCGTATGTGATCGATGCCGGCGGTTGTGATCGGCTCGACCCGGGCGCTGCCCGCTGGCGGTCATTCGGGTCGATTTAAGTAAGAATCGACCGGCCAGTTCGATCGAGCGGTGTGCTGCCCGGCGCGCTGCATCGGCGCCGCCCCGCTGATAACCCTATGTGACACGCCATGATGATTCGCCCGCCATACCATCCGAGCCGGCGCGGGTCGGCGGAATCGTTTTCGATGCCGCCGCCGGCCATGGCATCCATGCGGGCGGATAAACCCGGCAGGGCGGCAGCCGCCTTGTTACCATGGGCGCCGGCCGCCATCGCCTATGCCCAACGGAGTGCGCGCGATCATGTCTAGCTCTTCCTCCGCCGTTTACCAGCCGACGCTGTCGCAGCGGATCACGGATTACTACGAGCTGTGCAAGCCACGGGTCGTGCTGCTGATCGTGTTTACGGCGATGGTCGGCATGTTCCTGGCCACGCCCGGCATGGTGCCGATCAGCGCGCTGGTGTTCGGCACCCTCGGTATCGGCCTGATGGCGGCCTCGGCCGCCGCCGTGAACCAGATGATCGATGTGCAGGCCGATTCACGCATGAAGCGCACGCGCAAGCGGCCGCTGGTCACCGGGCATCTGGACACACGCCAGTCGGCAATCTTTGCCTTCGCCATCGGCATGGCGGGCATGGTGATTCTGCTCACGCTGGTCAATGCGTTGACGGCCTGGCTGACGTTGTTCGCGCTGGTGGGCTATGCCGGCATCTACACGCTGTATCTCAAGCGCGCCACGCCGCAGAACATCGTGATCGGCGGGGCCGCCGGGGCCGCGCCGCCGATTCTCGGCTGGGCCGCGGTCACCAACTCGGTGACCGCGCACTCGCTGGTTCTGTTCCTCATCATCTTCATCTGGACGCCGCCGCATTTCTGGGCGTTGGCGATCGAGCGGGCCAAGGAATACGCCGAAGTCGATATTCCCATGCTGCCGGTCACGCACGGCATCGAGCACACCCGTAGCCAGATTCTGGTCTACACCGTGATCCTGTTCGCGGTGTCGCTGCTGCCGTTCGCCACCGGCATGAGCGGCTGGCTGTATCTGATCTGTGCGATTGCCTTGTCCGGCTGGTTCCTAGTCTATGCCGTACGCCTGAAATGGTGGCCGAAGCCGGGCCTCGGCATGAAGACATTCGGCTATTCCATCGTCTACCTGATGGCGTTGTTCACCGCGCTGCTGGTGGATCACTACATCCCGGCGATCATCGGCTCGTAGGCTCTCGGCCGGCGCGGGCGGACTCAGTTCGCTTCGCGCGCGACCAGACGATCGAACGCCGCCAACACCTTGATGACGCGCCGCTCGGCGGGGCTGGCACCGGTGAGTTTGGCTTCTGCCATCACGGCGATGCCGCTGGCGGCCGGCAGCGGCCCGCCGGCCTCGATCAGTTCGCGCATGCGCGGCACGAAGATGAACTGCAGCCACTGGGTGAAGGCCAGGGTATCGGCGCAGAAAGGTGTTCGGCTGGCCATGGCGGCCGGGGCCGGCACCTCGTCATGCCAGAGCTGGCCGTCTCTCATGGCCTGCTCAAGGGCCAGCACGCAGTCGGCCGCCGCGGAGAGTGCGTGTGTCTCGGTGGGCGATGTCATCTTGAAAACCGATCGGATGAATGGGGCGCGGGCCTGTTCCGGTGTCGCGAGGCCCTAGAACGGCCACCACCAATGGCCCGGATGCTCGAGTTCGGAGCGGCAACCCGCCAACTGGCGGCGGTAACGATGGGCCCGGCTCTGTACGCGCCCGGCGGTACGCATCAGCCACGGCTTGTGCCGATAGACGCCCCGACGATAACCGCCCGTGCCCACGTAATAAGCCAGGTACTGGCTGTAGGCATCGGATTTGGAGATGCCCAGAATCCGATGGCTCTGGTCGACGTACCAGCCGACAAAATCCGTGGCATCGCCGAAATCGTCGCGGTCGGCGAACGGATGCCCGGTTTGCGACTTATAGTGGTCCCAGGTGGAATCCAGTGCCTGGGTATAGCCGTAGGCTGAACTGATGTGCGTCCACGGTATAATCCACAAAAGATGGTTGCGCGGCGGGCGAGCGTCCCCAACGTACCGGGATTCCTGGAAGATGATCGACATCTGTACCGGAATCGGTGCGCCCCAGCGTTTGTAGGCGTGGTCGGCGTCCTGGTACCAGCCGTGCTTTTCCTTGAAAACACTGCACAGATTGGACGGGTTGCTTGGCGGCGCCGTCACACAACCGGTGAGTACGAGGACGGGCAGGCACAACAATAGAAGCACTCGCATGGCGGGGAGCCTAGCAGAGCCGTTTGAGCCTGGGTATGACGCCCGGTGCCGACACCCCTGCTGTCGCGCCCCCGAACTGCACGAAATATATTTTTAAGTTATATAAAAATATAAAAACAAAGGTTTTAATTTTTAGGCGGTCGCGATAGCCTTTGCCTCCGCCTCCGGCTACGCGGTATTTGAAATGGCAATGAATGCAGTGACTATCGATGAACACAGCAGCCCGCTGAACGCCCAGCAGGCCGCCCAGCTGACGTCGCTCATCCAGAGCCTGAGCCCGGCGCAGGCGACCTGGATCAGCGGCTATCTGGCGGGGCTGAACGCGACGGCGACCGTCGGCGAGGTGGCGCAGCCCCAGCCGGGCGCGCCGGCCGCCGCGAGCGCCGAGCCGTTGACGGTGCTTTACGGCTCGCAGACGGGCAATGCCGAGGATATCGCCGAGCAGCTCGTTGCCCGTGCCGAAGCGGCCGGGCTCAGCGCGCAGGCCATCGACATGCTCGACTACAAGCCGCGTGACCTGAAAAAGGAGAAGAACCTCGTCATCTGTGTGTCCACGCACGGCGAGGGCGACCCGCCGGACAATGCCGAGGAATTGCATGAATTCGTTCATGGCAAGAAGGCGCCCAAGCTGGCGGGCGTGAATTTCTCCGTGCTGGCTTTCGGCGACTCGAGCTACGAGCATTTCTGCCAGACCGGCCGCGATTTCGACGTCCAGCTGGAAAAACTCGGTGCGACCCGCGTGGTCGATCGCATGGATCTGGATGTCGATTTCGACGAGGCCGCCGAAGCCTGGATCGGCGATGTGGTGGCCAGGTTCAAGGAAGAAATGGGCGGCGCCGAGGCGCCCGGCGGGCACACGAATGTCACGGTCATGCCGGGTGCGAGCGAGCAGCCGGCAGCGAGCCAGTGGAGCCGCAAGAATCCGTATTCGGCCGAGTTGCTCACCAATGTCGTGCTCAACGGCCGCGGCTCCGACAAGGAAGTACACCACATCGAACTGGATACCGAGGATTCCGGGCTGGTCTGGGAACCGGGCGACTCGCTCGGCGTGATCCCGTCCAACGGTCCGCAGGTGGTGGCCGAATTGATCGGGGCGCTCGGCGCGAACGCCGAGGATGAAGTGACCGGCCTGGACGGCGAGGTGACCCTCGAACATGCACTGACGCATCAGTACGAGATCACCACGCTGACGCGGCCGTTCATCGAAAAATACGCCGAGCGTGCGGCGAATGACGAGCTCAACGCCTTGCTCGCCGAGGAAGCCCGGGCACAGCTGGCCGAATACATGGACGGCCGTTTCATCATCGACCTGGTCGAGGACTACCCGGTGGCGGGCATGACCGGCGCCGACTTCGTGCGGCTGCTGCGCAAGCTCCCGCCGCGGCTGTACTCGATCGCCTCCAGCCATGCCGCCAACCCGGACGAGATCCACCTCACCGTGGCCGCGGTGCGCTATCGGGCCCACGGGCGCGAACGCCACGGCGTCGCCTCGGTTCATCTGGCCGATCGCAGCGAAGACGCCAGGTTGCCGATCTATATCGATCACAACAAGAACTTCAAGCTGCCGGCCGACGATGCGCCGATCATCATGATCGGCCCGGGCACCGGCATCGCGCCGTTCCGTGCCTTCATGGAAGAGCGCGAGGAGCGCGGCGCCACCGGCAAGAACTGGGTGTTCTTTGGCGCGCAGCACTTCCGCACCGACTTCTACTACCAGACCGACTGGCTGCGCTGGCGCGACGACGGTGTGCTGACCCGCATGGATGTTGCGTTCTCGCGCGACCAGGCGGAAAAGATCTATGTCCAGCACAAACTTCGCGCGGCCGGCGCCGAGGTGTTCGACTGGATCGAGTCCGGTGCGACGGTCTATGTTTGCGGTGATGCGAATGCGATGGCCGCGGATGTGCACGATGCGCTGATCGACATCATTGCCGAGAATGCCAATCTGGATGCCGAAGGCGCGGCCGGGTATCTCAAGACCCTGCAGAAGGAAAAGCGCTATCAGCGCGATGTCTACTGATCGGCCCGGCCCGCCGATATCCGAGCCCCAACGAGCGCCGATTTGCAATAGCGAGTGAACGCCATGAGCGACACCAAGAACCTGTCTCCCGTTGAACACATCAAGCTGGCCAGCAACTATCTGCGCGGCACCATTGCCGAGGGCCTGGCCGACGAGCTGACTGCCTCGATCGCCCAGGACGATACCCAGCTGACGAAGTTCTATGGCTTCTACCAGCAGGACGATCGCGACATCCGCGCCGAGCGCAAGGCCTCGAAACTGGAACCGCACTACCAGTTCATGTTGCGCCTGCGCCTGCCGGCCGGTGTCGTTACCGGCGAGCAGTATCTGGAAATCGACCGCCTGGCCCATGAATATGCCAACGGCACGCTGCGGCTGACCACACGCCAGACCTTTCAGTTCCACCATGTGGCCAAGAAGCATCTGCGACCGCTGCTGCAGGATGCCTACAAGATCGGCGTGGACGCCCGCGGCGCCTGTGGTGACGTCAATCGCAACGTGATGGCGTCGGCGTTTCCGGAGAAATCGGCGGTGCATGCGGCGATTCACGACTGGTCGAGCCGGCTGTCCGAGCATCTGGCCTGGAAATCACGGGCCTACGAAGAGATCTTTCTCGAGCAGCCGCCGTCCGGCGAGGCGGACCACGAGCCGATTTACGGCAAGTCCTACCTGCCGCGCAAGTTCAAGATCGCCATCGCCGTGCCCCCGGAGAACGACGTCGATGTGTTCGCCAACGACATCGGCCTGATCGCGATCATCGAGAACGGCGAGTTGATCGGCTTCAATGTCGCCATCGGCGGCGGGATGGGCACCACCCACGGCGAGCCGGCGACCTATCCGCGTCTGGGCACGGTGATCGGTTTCGCCGGCCTGGATCATGTGCTGAAGACGGTCGAAACGCTGGTCAAGATCCAGCGCGACTACGGTGATCGCGAGAACCGCAAGCATGCGCGCTTCAAATACACGATCGACGATCATGGCCTCGATTTCATTCATGCGCAGCTGGCGGAGCGCGCCGGTATCGAGCTCGAGGATGCGCGCGATTATCATTTCGAGCGCAACGGCGATCCGCTCGGCTGGCAGCAGTCCGACGATGGCGCATGGCATTTGACGCTGTTCATCGAGAACGGCCGTATCGCCGATTTCGACGACAATGGCCGGGCCCATCACGGCCAGTATCGTGGCCGGCCCGGCTACAAACTGATGACCGCGCTGCGCGAGCTGGCGAGGATACACAAGGGCACGATCCGGCTGACCGGCAACCACAATATCGTGTTTGCCGGCATCGACGAGGCCGACAAGCCGGCGATCGAGGCATTGGCCGCCCACTACGGGCTTGACGACGGACGCGAGCGCTCGCCGTTGCGCCATGCCTCGATGTCCTGCGTGGCGTTCCCGACCTGTGGCCTGGCCATGGCCGAGTCCGAGCGTTATCTGCCCGAACTGGTCGACAAGCTGCAGGGGGTGATGACGGACGCCGGCGTGGGCGAGGTGCCGATCGTCATCCGCATGACCGGTTGCCCGAACGGTTGCGCCCGTCCGTTTCTCGGCGAGATCGCATTCGTCGGCAAGGCGCCGGGCAAGTACAACCTGTATCTCGGCGCGGCCTTCGACGGTTCACGTCTGAATAAGCTTTATCGCGAGAATATCGGTGAGGACGAGATTCTCGCCGAGCTGACCCCGTTGATCGAGCGCTTTGCCGCCGAACGCGAGGACGGCGAGCATTTTGGTGATTTCGTGATCCGCCGCGGCATCATCGCCGCGACCACCGAGGGGCGCAACTTTCATGACAACGTGGGTCCTGCCCGGGCGGCCTGATCGCCGCAGGCGTTTGCAGCGGGCCGGCGCCATTGCGCTGGCCGCTATCATGGTGCCGGCAGCGGCTCACGCCGGTACGGGGTCGGATGTCTCGCCCCGCGTGGTTGCCGCAGGCTCGCCCCTGGCGCACGTTGCAGGCAGCGACGCGCGCAAGGAACAGCTGATTCGGACGCTGGTCGATCTCACCGATACGCCGGAAGTACAGGCGCTGTTCTCGCAGGAACTGGTCGATCGCGTGTCGCGTGCCATCGCCATGTTCGGGCCGACGCTCAACCCGCGGACGATGGGCGTGATCCAGCAGCAGACCCGGGCCGTGGTGTCCGAGCATATTCGGGACGGCGACGCGCTTTATTCCGTGCTGGCCCCGGTCTACGAAAAGCACTTCAATCTGATTGAACTCAGCCAGCTGGTGCGGTTCTATCGCTCGCCGCTGGGCCAGAAGCTGGTCGACACCTCGCCGGAGCTCATGGCGGAGACGCTGGATCTCGGTTCGCAATGGGGCTTGTCGCTGGTGCCGGAGATCCTGCAGCGCGTGCGCGCACAGCTTGACGATCCGGCGGCTACCCGGCCGCGCGGCGGCGACTAGGGCCTGTTGCCATTTCGTGCGAGCGCCGCGCTGGAGTCCGCAAATCGTGTCCGGCAAGGCGCGAGTCGCCGGCTCTGGGCGTGCCACGACCCAGACTCGCAACGCCGCCGGGCGCTCCTAGTAAATTTTTATGGGCGGCCCAACCCTTCGGGACAAGCGCTGTTTTGCGGCAATCCAGCGTTGTAGCTCTCTCACGTAGAATAACTACGCCACATTCGCTACGCCTCGTCTTGCCGCCCCCAAGTAATTTTTCAGGAAGCGCTTGGGGCGGACTCGCACGAAATGGCAACAGGCCCTAGCTTTCGCGCGCGACCCGCGCCGTATCCGGCGTTGGCGTGCGATGCGTGCCCCGGCTGCTCCAGCGGCCCACGCCGAGAAAGATGAGGCGCAGCTGCTTTTCGGCCCGCAGCATGAGCGCGTCGTCGGCGGCAGCGTCCGGGGGAACATCCAGGATTCGCTCGGAGACCGCGATGATCGCGTTGACCACGAGTTCGGCAATCATGCGCAGATCGTCGATATCGATATGGTCGAATTCATCGAACTGCGCCAAATCATCGGCGAGTTCGTCGATCAGCGCGCTGATATGCCCGTGGATGGCGGCGCGCATTGCCGCGCTGCCCGCGTAACGCTCCTTGATCAGGAACTGAAACAGCAGCCGGTGATCGCGAACGTGTGACGCGAACAGCTGGACCGAATAACGCGTCAAGCCATCAATGGGCATCGACGGCAGGTCGGCATCGCCGAGCATGCGTCGCAGTTCGGCGAAGGTATCCTCCACCAGCGCCATGCCGAGTGCGTCCATGTCCTGGAAATGTCGATAGAACGCCGTGGGCACGACGCCGGCCCGGCGTGCGATCCGGCGCAGGGACAGCGCCGAGAAGTTGCTTTCGCTGGCCACGAGTTCCAGTGCGGCCTCCATCAAGGCGGCACGCGCCTCGCCCCGGCGCGGCGGGGTGCGAACGGCGATGGTGGGAGGGTTGGAATCGTAGCGAGCCATTGACGTGTTTGTAACAGATTCGACAGCAAAACCCCATGTCGCGATGGGCCCGGACCGGACCCCGCGGCGCGACGCGACCTTATTGTGCATTGCAGCAATCGGCACCCACAAGCCGGCGGGCGACGGCCGTGGCCGCGTCGACAGTCACGATACAAGCGGTCCGCTCGGCGATGACGGTGCGCCCGTATTCGGCCAGCATCCGTGTCCGCTTGTATCCCTTTAATTTTCGTATCGCTCGCGAGCGGGACAGGCCGTAGACTAGGTTACTTTGAATCGAACCGAGCGAGTCGATCGCGCTGTGTTGCATCGCCGTCATTTTCAGCATGGCCCCCGGGTGGGGGCCGTCATGTTGCTGTGCTGGGTCGTCCTGGTGTTCGGGCTGGCCGCGTCCACTGTGGCCATGGCGGCCACCGGCAGTGGCGACCAACCCAAGGATTACGCCAGCCAGATCCAGCATCTCAAGGCAGAGATCAAAACGGCGAAATCGCGCAAGGATCTGTCGGACGCTGTACGCGCCCACGCGGTGCAAACCTACCAGGACGCGATTTCGGCGCTGCAATCGGCCGAGGCGGATCGCAAGCAGGCAGCGAAACTGCGCGAGGACGCGGCGCAGGCACCGAAAAAGATCGAGCAGGCACACCAGGCCCTGGCCGATCTGCAGAAGCCGACGCCGCTGGATCAGCTCGACAATCTTTCGCTGGACGAACTGTCGTCGCGCGCCGACAAGCTGCGTACCGAGCTGTCGGATGCCCAGGCCGATCTGTCCGATCTGCGGGATAAATTGACGCGTGCCGCTCAGCGGCCGGAGTCGGCGCGCCAGTCGCTGGCCGAAGCGCGCAACAAGCTGCAGTCGCTGGCGAGCGCCAACGCCGGTGGCCCGAGTCCGGGCCCGAAGGCCAGTGTGCTCGCCCAGGCCCAGAGCGAGCTGAATGTGGCGCGTCGGGATGCGCTCAACGCCGAAATCGAGCGCCTGCATGAGGAACTGACCGGCCTCGACAACCATGAGCAGCTGCTCGAGGCACGCCGCTCACTGGCAGAAGCCAAGGTCGCCCATCTCAACGAGTCGCTGGCCCGGATCCAGACCGCGCTGAGCCGTCAGCAGAATGCCTCGGCGCAATCGCTGCAGAATGCCAGCGAGGATAAGCTGAGTGAACTGCGGAGTTCGCTGGCGCCGATCACCAAGGCGGCCCAGCGCAACGTCGAGCTGACTCACGAACTTTCCAAGATCACCCAGAAAACCCAGGCCCTCAGCCAGCGCCAGAGCAACCAGCGCGCCCGGGTGGAGAATCTGGAACGCCGTTTGAATCTCGTTCAGCGCCAGCTCGAGATCGGCGGCGGTTCGGTCGCGCTGGGCGATGTATTGCGCAATCAGCGGCGACGTCTGGCGAATCCCGCGCTGCCGTTCCTGTCCGGCTCGGGGTCGTCGGATCAGCCGGATATCTCATCGGCCGAATTGAAGCGCTTCCAGCTGCAGCAGGACCGCGCGGAACTCGACAACCCCGATGCCATGGCCGATCGCATGGCGGACAAGGCGGGCGTCAAGCTCAGCGCCGGCCAGCGCGAGTCGCTGGTCAATCTGCTCAAGCAGCGGCGTTCGATTGTCGACATGCTCATCGATGCCCAGGGCCGGTTCGTGAATATCGGTCGCGATCTGAAGAGCCTGTCGCAGCAATATCAGAGCACGTTGTCCTCATTCAATCGCCTGCTCGACGAGCGTCTGTTCTGGCTGCCGTCGTTTCATGCCATCCGGCTCGACTGGCCGGCGCGGGTGGCGGCGGGCATGCCCTGGCTGATCGATCCGGGCAGTTGGAAGCAGACGGTATCGGCGCTTGCGGCCGGCGTAATCGCTCAGCCGATCTGGGCGGGTCTGGGTGCGCTGGTAATCGCGCTGTTGATTGCGATTCGCCGGCCGATGCGGCATCGGTTGCGGCGGCTCGGCGAGCCGGTCGGCAACGTCAGCCACGACACCATGTGGCTGACGTTGCGAGCGACCGTGATCACCGTGTTGTTGTCGCTGCCGAGCATACTGATCTTTTTCCTGGCCGCGTTTCTGTTGCGGCATGCCCCCGAGGCGTCGAAGTTCAGCCAGGCGGTGGCCGCGGCGGTCTTCCAGCTCGGCTTCTTGCTCGTTTTCATTGAACCGTTCGCCAACGTCTGCCGGGAGAGCGGCCTGGCGGACCGCCACTTCCATTGGCCGGGCAGCGCCCGCCGCGGACTGTATCGCAATCTGCGCTGGGTGATGATTGCGCTGATCGCGCCGGTGGTCATCATCAGCATGACCGAGGCCTTCGACGACGATGCCAAGCGTGAGACGCTGGGCCGCGCGGCCTTCATGTTCGGTGAACTCTCGATCGCCGTCTTTGCGTGGCGCGTATTGCACCCGATGCGTGGTGCGTTGGCCGATGTAATGACCGCCGACGACGGCAGTGCCTGGCGGCTGGGTTATTTCTGGCTGCCGTTGGCGACCGGCGTGCCCCTGGCGCTGTGCGGCCTGGCCGGGCTGGGCTACTACTACACGGCGCTGCAGCTGCAGTCGCGGTTTTTCTATTCCATCGCCGTGCTGGGCGGCTCGGTGATCGTCTACAGCCTGATCGTGCGCTGGCTGACCGTAGTCGAGCGACGCCTGGCGCTGGCCCGGGCGCTACGCAAGCGCGAAGAGGCCCGCGAAGCGCGCGCGACGCGCGAGGCCGCGGCAGTTTCGGGTGAGGGCGCGCCGGAGACCCTCGATAGTCTCGAGATCGATCTGATCCAGATCAGCGAGCAGACCCGCGGCCTGATCAAGGTGGTGATTACGCTCATGATCGGCACCGGCCTGTGGCTGATCTGGTCCGACACCCTGCCTGCGCTGCAGCTGCTCGATAACATCAATCTCTGGCAGTATGCGACGCGTGTCGGCGGCCAGACCCAGATCACCAACGTGACCCTGGGCGCACTGCTGTTGGCGGTTGCGGTCGCGGTGGTCACGGCGCTGGCCGGGCGCAATTTGCCGGGCTTTCTGGAAATCACCGTCCTGCGCCGGTTATCGATGGATGCGGGCAGCCGCTACGCGATGGCCACGCTGTTCCAGTACGCCATCGTGATCTTTGGCGTACTGGTGGCGGTCAATCTCATCGGCCTGCACTGGTCCTCCATCCAGTGGCTGATCGCGGCCATCGGTGTCGGTCTTGGCTTCGGTCTGCAGGAAATCTTCGCCAATTTCGTCTCGGGTCTCGTGATTCTGTTCGAGCGCCCGGTCCGGGTCGGCGATACGGTGACCGTGGGTACGCTCACCGGCACCGTTTCGCGCATCCGTATCCGGGCCACCACGATCACCGATTGGGACAACAAGGAACTGGTGATCCCGAACAAGACCTTCATCACCGAGACCGTGATCAACTGGACGCTCACCGACGACATCACCCGCCTGATCATCAAGGTGGGCGTGTCCTACGATGCTGATGCCGATCTGGTCGAGAAGCTGATCTACGAGGCGATCCGGGCGGAGCCGGTGGCGCTGGAGACGCCGGCGCCCTCGGTGTTCATGGTCGGCTACGGCGATAGCGCCGTCCTGTTCGAGGCGCGCGTGTTCTATCACGATCTTTTCAATCTGCTGCCGCTACAGCACGCGCTGTATCGACGCATCCACGCGTTGTTCGATGCCAACGGCATCGAGATCGTGTTCCCGCAGCAGGATCTGCACATTCGCTCGATCGACGAAAGCGTCACACGTCAGTTCGCGGGCGTCCGGCGCCCGCGCAAGCGTCTGGCCCAGGCCGAGGCGCGCCCGCGGGATGCAGGGGAAGCGGATGCGGGTGATGCGCCGGACGGCGGCGTGCCGGAGGTCTAGCCGCAACCCCGCGTTGCAGCGCGCTCGCGTAGACGCGCTATTAACCCGGCACAAAAACAGATGATTTTTCGGGTTAATAGCGCGCGTATGCGAGCGCATGCTCGCCGCGGCCATTGGCCGGGAAGCCTTTGAAAATAAAAGACGGACAGGCGCCGGCTTTTATTTTTGAAGGCGTTGAAAACAGCGGGTGAAGTCAGCTGTTTTGATGCCGGATTAATAAGCCGCACACGGGCTGCCTCGCCTTGCGGCAGAACAGCGCTTGGCGCGGACGCGGACGGAACGGCACCTAGCCCAGCAGGGGGCGCGGATAGTACGAGTACACCCAGGTCTCGGTCAGCGGCTTATCGCCCCGCATCAGGCGGCAGCGCAGGACCGCGGCCTCCGCCGGGCCGGGCGGCTTGTCGCCGAGCCAGTCGAGGAAAACGCGCCAGCCGGGCTCGTTCGCGCCGATGGCGACAACGTAGGGGTTGTCGATGCGGCCCCGGCTGGCCGAGGCATCGATGTGGACATCCTTGCCCGGCTTGCCGGCAATCGGGCCGCCGGTGAAATCGATCACGAACTTGCGATCGAGGGGGCTTCGGTCCCGGTACGTGCCGGGGCGGCCGGCACGGCCGGTACGCGTGGCACGGACACGCGCCAGGTCGCGCGGAAACGGTGCCTGGTCGGTCCATGACAGTGTGTAGTCGAACGCCCAGCGCGCATTGGCCGTGGCCGGTTTGTCCGGAACCCAGAATGCATTGATGTTGTCGTTGATCTCTTCGCGGGTCGGTAGTTCGAACAGGGCGACATGCCCCGCGCCCCAGTGGCCGGCCGGCTCGATCCAGGCGCTAGGTCGCCGCTCGAAGGCAACGCCCGAGTCCTGGTAATGATCGAAGTCCCGGTCGCGCTGAAGCAGGCCGAAGCCGCGCGGATTTTCATCGGCAAACAGCGAGATATCGGGACGCGGTGGGTTGTTCAGGGCACGCCAGATGCGTTCGCCCCGGCCGGTGGCGATCGCCAGTCCGTCGCTGTCGTGCACCTCGGGCCGCCAATCGGCGCCGCGACGGGCATTGGTTTCGGAGAACCAGAACATGCTGGTCAACGGCGCAATGCCGAGCCGGTCGATAGCCTTGCGCTGGAACAGCCGGCTACGGATATCCATGATCACGTCGCCCGGCCGCCGGCAGCGCATCTCATAGGCGCCGGTGAGGTGTTCGCCTTCCAGCAGTGCCCAGATCGTGATCTCGTCGTCACTCGGCGCGGGGCGTTGGAGCCAGAAGCGGGTAAAATCCGGAAAGGATTCGGGCCCGGGCTCGGCGCTGTTGACCGCTACGCCACGCGCCGACAGGCCGTACTGGTTCTCGGTCCCGGGGCTGCGGAAATAGCTTGCCCCCTTGAACGCCAGCCATTCGCGATGATCGGTGCGGGCGTCATGCAGGCGGAATCCCGCGTAGCCGAGGTCGTCGGGCATGCGCCGCGCCATGGCGGGGTCGGGATAGACGAACATGCGGGGATCGTAGTCGAGGTGGTGGGCGCGACCGTCGCTGACGATATTGATGTCGACCGGCACGCGCGTGCCGTTGTCGAGATGGAAGAATTCGACCGCGAACGGCAGATCGGTGTCTGCCCACAACTCGTGACCTTTGCGGGTCTCGATGCCCATGAAGGTCTGGTAGCCGATTTCGGACAGCAGCTTGCCGTAGCGCGGCTGCGGCGGCACATAGGGCAGGGTGGCCAGATGGCCGGCATGGTCGATCAACCGGTGGAAGGAGAAAGGCGCGCCACCGGACAGCGGCGCCCCCGAGGCGGCGGCCCACGCCACCGGCAGGCGCCCGATCGATCCGGCGCCCACCCAGGCCGCAGTGGCCTGCAGCAGGCGCCGTCGACACCGGTCCATGCGAAAGCGATAAGCGTGGCCGCGGAAAACCGGCCGTTACGCCTCGGCCATGGCGTTGCGCAGCTTCTTGATTGCCGCGACCTCGAGCTGACGAATGCGTTCGGCGGACACCCGGTACTTGTCGCCGAGCTCCTGCAGCCCGATCTTGCCGTCCTCGCGCAGCCAGCGGGACTCAAGAATATCGCGGCTGCGTTCATCCAGCTCGGTCATCGCCCGTTCGAGGTTGGCATGCTGATAGGTCTGCCAGTTGTCGTTCTCGATATCGGAAGCCGGATCGTCGCCGTCGTCGGAGGACAGATAGTCTTCCGGCGCATAGGCTGTTTCCTCGCCCGCGGACGGCAGGGCATTGAACGACTGGTCGCCGCCGGACAGCCGGCGCTCCATTTGCAGCACCGTCTCCGGCTTGACGCCGAGATCGCCGGCCACGGCCTCGACTTCGGCATTATTCATCCAGCCGAGCCGCTTCTTCGAGCTGCGCAGGTTGAAGAACAACTTGCGCTGTGCCTTGGTCGTCGCCACCTTCACGATGCGCCAGTTGCGCAGGATGTATTCGTGGATCTCGGCACGGATCCAGTGCACGGCAAACGAAATCAGGCGGACGCCGACATCGGGGTCGAAGCGTTTGACCGCCTTCATCAGACCGATGTTGCCTTCCTGGACCAGATCGGCCAGCGGCAGGCCATAGCCGGAATAGCCACGGGCGACATGGACCACGAAGCGCAGGTTGGACAGAATCAGCTTCTGGGCCGCCTGGATATCGCCGTCGTCGCGCAGACGCCGTGCCAGTTTCTGCTCATCCTCCTGATCGAGAACGGGAATACTGGAGACCGCCTGAAGATAGGCTTCGATACTGGCCGACGACAGCGTCGGCAGGTTCATCTTCGCGGGAGACAGGGAAATATCGTTGGCCATGAATGTAGCCTCCTTGGGCTAATGGCATATAGCCCCTATTTTAGCAAATTCGGGGGCGCTGAGTGCACAATATTGAACTATGCGGTAAGACCCTGATCCGGCTTCGGGGTTCCCCGGATCCGGGGCAATCCGATGCGTTATTTCGGCTTGATCGCGGCCAGTTGCCGGTTGACGGTGATCGCGCAGCCCAGCCAGCCCAGGGCGATGCCGAGCACCAGCAGTGACAGGCTTTCACGCAGGCTCAGCCCCTTCAGGTCGAGGCTGCCCTGGTAGGACGCGGTGAGCGTGGACAATGGCCCGCCCAGGGCCAGATAACAGGCGGCGAGCACCACGAGTGCGACGAGTGCACCGAGCAGGCCATACCACACGCCGCTGTAGAGAAACGGCCGCCGGATGAAGGCATTGCTCGCGCCCAGAAGTTTCATCACCTCGATTTCCTGGCGCCGGTTTTCGATATCCAGGCGAATGGTATTGCCGACGATGAACAGCACGGCCGCCGACAACAGGGCGCCGATCACCCAGGAAGCGCGTGAGATCAGCGCGAGAATGGCGGTCAGACGCCGCAGCCAGGCCTGATCGAGCGCCGCATGATCGACTGCCTTGCGCTGCGACAGTTGCGCCACCAACTGGCTGACCGCGGCCGGTGGCAGGCTGGCCTTCGGCGTGACCTCGATCACGCCGGGCAGGGGGTTGGAGCCCAGGGCATCGAGCGCGGCGCCGAAACCGCTGGTGCGCTTGAACTGGCGCAGCCCCTGGTTGGCGGAAATGAATCGGGTCGCGGTTATGCCGGCTTCGCCGGCCAGGTCGTCGGCCAGGTGCTGGCCGGCGTCGACGGAGACATCCTGCTTCAGATACAGGGAGATGCGCACCGATTGATGCCAGTTCGAGGCCAGTGTGTCGAGATTCTTGACCAGTACGTACAAGCCGGCCGGCAGGGCCAGCGCGATGCCGATCACCAGCACGGTGAGCAGACTGGCGACCCAGCGCCGGTGCAGCCGGCCGAGACTCTCCAGCAGGCAACGGGCATGCGAGGCGGCCCAGCTGGCGAGCCGGCCGCGTCGGCGGCCGCGCGCAGCCGGGCCGCTGCTGCGCGAACTGCTGCCGGGCTGTGACTCGGGCATGCTCAGCCGGCCTCCAGATGGCCGTGTTCGAGGGCGATCCGCCGATAACCCATATCTTCGACCAGGTCGATGGCGTGGGTGGCGATCATGATGCTGGTGCCGGTCTCGTTGAGCCGCGTGAACAGCCGCATGATGTCGGCCGACAGCTCCGGGTCGAGATTGCCGGTCGGCTCATCGGCCAGCAGCAGATGCGGCCGGTTGACCACGGCGCGGGCGATGCCGACGCGCTGTTGCTCGCCGCCGGACAGCGTGATCGGGAATTTTTTCTCGTGTGAGAGCAGGCCGACCGTGTCCAGCGCCGCCCGCACGCGCCGTGCGATCTCGCCATGCCCCACGCCGCGGATGACCAGCGGCAGGGCGACGTTATCGAACACCGTACGATCGTGCAGCAGGTTGTAGTTCTGGAAGATCAGCCCGACGCGCTGGCGATAACGCGGGATATGCACGCGCCGCACCCGGGCCAGATCCGTGCCGTTGATCACCACGCGCCCGCGCGTCGGGCGCTCGATCAGCCCGATCAGTTTCATCAGCGTGGACTTGCCGGCACCGGAGTGGCCGGTCAGGAACGCCATTTCGCCGCGCGCCAGGCGCAGTGAAACGCGATCCAGCGCGAGCTTGCCGCCGGGGTAGCGCTTGACCACGTTGTCGAAGGCCACGATATCGGTCATCGGAGAGGGTCCGTTGGACGTGCCGCAATCCTCGGCCAGGCCCGTCTCTTTGGCAAGGCCGCGGGCGCGGCTACGCTTGCCGATCGAACAGTGCGTCCATGAAATGCTCGGCCTCGAATACGCCCAGATCGGCGACCGTTTCGCCCACGCCGATAAAGCGCAGCGGCAGCCCCAGTTTCTGGCAGATGGCGAACACCACGCCGCCGGAAGCCGAGCCGTCGAGCTTGGTCACCGTGATGCCGGTCAGCCCGACCGCGTCGTTGAAGGCCACGGCCTGCTGCAGTGCGTTGCCGCCGGTGGTGGCGTCGACCACCAGCATGATCTCGTGCGGCGCATCGGTGTTCTGCTTGGCCAGCACGCGCTTGATCTTCTTGAGCTCTTCCATCAGGTGGCCCTGGGTATGCAGCCGCCCGGCCGTGTCCGCGATCAGCACGTCGACGCCGCGCGCGGTGGCGCGCGAATAGGCGTCGAAGACCACCGAGGCCGAATCGGCGCCGCTGCCCTGGGAGACCACCGGCACGTTGTTGCGCTCGCCCCACTCGGTGAGCTGTTCGACGGCGGCTGCGCGAAAGGTATCGCCGGCGGCGAGCATCACCGACTTGCCGGCATCCTGCAGTTTCTTCGACAGCTTGCCGATGGTCGTGGTCTTGCCGACGCCGTTCACGCCGACCATGAGGATTACATAGGGCTTGACGTCGTCCGGGATCGCCAACGGCGCCTCGCAGGGCGCCAGGATATTGCCCAGATGTTCGCGCAGCGACTTGCCTAGATCCTTGGATGTGCGCAGTTGGCCGCCGTCGTAGAGCGTCTGCAGCCGATGCATGACCTGGCCGGTGGCGTCCACGCCGACGTCGGCCAGCAGCAGCTGGGTCTCCAGTTCGTCGAGCGCGTCCTGGTCCACGGTCTCGCCGGGCAACAGGTTGCGCAGATCGTAGGTGAGCCACGAATTGCCCTTGTTCAGGCTGGCGCGCATCCGGGTCAAAAAACCCGGCTGCTTGAGCTTCGTGGTCTTCGGGGCGTCGGGCTTGGCCATGATCGTCGCTATCTCGACTGCAATCGGTGGAACGTGGATACGGCGGGCGTGGCGTGCCACGGCAACCGCCCCAGGGCCTGTTGCCGTTTCACGCGGCACCGCGCCGGCGGCCATTTTTGCGCAAGACAAGGCGCAACGAGCGTAGTGTAGCCTCGCTACATGAGCGAGTTGCAACGCCGGATTGCGCAAAAATGGCCGCCGGCCCTTCGGGTTGTGGCCCCAAATCGCGCCATCCGGCGTTGCAGGGCTTGACCGCAGAATGACTGCGGCCGGCGCCCTGCGCCTTGGCTGACACGATTTGGAGCCGCAACGCGGCGTCGCGTGAAACGGCAACAGGCCCTAACGCGGCGCTACTGTAGCATCGCCCCCGGGTGCTGCGGCCCACATCAGGACCAGCGGATCGTGGGCATGGGTCACCTGTCGGTAGCCGACTCCGTGTGCGGCGAGATTGGCGCTCATGAACGCGGCCGCCGCGGCGTAATCGGTTTCATCAAGGGCCGTGGTCAGCATCTGCAGTTCGTGGCCGACGCGCTGGCCATCGATCATGCCGACCCAGATCGGCGCGCCGTCGACGGCGGTGACGCGTGTGGTCGACCAGAGCCGCAGAACCCAGCGCCGGCGGGGGTGGCCCGCCACGGGATGGGTCACTACCAGCATCGGCCGGCGGCCGTCGTGTACCCGCGGCAGTACCGGCAGCGTATCGATCGGCGTGTCCGGGGCCAGGCTGCGGAGCGCGGTGCCGGCGCCGATTCGGGCCGACGGGCGCCAGCCGGCATGCGCCAGCGCGTCGCGCAACGCGCCGATATCGCCGGCGGCCTGGAGATTCAACGGCGCGCCGCCCCGCCCGCGGAGGGTCTGGATATGGGCGGGCAGGCAGCGATAGCCGCCCTCGGCCCAGTTGTCGACGTGCCGGGCCGGGCCGCTCAACGGCGGGCCGACACGGCCGGGCAGGTCGTGCAGGGCGCCACCGGGCAGCAGTACCAGCAGCCCGGCGAACACGACACAGCTGACCAGTGCCATGAGTACCGGCCGCCCGCGGACCGGGCGCGGCCGCTGGCGCCGGAAGCCGATCATCAGCAGATTGAGCCACACGAACGCCACGCCCAGCCCGATCAGGCTGTCGCTGGCCCAGTCCAGGCCCAGATACAGCCGGGCCAGCGCGATCAGCACGATGCCGGCGACCGTGGCCGAGTCGTAATACGGCCGCAGTTCGATCGGCTGGCGCGTGCGCACGATCATGCCGGCCAGCCCGTAGACGGTGGCACAGAGCACCAGATCCTGGCCGCCGCCGGCGAGGTACAGCGGGTCCCCCGCGGCCCGCTGGAAGAATACGGCGGGCGGCGGAATCGCGAGTAGCCAGCGCAGCAACAGCGTGGCGGTCGCGGAAAATGCGATCGCCACGATCCAGTGGGCCGCGGCCCGCCAGTTGCCCATCACCGACAGCGTGATCGCGATCAGGGTCGCGAACGGCAGATAGATCAGCGGTGAGCCCAACTCGGCGACCCAACGCGCGAACGCATCGGTCGGTGTGTTGTGCAGGCTGCCGATCAGATAGAACGCCAGCGCATCGAACGTCGTCGGATAGCGCGGACCCGCCCAGCCCCAGAGCGCCAGGTAGACCACGGCGATCGCGCCCATCAGCAGGGCCGCCGCCACGGCCAGTGCGGGGATTTCGGGCTGGCGCGGATCGGCCAGCGCGGGGCCGAGCAGGCCCAGTCGGCGATGCCGGCGGCTCCAGTTCATCAAGCGCTCGGCATAACGCCGGCCGGCGCTGCGCCCGGCCACCACCGCGAGGCGCGCCAGGCTGGTCGCCACCCAAACGATCGCCGAGGCGCCGAGCAGCAGAATCGCCAGCCGGGTCGCGACCTGGGCGGCCAGGTCGAGCGAAGCGCCGAACACCACGCCCGGGCCGATATAGATCGGCGCCCAAAGCGCGGTAGCGATCACTTCCATGATCGCGAATCGGGTCACCGACAGGCCCGCCGCGCCCGCCACCGTCGGCATGACCGGGCGCAGGGCGCCGATGAGCCGGCCGAGCACGATGCCCTTGCCGCCGTGCCGGGCGAAGAATGCCTCGCCGCGGGCGACGCCGCCGGGGATGCGCGCCAGGCCGGGCAGGTCGTGCAGCCGGCCGCGATAACGCCGGCCCAGCGCATAGCTCGCACTGTCGCCGGCCAGTGTGCCGGCGATGGCGGCGGCGAAGGTGGCCGTGGCCGACAGGGCCTGACTGCCGATCAGTGCCCCGAAGGCGAACATGAAGATGGCGCCGGGGATCAGGAGACCGAACAGGAACAGCGACTCGGCGACGGCCACGGCGAATACCACCGCGACAGCCAGCGTCGGATGGGCCGAGACCCAGGCCAGGATCGCGGTGATGAGGGCATGGGCCACGCGGGCGGGACCGCGGGCCTAGCCGGCGGCCGCGGCGGCGAACGCCTTGTCCGCGGCGGCCAGTGTCGCCGCGAGCGCCTCGTCATCATGGGCGCGCGAGACAAACGCGGCTTCGAAGGCCGCCGGTGCCAGATAGACGCCGTTATCGAGCATGCCGTGGAAGAAACGCGTGAAAGCGTCGAGATCACAGGCGGCGACTTCGTCGAAACGCGTGACCCGTTCGGCCGCGGTGAAGAACATGCCGAACATGGCGCCCGCGGCCTGGGTCATGAACGGCACGCCGTGCTGTTTCGCGCGTGCTTCCAGGCCCGCACGCAGCGCCGCCACCCTGGGCTCGATGGCGGCATGCACCGAACCGTCGCGAATCTGCGAGAGCGTGGCGATACCGGCGGCCATGCCCAGTGGATGGCCGCTCAATGTGCCGGCCTGGTATACCGGGCCGCTCGGCGCCAGCGTTTCCATCACCGCGGCCGGCCCGCCGACCGCGCCCACCGGCATGCCGCCGCCCACGATCTTGCCGAGCGCGGTGACGTCCGGGGTGACGCCGTAATAAGCCTGCGCACAGCCCGGATGAACACGAAAACCGGTCATCACTTCGTCGAAGATCAGCAGTGCGCCGTGCGCATCGCAGAGATGGCGCAGGCCTGCCAGAAACCCGTCGACCGGCGGCACGCAGTTCATGTTGCCGGCCACGGGTTCGACCATGATCGCGGCGATCTCGCTGCCGTGTTCGGCGAACGCCGTCTGGACCGATGCCAGGTCGTTGTAGGTGGCCACGAGCGTGTCCTCGACCACCGAGGCCGGCACCCCCGGCGAGCCCGGGATGCCCAGCGTCAGCGGCCCGGAGCCGGCGTTGACCAGCAGGGCATCGACATGGCCATGATAGTTGCCGGCGAACTTGAGGATCTTGTTGCGTCCGGTATACCCGCGGGCCAGGCGGATGGCGGTCATCGCCGCCTCGGTGCCCGAATTGACCATGCGCACCGACTCGATCGAGGCCACCATCTCGCTGATCAGCTCGGCCAGTTCGACCTCGAGCCCGGTCGGCGCGCCGAAGGACAGGCCCTTCGCGGCCTGCTTCTGCACGGCCTCGACCACGGCCGGGTCGGCGTGGCCGAGAATCATCGGACCGAACGAGCCGACGTAGTCGACATAATCGTTGCCGTCGACATCGGTGATCCAGGCGCCCTTCGCGCGATCGATGAACACCGGCGCGCCGCCGCCAACGCCGTTGAAGGCGCGGGCCGGCGAATTGACACCGCCGGGCGTGACACGTCGGGCGCGATCGAACAGTTCGACCGAACGGGGGCCGGGGCGGGCGTGCTGAGAGCTCATCGAATACTCCAAATAACGGAACCTGCGAACATTCTAGAACCTGTTGCGGTTTGCGCCGAGACCGGGGCGCCAGGACCGCGCGGCGCGGGCGGGCAATGCACGCCCGGGGTCAGCGATCGGGCGGCTGCGGCGCGAACAGATGCGCCAGTTCGGCGGCCGCGGCGCCCGGATCGGCGGCCGCGAACAGGCCGGCGGACACGGCGATCAGGTCGGCGCCGGCCGCGATCAGGGCGGGCGCATTGCCGGCGTGAATCCCGCCGATGGCGACCACCGGCACGCCAAGTTCGCGGGCAGCGGTCAGCACGCGCGTTTCGGCCGGTGGCGCATCCGGTTTGGTGGTGGAGGCAAAAAAACGGCCGAAGCTGACATAGCTGGCGCCGGCGGCAATGCCCGCCCGGGCCCGCGCGATTCGATCCTGGCAGCTGATGCCGACGATCGCCCGTGGGCCGAGCGCGGCCCGTGCCTGACTGACGCTGCCGTCGGCCTGGCCCAGGTGGACACCGTCCGCGCCGGTCTCCACGGCCAGCCGCCAGTCGTCGTTGATGATCAGTTTCGCCCCGTGGGCACGGGTCAGAGCGGCCAGTTCGGCCATCAGCCCACGATCCGGCGCCTCCGGGCGCTTGTCACGATACTGCAGCCAGATCGCGCCCGCCGCGAGTACCGCATCCACGGCCGCGAGCCGATCGCCGTCGAGCCCGGCACGATTGTAAATGGCATACAGGCCGCGGGTGGCGCTCATCGGTCGCCTCCCGGCCAGCGCCCCGGAATCGACTGGCCGGAGCCGGCGCTGAAGCTGCGCGCCAGGGCGCGCCCGGTGTAGGCCTGGGCATTGGCCACGGCGTCGCCGAGCGATTCTCCCAGCGCCAGCCGCGCCGCCAGGCTGGCCGCGAGCGTACAGCCGGAGCCATGGAAGCGGCCGGCCAGGCGCGGCCAGGTATAGCGCTCGATCTCCCCGTCGGGCGTGTACAGGCGGTTGACGACTTCGGCCTCGTCGCCGTCATCGCCGCCGGTGATCAGCGCATGACAGCCGGCCGCCACCAGCATCGCGCCGCAGCGGTCGATATCGGTTTCGCCCGCGCACAGGCGGCGTGCCTCATCGGTGTTCGGCGTGATGACGGTCGCCTGAGCAAACAACGCATCGCGCATGGCCCGACCCACCGGGTCACCGGCGAGTTCGCCGCCGCCGGCCGCGACCAGCACCGGGTCGACCACCAGCGGCACGCCAGGCAGGCGGGCTGCCAGCTCGGCGACGATCCGAACCTGGCCGGCCGTGACCAGCACGCCGGTCTTGATTGCGGCGAACGGCATGTCGTCCAGCAGCGTATCGATACAGGCGGCGAAGAAATCCTCGGCCACCGGCGCGACGCCGTAGACATTGCGCGTGTCCTGGCGGGTGAGCGCCGTGATCACGGCGGCGCCGTGCGCGCCCTGCGCGGCCACCGCTTCGATGTCGGCGTGCAGGCCGGCGCCGCCGCTCGGGTCATGGCCGGAGAGAATGAGAACGTTGGGACGAGTCATGGGCGCAGTGTAGAGCCTTGCGTTGGGTCGCCGGTATTCTGCCGGATGTCGGAACGCCTGTGCGCGCCCGCTGCGGCGGGCGCGGGGGCACGCCCGAAGAACGGCCGGTAACGGCCGAGCGCGGTCGCGCTGAATGCAACGAAAAAACCGCGCTAAGGCCGGATGTCTGCGCGGAATTCCGGCGCTAAACGGCGTGGGCGCCGCGTCGCGCTGCTGGACGGCGCGACGGGTCGTTTGTTATGCACAATCCTCGAGCGCCTATTCGACGTCGGTCGTATATTTTTTTCGGCCGGTCCGCCAGACGGCCCGATCCCCGTAAGCCACTGTTTTGCCATGCGTGTGTCGCACTGGTTACAAAATCGCCGCTTTGTCTGATTCACCGCATTGACGCCCTCGCAGCCGGTGACGCCCGGGTATTTCCACAGAGTTATCCACAGGTTTTGTGAATGCATACGCTTTCGCGTTCCGACTCAAGCGTTTAGCCCGTCAACGGGAGACTCGGCCAGGCATGGATCGCCATTCGGAGTCGCTGTCAAGCCGTTGTTCATCGTCCAAAGGTCTGATAGTGCAGCCGAATCCGCGGCGAGGCGCGGCAAGTCGTTACCGCGCATCGGTTTTGTGCCGGTGCCACTTTGGGGTTAGGTGCGAGTGGCAGGCACGCGGTGCACCGTGGTGGTGATTTCGCCGTCCGCGCCGAGCCGCAGGCAGCGATAGCCCGGGGGGCGCGCGCTGTCTTCGGCGAAGGTGGGGCTGCCGGGACGGAACTGGCGCATGGTCGAGGGCGTGGTCCAGACCGGATAGCCGTCGAGCCGGTATTCGCCGGCTTGATGGACATGACCGCAAACAACGCCGCGCACCCGGGGATGCCGGGCCAGGGTGGCACGCAAGGCATCGCGGTCGACCAGCCCGATGGCGTCGATCCAGGCACTGCCGACATCAAGCGGCGGGTGATGGACACAGATCAGCGCGGGTGCCGGGTCCGCCTGGAGCGTGCGATCCAGGCCCGCCAGGGCCCGTGGGCCGATCCGGCCGGCGTCGCTGCCCGGTACGTGGCTGTCGAGGCCGATCAGGCGCCAGCCGCCGACCCCGATCACGTCATGCACCGCGGCGCAGGTCAGCTGCTCGGCCATGGCTGCCGGATCGTCATGATTGCCGGCCACGGCCAACACCGGCCGGGCAAGCGTGTGCAGCCGTCTGTCCAGCCAGCGATAGCCCGTCGTGCTTTCGTCGTCGACCAGGTCGCCACCCAACACCACCGCGTCGGCCTCGGGATGGGTGGCGAGCGCCTCGGCCAGCACGCGATCGAAGGTCGCCGATACATCCCAGCCGTGCAATCGCGAACCCGGTTCGGCCAGGAGATGCAAATCGGTGATGTGAAGCAAGCAGGTCGCGCTAGCCATGACGGTTCTCCGGCAATCGGGCTTTGCCGTATCCTGACAGCATGAACCACGAAGCAGAACCGGCGGCGGTGGATGCGCACCTGCTCGCCTATGTCGAGGATATCGGCGCACGCGAACCGGCGCATCTGGCGGCCAATCGCCGTGTGACCGAGGCCGCGGGCGCGGCACAACTGCAGGTCAGCCCGCGCCAGGGCCAGCTCATGGCGCTGCTGGTGGTGCTGGCCGAGGCCCGGCGCGGCATCGAACTCGGCGTCTATGCCGGTTATTCGACACTGTGGCTGGCCGAGGCGATCGGCCCGGGCGGGCGCATCCTCGCCTGCGACCACGATACCGACATCACCGCGCGGGCGCGCGCCGACTGGGCGGCGGCCGGCGTGGCCGAACGCATTGAGCTGCGTATCGGCGATGCCCTGGCGACGCTCGACGCCGAGGTCGCGGCCGGTATGCTCGGAGCCTACGACTTCGCCTTCATCGATGCCGACAAATCGCGCTACATCGACTACTACGAGCGCTGTCTGGCGCTGTTGCGCCCGGGCGGCCTGATCATGGCCGACAATACGCTGTGGTACACGCGCGTAGCCGATCCGGGCTGCGACGACCGCGAAACCGAAGCGATCCGCGCGTTCAACCGGCATCTGGCGGATGACGAGCGCATCGACCTGTCCGTGCTCGTGCTGGGCGATGGCCTGACGCTGGCGCGCAAGCGATGAGCGGCATTGGCGACCTGTCGGCGGCCGAGCGCAACAAGCGGCCGATCTTCGACGCGCTGGCCGAATGGCTGGCCGGCGCCCGGACCGTGCTGGAAATCGGAGGCGGCGACGGCACGCACGCGCGTTATGCGCGCCAGCGTCTGCCGCATATCCGGTGGCAGACCAGCGAAGCGCCGGCGCATCTGCGGCGTCTGACCGCGGCGCTGGTGGATGCGCATGACGACGAGCGGCTGCCGCCGCCGCTGGCGCTGGATGTGCGCGCGGCCTGGCCCTCGGCGCAATACGACGCAATCTACGCGGCGAACGTTGCCCACATCATGAGCGAGGAGGCCGTGGCGGCCCTGTTCGCCGGGGCGGCCCGTCGACTCATGGCCGGCGGCCTGTTGTGTCTGTACGGGCCGTTCTTCGATGCCGAGGAGGCTCCCGGCGAAGGCAATCTGGCCTTTGACCGGGCGCTGCGCGCTCGCGATGCCAGCATGGGGATTCGGCGCCGCGAAGCCCTGGATGCCCTGGCCGCAGATCACGGGCTGCGCCGGATCGCCCGATTGAAAATGCCCAGCGACAATCGCCTGTTGATCTGGCGCAAAGACGGCGCCAACGCCGGTTGAGCGGCGTTCCCGGCGCGGCGCGCGGGTACAACTGAACCGCCGCGTGCCGGGCCTGCTGACCGGGCTAATTCACCCGCCCGGAATCGTCACCGGCACGAAACGCCGTGATGTTGGCGGCCACGCCGTCGATCGCGCGCTGGCGCGCCGCGCGGCTGGCCCAGGCCGTATGCGGGGTGATGATCAGATTCGCGGGCTTGTGCTCGAGCAGCGGGTGGCCGTCGCGCGGCGGCTCGTTGTCCAGCACGTCGACCGCCGCACCGGCGATCACGCCGTTGTCGAGGGCATCGATCAGGGCGCGCGAATCGATCACGCCGCCGCGGGCCGTGTTGATGACCACGGCGGTGGGCTTCATCCGGGCCAGGGCGGCGGCATCGATCAGGCCCCGGGTACGCTCGGTCAGTGGGCAGTGCAGGGTGAGGTAGTCGCTGGCAGCCAGCACATCCTCGAACGCCAGCCGATGCGCGCGCACCCGAGCCGCGCCCGGACGTTCCGCGATCAGCACCCGCATGCCGAACGCCTCGGCCAGCCGCGCCACTGCGGCGCCGAGTTCGCCGTGGCCGACGACGCCGAGCGTCGCGCCGGCCAGTTCTTCGATCGGGTAATCGTGCATGGCGAAGAACTCGGCGCGCTGCCAGGCGCCGCGAGCCACGGCGGCGTCGTAGTCGTGCCAGTGGGTCGCGAACGCGAGCATCAGGGCCAGCACGTGCTGCGACACGGCGGCGGTGGCATAGCCGGTGACGTTGATCACCGGAATGCCGCGCTCGGCCGCGGCCGCCACGTCGATATTGTTGGTGCCGGTGGCGGTCAGGCAGATCAGCTTGAGCGCGGGCGCCGCCTCGATCGCCCGGCGGTCGATCACGACCTTGTTGGTGACGATCACATCGACATCGCGGATGCGCTCGTCGACCTGTTCTGCCGTGGTAGCGTGGTGCCAGCGCCACGTATCGGCGGCACCTTCGAGTCGGGACCAGTCCAGGCGGGTACCGACAGAGCCGGCGTCGAGAAAACAGGCGCGCATCTACATCTCCCTGGCTGTGCCGCTGTCGGGGCAGCGGTACGAGATTGGAAAAAATCTCACGATAATCTACGACTATAGTTTTTCAATACAGTCGGTCACGTTAAGCTAAGCTCAACGCTCGCATTCCTATAGTATTCATTCCGAGGGACAGGGACCATCAGTCGATGAAACGTCGATCCGAACAGAAAGACCCTTCGTTGGGCAATCATCTGCCGGCTACATGCCCGTCGGCTGAAGCGCTCGAATATGAACTGGCCTTTCTCGTGCGCCGGATGGAGGCACTGCGGCGGCGGTTCCACTACGGCCTGGAACGGGCGCACTACCTCCTGCTGATCCTGCTCGAGCGCAACGACCGCCAGTCGGTGGGGGCTCTGGCGGATCAGGTGAATCTCGACGCCTCGACGGTGACGCGTCAGGTTGCAGCGATGAAAAACGCGGGATTGGTGGAAAAGCACGACAATCCCGACGATCGCCGGGGTGGCTTCGTCACGATTACCGAAGCCGGCCGGGATGCCGCGGCCGAGGTGCGCGGACGGCGCCTGGAACGGGTGGAGGAGGGCTTCAAGAACTGGTCCGAGGAGGACCGGCGGGAGTTCGCGCGCTTGACTGCGCGTTACAACGACCAGCTTCGCGACATGCTCAACGCGGAAGACTAGGGCCGGGGTTGGCCGCCGTCTCAGGCGATGCCGCACGGCGATCAAGCCCGGTAGCGCCGGATAGGCCCGCCCGCGCCATCGCTGAGGTAGGCGCGGCCCGCGATAACCCGCCAGCTTCCGGCGCGCCGCGTGACTGCAACCGGCGCTGGCGCCAGACCTCGCTGTCGAATGCAAAACCCGGCTTCGGCCGGGTTTTCCACCTGGGCTTGCCGGCGCGGCTCAGGCGGCGTGGTGCGCGCTCGGGCCCGGCAGTTTGAGATCGTGCCATAGCGTGACCGTCGGCTCGGCCTTGTTGAGCGCGTAGAAGTGCAGCCCGGGCGCGCCGCCGGCGAGCAGACGCTCGCAGAGCCGGCCGATCAGGTCGCGGCTGAAGGCCTGCACCGACGCGGTGTCGTCGCCGTAGGACTCCATCTTCTGGCGGACCCAGCGTGGAATGTCGGCGCCGCACATGGCCGAAAAGCGCGAGATCTGGCCGAAATCGTTGATCGGCATGATGCCGGGCACGATCGGGATATCGACGCCCTTGGCCGCCACCTCGTCGCAGAAGTTGAAATAGGCGTCGGCGTTGAAGAAGTATTGCGTGATCGCGGAGTCGGCGCCGGCCCTGACCTTGCGCACGAAGTTGTCGACATCCTCGGCCGGCGAGGGCGCGGCCGGATGATATTCCGGATAGGCGCCGACCTCGAGATGGAAATCGTTGCCGTGGCGCTGCTTGATGAAGGCCACCAGCTCGTTGGCGTAATTGAACACGCCGGGCTTGTCCATGCCGTCGGGCAGATCGCCGCGCAGCGCGACGATGCGCTTCACGCCGGCGGCCTTGTAGTTGTCCAGCAACTCGCCGATCGATGCCTTTGTGCCTTCGATGCACGACAGATGCGGCGCGGCCGGCCGGCCGGTGATCTGCATGGCCTTCTTGACCGTTTCCAGCGTGCCGGAGCGAGTGGTGCCGCCGGCGCCGAAGGTCACCGAGAAAAAGGCGGGGTGCAGTTCGGCGAGCGCTTCCAGCGCCTGCTCAAGTCGTGCCTCGCCCTTCGGCCCCTTGGGCGGGAACAGCTCGATGGAGAAATCGTTGTGCGAGACATCATGGCTCATGGCGTCTCCCCCTGTTGTCTGTGGCGCGGTGGCGCCGATCATGGTGCACAAAAAAACCCGGCCCACGCGGGCCGCGGGCCGGGTCTTCCAGACCTAGATACGGCCTTCCATCACGCGCTTAGTAGCGGTAGTGATCCGGCTTGTACGGGCCCTCGACCGGCACGCCGAGATAGTCGGCCTGATCCTTCGTGAGCTGGGTCAGCTTGGCGTTGACCCGCGCCAGATGCAGGGCTGCGACCTTTTCGTCCAGATGCTTGGGCAGCACGTACACGTCGTTCTGGTACCGATCGCGATGGTTCCAGAGCTCGATCTGGGCCAGCACCTGGTTGGTGAACGAGTTCGACATCACGTAGCTCGGATGGCCCGTGGCGCAACCCAGGTTCACCAGACGGCCCTCGGCCAGCAGGATGATCTTCTTGCCGTCGGGGAAGGTGATGTGATCCACCTGTGGCTTGATCTCTTCCCACTCGTACTGACGCAGGGCGGCGACATCGATTTCGTTGTCGAAGTGACCGATGTTGCACACGATCGCTTCGTTCTTCATGCGCTTCAGGTGATCGTGGTTGATCACGTGATAGTTGCCGGTCGCGGTGACGAAGATATCGGCCTGCTCGACCACGCCCGGGTCTTCCAGATCCACCACGCGCAGGCCTTCCATGGCCGCCTGCAGGGCATTGATCGGGTCGATTTCGGTCACGCACACGGTCGCACCCAGCCCGCGCAGCGACTGCACGCTGCCCTTGCCGACATCGCCGTAGCCGCAGACGATGGCGACCTTGCCGGCCACCATCACGTCGGTGGCGCGCTTGATGCCGTCGACCAGCGATTCACGACAGCCGTAGAGGTTGTCGAACTTGGACTTGGTGACCGAGTCGTTGACGTTGATCGCCGGGAAGGTGAGCCCGCCCTGCTTGGCCAGGTGATACAGGCGATGCACGCCGGTGGTGGTCTCTTCCGAGACGCCGGTGATGGCCTTGCCGAGCTTCTTGTAGAAGTCCGGCTGTTCAGCCAGGCGCTTCTTCATCACCTTGAACAGCGCTTTTTCCTCGTCCGAACCGGGGTTATCGAGCAGGGACGGGTCGTCGGTGGCCTTGACGCCGAAGGTGGCCAGCGTGGTGGCATCGCCGCCGTCGTCCAGGATCAGGTTGGGCAGGCCGCCGTCGTGCCAGTCCATGATGGCATGGGCGTATTCCCAGTATTCCTCGGCCGTCTCGCCCTTGTAGGCATAGACCGGGATGCCGGATTCGGCGATCGCCGCGGCGGCATGGTCCTGGGTCGAGAACACGTTGCAGGAGGCCCAGCGCACCTCGGCACCGAGGGCCACGAGGGTTTCGATCAGCACGGCCGTCTGGATGGTCATGTGCAGCGAGCCGGCGATGCGCGCGCCCTTGAGCGGCTGATCCTTGCCGTATTCCTCGCGCAGGGCCACCAGGCCCGGCATTTCGGTTTCGGCGATGTCGATCTCGCGCCGGCCCCACGGGGCCAGGCTGATATCGGCAATCTTGTAATCTTCTTTGAGCTGTTCGGCAGGGCTACTCATCGATTCGTTCCTGTCGTTGAAATCGGTTCATGGCGTCGGCCAACCGGAGCGCCGGCCGACGGGCGCGAAAAATTCGCGCGGATTGGCGTCGGGCGGATACTAGGCCGCCTGAATGCCGGAATCGTCGGCCAGCGCGGCCGCCTTGTCGGTACGCTCCCAGGGCAGATCCAGATCCGCGCGGCCGAAGTGGCCGTAGGCGGCCGTCGGCGCATAGATCGGGCGCTGCAGGTCGAGCATCTTGAGGATGCCGTAGGGGCGCAGGTCGAAATGATTGCGGATGAGCTGGGTCATCTTCTCGTCGTCGACCTTGCCGGTGCCGAAGGTCTCGACCCAGATCGAGGTCGGCTCGGCCACGCCGATGGCATACGACAGCGCGACTTCGCACTTGGAGGCCAGTCCGGCGGCGACCACGTTCTTGGCCACGTAGCGCGCGGCATAGGCGGCACTGCGGTCGACCTTGGACGGATCCTTGCCGGAGAAGGCGCCGCCGCCGTGGCGGGCCATGCCGCCGTAGGTGTCGACGATGATCTTGCGCCCGGTCAGGCCGGCATCGCCCAGCGGACCGCCGGTGACGAAGTTGCCGGTCGGGTTGATGTGCACGGTCGGGTTGTCGGTGAGCATGTTGCCGATGACCGGCTTGATGATGTGCTCGTGCACCGCTTCCTTGAGATCGGCCTGCGAGATCTCCGGATTGTGCTGGGTCGACAGCACCACGGCGTTGATCGCGCTCGGCTTGCCATCCTCGTATTCGAAGGTGACCTGCGATTTGGCATCCGGACGCAGCCAGGGCAGCGTGCCATCGGCCAGCAGTTCGGACTGCTTGCGCACCAGACGATGGGCATAGGTGATCGGCGCCGGCATGAGAACGTCGGTTTCGTTGCAGGCATAACCGAACATCAGGCCCTGGTCGCCCGCGCCCTGTTCTTCCGGAGCGGCCCGCTCCACGCCCTGGTTGATGTCGGCCGACTGCTCGCCGAGCACATTCATGACGGCACAGGTATCGGCGTCGAAGCCCATGTCGGAGCTGGTGTAGCCGATCTTGCGGATCGTGTCGCGCACGATGCTCTCGACCGGAATGCTGACCGGCCTGGATGTCTTGATCTCGCCGAAGACCATGACGAAGCCGGTCTTGGTCGCGGTTTCGCAGGCGACCTTGGCGGTCGGATCCTGCGCGAGATAGGCGTCGAGAATGGCGTCGGAGACCTGGTCCGACAGTTTGTCGGGATGGCCGCCGGTGACCGATTCGGAAGTAAACAGGGTACGGCTCATAGGACTATATCTCTCCATCCGGATATCCGGATGGACTATACGTCATCTATGGCCGCGATGCTACCGCCGTCGACGCAGCCCGGCGGACACGATGCCGGGCCGCGGTCCGGCGTCGCGTGAAACGGCAACAGGCCCTAGACTGGCGGCATTCATTCCCCGACTGAAAAGCCGACCATGGCATTGACCGATTCCACCATGATGCCGCTGGGTACCCCCGCGCCCGATTTCGCGTTGCCGGATGCCGTTTCGGGCAAGACCAGGACATTCGCCGATGTGGCCGGCGAGCGCGGCACGCTGGTGATGTTCATCTGCAATCATTGCCCATACGTGATTCATATCGCGCGCGAGCTTGCCGCAGTGGCCGCCGAATACGACCCCAGGGGCATCGGTTTCGTGGCGATTTCGTCCAACGATGTGAACGAGCGCCCGGAGGACGGCCCGGCGTACATGCGCGAATTCGCCGACCAATACAACTTCATCTTCCCGTATCTTTACGACGAGACGCAGGAAGTGGCCCGTGCCTACGACGCGGTCTGCACGCCCGATTTCTTCCTGTTCGACGCCCATGGCAAGTGTGCCTATCGCGGCCAGTTCGATGCCTCGCGCCCGAAATCGGCCGAGCCGGTGACCGGCGCCGACATGCGCGCCTCGCTGGACGCGGTGCTGGAAGGCGACCCGATTCCCGAGGAGGCCCAGGTGCCGAGCCAGGGCTGTTCCATCAAGTGGAAGGCCGCCTGAGGCCAGCCATGAGCCACCGGCACGGTTTCCAGCGCCTCCGGGCAGTGTTGCCCACGGCATTGCAGCCAGCGACATTCGCCCCGGCGCCTGAGGGGCGCATAACCGACCGTGCCAGAATAGACGCATGAGCGCTGTCAACTCTGCCAGGACGGGCCGTGGCCGGGCCTATGCCGGCCGCAGCTGCGCGGAGCGCCGCGAGACCCGCCGGGCGGCGCTGATTGCGGCCGGCGTCGAGGTGTTCGGTCGCGACGGGTTCCGCGGTGCCACGGTCAAGGCGATCTGCCGTGAGGCGGGGCTCACCGAGCGCTATTTCTATGAGTCGTTCGCCAACAGCGAGGCATTGTTTGCGGCGGTCTACAAATCGCTGATCGCCGCCGTCGAGGCCGAGATGATCGCCGCGATCGAAGCTGCGCCGGCCGAGGCGGAAGCGACCGCGCGCGCCGGCCTGCGCGTCTATTTTCGGCATATGGCCGATCCAAGGATTGCGCGCATCGTGCTGATCGAGATTTTCGGCATCAGTGCCGAGATCGATCGGACCTATCGTGCGGTCACGCTGAACTTCGCGCGTCTGACCGAGGACCTCACGGCCCGCCTGTTCGACGTGGCGGCGATCACGGCCGGCGCCGACAGCCGGCTGCTGTCCATGGGGCTGGTCGGCTCGACCATCCATATCGCCATGTACTGGCATCTGAACGGCTATCGCGAGTCGTTCGAGACCGTGGTCGAGTCGGCGCTGCGGCTGTATCTGGCGATGGCGGGCAACGCGCCGGCCGGCTGATGGGGCGGCCGTGGCGGGCGGCCGGCGCCGTCGACCAGTGTGTCCAGTTCGGTCAGCAGGTGGGCATTGTTCTGCTGCCGGGATGAAAGCTGTATTTGAAGTACGACAGCCACTCCGGAATCATCCGGCGCAGGTAGCCGGGGCGGCCGAAGTTGAAGTTGAGCATCCGGAGGTGCCCGCGCCATCCTTCGGCGTGGCATTTCGGGTCGGCCCGGCTCATTTGCCAGTAGAAGGCGAACACGATCGGCCAGAACAGGCCCGTGGCGACGATCATCGCGCGGCTGCGTTCCAGCCAGTTGCGCGGGCCACGGCCGGTGCGCCGCTCGTACACGTCGTAAGCCACGGCCCTGTGCTCGATTTCCTCCAGTGCGTGCCAGCGCTACATGCGGGCGTAGTCTTCCTGTGAGCCGGCCAACTGCTCACGATGGTGCAGCAGCATGTGGCCCATCAGCGCGGTGTAGTGTGCCAGCGCGACGGTTGCCGCCAGCGGCGTGGATTTGGGCGTTTTGTGCTGGATCACGTCGAGCAGACGCCATGTGAACTTGCCGAGCTTGTTGGCAGGCAGGCCGGCGTCGGTGATGCCGTCGCGATAGCTGCGCACGGCGTCGATGAACATGCGCTCGCCGGCCGGCAACAGCAGCGACAGGGCGTTCATGAACGGGGTCACGTTCGGGCCCGCGGCATGCCAGTCGCCGATGCGATCGGCCGGGGGGGGCAGGAAATGCAGGTCGCGTCGTTGTGGCATGACCGGGCCATGGTGCCCGGATGAATCGCGACCGACTCGATAGTCGGCGGCGGGTGTACTCCTGGCGGGCTCCTCGCGGATCAGCTTGCGATGTCTGTCGCCGCGGCCCGGCGCGTCCGCGGGGCGATGTATGCGTCGATCAGCCGGGCCACCTGCGGTGCATGGGTGGCCATCGCCCAGTGGCCGGCATCGATCTCGTCGATCGTGAGATCGTCGACCCGGGCTTTGGTGCCCGCCACCAGGCCGCGGCCGAAGAAGGGATCTCGAAGTGGCACGATGAAGTGTGCCGGCACGGTCGCCGGTCGTTGTCGCGACCGGGCCAGTCGCGGCCCGATATTGGCGCGATAAAGCTTGATGCCGTGCCGGCCGTCCTCGCGCCAGGTGGGCGCGACCGCGAGCGTTTCGCCTTCCAGGCGCGCCAGCGTGGCCGGCCAGCGCCGGGCCGGCACATAGCGCCAGCCCAATGGCGCGAGCCAAGGGAGATCAAACGCGCCGATATACCAGGAACGTCGCATCTGGCGCAGCAAGGCGCCACGGTCGCGACGCCACTGCCCGCGCAGGCCGTGACCGACATGAGCTTGGCCAGTTCGTAGGCAGAAACCGCGCCCGGCCGGTCCGAACGACCTGCGCCGCCGGTGCCGGCGGCCCATGGGCTATTCGGCGTCGTGCAGATGGTCGAGCACCTGGGCGAGACGATCGCCCAGGTGCTGGTCCGCGGCTTTCGCCATGGCGCGGGCGACTTCCGGCAGCACGGCCATTTCCACCAGTGGCCGAAGACGCCAGATCAGATCGGCGAGCTCCGGCATATCGTCGCCCGGCGGGAGCTGGCCCTCGCCGTAGCGGTCGAAGACATGATGGGCGACCAGGCGGACCATGGCATCGGAGGCCTGCTCGACGTTCTCGCGCAACTGGGCGACCACGTCGAGCATGTCCTCGAGCGGGATGCCGGCCGCGACCAGTTCCGCGCCGGCGTGCAGCATGCGGGGGCTGGGCACGCGGTAGCGCATGCCCTCGGGGCGGATCACCTCGAGGGCGACTGCCTTGTCCAGTGCCCGTTTGGAGAACTGGCCGCCGAATTTGCGCAGCAGCTGCGGCATGGTCAGATAGTCGGGCAGTTCGTCCGTCCAGGGGCTGGCGACCGCGGTTTCCAGACCCAGCAGATGGCCGATATCGTTACCCGATTCCCAGCTTTCGATCAGCTCGCCGATATTCGACAGCGTGTAGCCACGTTCCAGCAGCCGATTGATGATGCGCAGCCGCGACAGATGGGCATCGTTGTAGATGCCGCGGCGGCCGCGCCGTTCCGGCGGCGGCAGCAGGCCACGATCCTGATAGGCGCGGATATTGCGTACGGTCGAACCGGTTTCGCGTGCCAGCGCATCGATCGAGAATTCCTGCGGTGTCTCGTTCGGGCTGTTGCTGTCGAGAGCGATCGAGGAGCTGTTCATCCTGCCAAGGATAGTCCTCGGCCCGGATCGCGTCACCCGCGGTCGCGCCGTCGTCGGCCGCGGATGCGCGACATGGCGTTCAGGTCGGCAGCCGGATCAGGCGCATTCGCGGGTCCGTGCCAGTCGGGCCTCGCGGTAGCGCGCGATCTCGTCGATGGTCAGAACCGGCATGTCGTGGCGTGCGGCATAGCGCTCGATCTCGGCGTTTCCGGCCATGGTGCCGTCATCGTTCATCAGCTCGCAGAGCACGGCGGCGGGGCGCATGCCGGCCAGAATCGCGAGATCCAGCGAGCCCTCGGTGTGCCCGCGACGGGCCAGTACGCCATCGTCCACCGCCCGCAGTGGAAAGACGTGGCCGGGGCTGACGATGGCGCCGTGATCGCCGCCGAGTGCTTCCAGCGAGGCAGCGATCGTGCGCACGCGGTCGGCGGCCGACACGCCGGTCGTCACGCCGGTGGCCGCCTCTATGCTCACGGTAAAGCCGGTGCGGTTTTTCGACTGGTTGTTGTTGACCATCTGGGGCAGGCCGAGCGCGTCGATTTCGGCGCCGGGAAAACACAGGCAGACGATGCCCGAGCCATCGCGGATCATCTTGACCATGGTGTCGACCGACAGGTTCTCGGCCGCGGCCACGATGTCGGCCTCGTTCTCGCGATCGCTATCATCGAGCAACAGAACCGGGCGTCCGGCGCGATAGGCCTCGATGGCGGCGGCGAGCCGCGGGAAGCCGTGGAATTCGTTGGATGCTGACATGAAACGTCCTCTTGTCATGGAGTCAACGTTTCAGGGCTAGGCGAGAGGGCTCGCGCCGACGCACCGATTGCGCCGGACTGCCGCCACGCGTCTTCTTTCATCCGGACTGTGACCGTCGGCTCTGGATTCTGACCAGATCTGCTGACCTTCCAACGGGAGTCGGAAGCGCTCGTGGGCTCGGCTGCCTGTGCAGCCCTACCACCGGTGGGGAATTGCACCCCGCCCTGAAGACCATTGCAGCATAGCCGATCGCGGGGCCGGCGAACAGGGTGTGTCTCGTTCACCCGCGCCCGCCGTTGGCATCGCAAGGCCCCGGCAAGGGCCGGGGTTGTCGGTGGGACGACGCGCCCGTGCGGGTCGCGGCGGCTTCAGCTGCTGTTATCGGCGCTCATGGACAGCGCGCTGTGCCCGGGTATGTTGGTGCCGTTCGGGAAAAAGCCGCCCTGGGACACCTGGGCAGCGGTGGCATAGGCGATGTTGTGCACCTGCGCGATGGTGCGGTCATAGGCGAGCCCGTTAGCGTCCGTCGGCACGATATTGCTCGCCGCGTACAGGCTGCCGTTGATGCTGACCATGCCATTGGTCTCGCCCACGGCCTGGTTCTTGCCGATGCCCTGGTCGTCGTTGGCGGCCACCGGCGGTCGACCGTTGGCGTAGTCGGCGCTGACATTCGAATTGCCATCCACACTGTCGCGCACGCCCGAGATATTGTCCGTGAGGTCGCTGAACGCGGTGTTGCCGTTGTTGTAATCCGCCGCCGTGAGGAAGGTACGAACCAGCCCGGCATGATAGGCCTCCACGGCAAGAATGCCCGCGGCGGCATCGAGATAGGTGCGGCTTTTGAGGAACGGCGCGCCGCCATGATAGGCCGTGACCCCGACATCCTCGAAGATAAAGGCGCCGAGCAGGAAGTTCTCGGGGCTCGAGAACGGGTCGAAGTTGGATACGCCGATCAGGTTGCCGAGCGCAGCGAAAGAGTTCTTGAGATCGATCGCCGGAGCGGAAGCCGCATGCGTGCCCAGCGCCGCGCGCAGGAACTGCACGTGATGCAACTCATCCTGGGCGATCTCCGCCGCGTATTGGCCAATGAGTTTATTGCTGCTGAAATCCACTTGTGGCGATCCCTTGATGATCACCATGCCCGGATTGTTGCCCCGGTCGCTGTCGGCCAGTCCGTTGCCGGTCACGGCCCGCAGGTAATACTCGGCTTCGAGATATTCGAGATTCAGCGCGAAGTTGAGAATGGCTTCGTCGGGTGGGCCGCCCACATACACATTATTGTCGCTGGTCGCGGCGACCGCTTTGTTGCTGTGGTCGTTGCAGGCGCCCAGGAGCGCACTTCCGACCAGGCCGGCGGCATACATGCCGCCATGGGCGAGAAATCGGCGGCGGCTTCGGCCGGGCGTCACGCGCGGGGCGGGATGTTCGCTCGCCCCAGTCCCGGCAGCGGTTTCCTGGATGTCGGCATGTCCTGATTTTTTCATGATATTTTTTCCTGTGTCGGCGAGGGCGTGCAGGCACCCACGGGCCGAGTCGAAGCCGGGCCGTTCGGATGCTTTTTTTGTCTGCGGAACATGCGGGGACGCTGCAGACTCAATAAGCAACTACGCGGATTCGGGAAAATAGATGCTTATACAAAGAAATGGCCGTAAAATTCCTTGAATTGACACGCAGAAAGGGCTTGGCGCGCGGTTGAAGGCCTTTTGTTATGAGTTGTAACTACATCCGGGGCGCGTCGAATAGGCTGCCCCTTGGTCCGGCGCAGCGCCCGGTCAACGAGTGGACGACGCGATTGCTTGCGCGCCCGAAGCAGTAGTGTCTAGCCTGCCTTCGTTTTTTGCGCTCATTCGCGTGCGGAGGCAGAATGCTTCTGCTTATTCGGCCGGGTGCGTGTCGGACACAACCCGGGACCGGGTTGCGCAGGCCGGCTTGAATGAGGGATCGTGCCGCCTTCGAACGGGCGGGCTTGCGATAAGGCCGCACACTCTGCCCACGCGTTTGTGCGCTCATCGTCAATGTTGCCGATGCGGTCGTCTTTAATGGACAATGACCAACCTTTGTCAAGCCGTACTCGGGATGGTTGCAATGCCCTCACGACGAGATCTCGCCAACGCGATTCGTATTCTGGCCATGGACGCCGTCCAGAAAGCCAACATTGGACACCCCGGTATGCCGATGGGCATGGCCGATATCGCGGAAGTGCTGTTCAACGATCATCTGAAGTTCAATCCGACCAATCCGGACTGGGCCGATCGCGACCGTTTCCTGCTGTCCAACGGCCACGGCTCGATGCTGCAGTACGCCGCGCTGCATCTGACCGGCTACGATATGTCGCTGGACGACATCAAGAACTTCCGCCAACTGCATTCGCGGACCCCGGGCCATCCGGAAAACACCGAAACGCCGGGTGTGGAGACCACCACGGGCCCGCTCGGCCAGGGGCTGGCCAACGCGGTCGGGATGGCGCTGGGCGAAGCGGTGCTGGCTTCCCAGTTCAACACGGTCGAGCACAAGGTGATCGATCACCGTACCTACTGCTTTGCCGGTGACGGCTGCCTGATGGAAGGCATCTCGCACGAGGCCTGTTCGCTGGCCGGTACGCTGGGGCTGGGCAAGCTCATCGTGTTCTACGATGACAACGGCATTTCCATCGACGGCGAGGTCAAGGGCTGGTTCACCGACGACACGCCGGCCCGCTTCGAAGCCTATGGTTGGCAGGTGGTGCGCAACGTCGACGGCCACGACGCCGGGGAAATCAACACCGCGATCGAGACCGCCAGGAAGGAGACCGCCAAGCCCACGCTGATCTGCTGCAAGACTGTGATCGGTTATGGCGCCCCGACGATGAAGGGCACGGCCAAGGTCCACGGCGCACCGCTGGGCGACGACGAGGTCGCCGCGACCCGCAAGGCGCTGGGCTGGGCGGACGAGACGCCGTTCCATGTGCCGGACGATATCTATGCGGCCTGGGATCACCGCGACGCCGGCGCCGCCGCCGAGAAATCCTGGCAGGATGTGCACGCCGCCTATGTGAAGGCGAACCCGGAACTGGCCACCGAGCTGGATCGTCGCCTGTCCGGCACAATGCCCGCCGACTGGGAAGCCGGCATCGCCAGGCTGATCGACGCGATGCAGTCTGATGGCAAGCGCACGGCGACCCGCAAGTCCTCCAAGGCAGTGCTGGGCGCGGTATGGAACCTGTTGCCGGATCTGTTCGGCGGTTCGGCCGATCTGTCCGGTTCCAACGGCACCGATTTCGATGGTCACAAGGCCGTCACGGCCGCTGATTACAACGGCAACTATGTCTACTACGGCGTGCGCGAATTCGGCATGTCGGCGATCACCAACGGCCTGAGTCTGCACGGCGGCTTCGTGCCGTTCGGCGCGACCTTCCTGACGTTCTCCGACTACGCTCGCAACGCGGTGCGCATGGCGGCGCTGATGAAGTCGCGCAACGTCTTTGTCTACACCCACGACTCCATCGGCCTGGGCGAGGACGGCCCGACCCATCAGCCGGTCGAGCATCTGGCCTCGCTGCGCCTGATCCCGAACCTGCATGTCTGGCGCCCGGGGGACGACGTCGAAGTGGCCGTTGCCTGGAAGGCCGCCATCGAGCGCGAGGCCGGTCCCTGTGCGCTGGCGCTGTCGCGCCAGGACGTCGATCATCAGGATCGCGATGCCGACACGGTCGCCGCCATCGCCCGGGGCGGCTACGTACTGCGCGATACCGGCGGTGCCCCGGATGCCATCGTCATGGCCACCGGCTCCGAACTGGAACTGGCCGTGGCCGCCGCCGACAAGCTGGTTGGCGAGATCGCGGTTCGGGTCGTGTCCATGCCCTGCGTGGATCTGTTTCGCGAACAGCCAGCGGCGTATCGTGATAGCGTTCTCGACCCGGCGGTTACAGCCCGCGTGGCGGTCGAAGCCGGCGTCTCCGATGGCTGGGTCGGCTATGTCGGCCCGACCGGCCAGGTGGTGGGTGTCGACCAGTTCGGTCTTTCGGCACCGGGGCCCGAGGTCTACAAGGAACTCGGCGTGACCGTCGAAGGCGTTGTCGAAGCGCTCCGGAATCAGGTCAAGGCCTGATTTGGAGCGTACTCAAGTTCAATTCCAAGTTCGAGGAGCGAACATGGCAGTCAAGATTGGTATCAACGGCTACGGTCGCATCGGCCGCAACGTGCTGCGTGCCCTGTATGAGAGCAAGCGCACCGGCGAGATCGAGATCGTGGCGATCAACGACCTCGGCGACGCCAAGATGAACGCGCACCTGACCCAGTACGACACCGCCCACGGGACGTTCCCGGGCGAGGTCAAGGCCGAGGGCGAGGATCTGGTCGTCAACGGCGACCGAATCAAGGTGCTGTCCGAGCGCGATCCGGCCCAGTTGCCCTGGGGCGATCTGGGCGTGGATGTGGTGCTCGAGTGCACGGGTCTGTTTGCCAGCAAGGACAAGGCCAGCGCCCACCTGAAGGGCGGCGCCAGGAAAGTGCTGATCTCCGCGCCCGCCGGCAGCGATCTCAAGACCATCGTCTACGGCGTCAACCACGAAACACTCACCCCGGAAGACAAGGTCGTCTCCAACGCCTCCTGCACGACCAACTGCCTGGCGCCGCTGGTCAAGCCCCTGCACGACGCCTTCGGCATCGAGTTCGGGTTGATGAACACCATCCACTCGTACACCAACGACCAGGTGCTGTCGGATGTCTATCACAAGGACATCCGCCGGGCGCGCAGTGCGACCCAGAACATGATCCCGACCAAGACCGGCGCGGCCGCCGCGGTCGGCCTGGTGCTGCCGGACCTCAACGGCAAGCTGGATGGTTTCGCCGTGCGCGTGCCGACCATCAACGTCTCCTTCGTCGATCTGTCGGCCAATGTGTCCAAGGACGTCACGGTGGAAGACGTCAACAACGTGCTCAAGACCGCCGCCAACGGCGAGCTCAAGGGCGTGCTGGCCTACACCGAGGAAGAGCTGGTCTCGCAGGACTACAACCACACTTCGGTGTCGTCCACGGTCGATTCCAAGCTGACCAAGGTTGCCGGTTCGCGCCTGATCAAGGTCTGCTCCTGGTACGACAACGAATGGGGCTTTTCCAACCGCATGCTGGATACCGCGCTGGCCATGGCCAACGTCGGCTGATCGAACGACGATCGTCAGCACTCGAAAAGACCGGACGCAGTCCGGTCTTTTTTTGGCAAATCTGCCCGCAAAAGAACGCGAATAAATGCAAATAGAGTGGCCAAGCACGCCGCCGCGCTATTGAACATACTGTAGCGTGTTCGCTGAGTATCAACGACCACGGCCTGTGTTCAATCTTTATTGGCGTCCATCTGCGGACTGTGCTTTTACGAACGCGATCTCGAGGTCGCCCAAGGCGGCTTTGTATTCGAGCGCGGTGACGGTTAGATTCCTGATCCTGACCAGGTTGCCCGACGGCGCACCGCCCAATTTCTGAACGAGGACACTATATGACCATGCTATCGATGGACGACGTCGATCTCGCCGGCAAGCGCGTGCTGATCCGCGAGGATCTGAACGTGCCGGTGAAAAACGGCCAGGTGACTTCGGCCGCGCGCCTGCGCGCCTCGCTGCCGACCATGAAAAAAGCCATGGCGGCCGGCGCGAAGGTCATGGTCATGGCCCATCTCGGTCGGCCGACCGAAGGCGAGCCGTCGGCAGAGGACAGCCTGGCGCCGGTGGCGAAATGGTTGTCCGACGAACTCGACCGCGACGTGCCGCTGGCCATCGACTGGCTGGACGGCGATGTCGAAGTCGCGGACGGCGAAATGGTGGTCTGCGAGAACGTGCGCTTCAATGTCGGCGAGAAAGCCAACGACGCAGGCCTGGCCCGGAAAATGGCCGCCCTGTGCGATGTGTTCGTCATGGATGCCTTCGGCACCGCCCACCGTGCCCAGGCCTCGACCGAGGGCGTGGCGCGCTTCGCGCCGGTGGCCTGCGCCGGGCCGTTGCTCATGGCCGAGGTCGAGGCGCTCAGAGCCGCGATGAACGATCCGAAGCGCCCCTTGGTGGTCATCGTCGGCGGCTCCAAGGTGTCGTCCAAGCTCGAGCTTTTGAAATCGCTGGCCACGCTGGCCGATCAGCTCATCGTCGGCGGCGGCATCGCCAACACCTTTTTGGCGGCGGCCGGGCACCATGTCGGCGGCTCGCTCTATGAAGCCGATCTGGTCGATTCCGCGCGGGCGATTCTCGCGGACATCCGCGCGCGCGGTGGCGATATCCCGTTGCCCGAGGACGTGGTCGTGGCCACCGAGTTCTCGGAATCCGCCGCGGCCGTGACGCGCAACATCGCCGATGTGGCCGACAACGAGATGATTCTGGACATCGGACCCAAGGCGCGCGCACAGATGGCAGCCATTCTCAAGAACGCCGGCACAATCGTCTGGAACGGGCCCGTCGGCGTGTTCGAGATCGATCAGTTCGGCGGCGGTACCGAAGCCCTGGCCCAGGCCATCGCCGAAAGCGACGGTTTCTCGATCGCCGGCGGCGGCGATACCCTGGCCGCCATCGAAAAATATGGCATCGGCGAGAAAGTGTCGTATATCTCGACCGGCGGCGGCGCCTTCCTGGAATTCCTCGAGGGCAAGACGCTGCCCGCGATCGCGGCGCTCGAAGCGCGCAGCAAGTAGGCGGGCGTGATGAGCCACCAGTTCGAGGGCACCGAGCGCTACGTCGCGACCGACGATCTCAAGCTGGCCGTGAACGCGGCCGTGACGCTGACGCGGCCGTTGCTCATCAAGGGCGAGCCCGGCACCGGCAAGACCATGCTCGCCGAGGAGGTCGCCGCCGGGCTGGGCAAACCGCTTCATCAGTGGCATATCAAGTCGACGACCAAGGCGGCGCAGGGGCTGTACGAATACGACGCGGTCTCGCGCCTGCGCGATTCGCAGCTCGGCGACGCGAAAGTGCACGATATTTCGAACTACATCGTGCCCGGCCCGTTATGGGATTGCTTCACCGCCGCCGAGCAGCCGGTGCTGCTGATCGACGAGATCGACAAGGCCGATATCGAGTTCCCGAATGATCTGCTGCGTGAGCTCGATCGCATGGCCTTCGACGTTTACGAGACGCGCCAGACCATCGAAGCAAGGCACCGGCCGATCATCATCATCACCTCCAACAACGAAAAGGAACTCCCGGACGCTTTCCTGCGCCGTTGCTTTTTCCACTTCATTTCGTTTCCCGACAAGGACACGATGAAGGCCATCGTCGACGTGCATTTCCCGGGCATCAAGGCGCGGCTGCTGTCGGACGCGCTGGATCTGTTCTTCGATATCCGCGATGTGCCCGGTATCAAGAAGAAACCGTCGACCTCCGAGCTGCTGGACTGGCTGAAGCTGTTGCTGGCCGAAGATATTCCGGCCGCGGCATTGCACGGCGACGCGGACGATGCGCTGCCGCCCATGCACGGCGCGCTGCTCAAGAACGAACAGGATGTGCACCTGTTCGAGCGGCTTGCCTTCATGAGCCGGCGGGCCCGGCGCTAGGCTGGCCCTGAGCCGACCTCATGCTGGTCGAATTCTTCTATGAGTTGCGGGAGGCCGGGCTGAAGCCCTCGGTGACCGAGTTCCTCACGTTGATCGAGGCGCTCGATGCGCACGTTGCCGGCCTGAGCGTCACCCGGTTCTACTATCTGGCGCGAGCGTCGCTGATCAAGGACGAGACCCTGTTCGATCGTTTCGATCAGGTCTTCGCGCATTATTTCGAAGGTATCGCGGCGTTGCCGCTCGACCCGGAAACGGCTATTCCACAGGAATGGCTGGACAAGCGCGACGAGCTGGAACTCAGCGAGGAACAAAAAGCCGAGATCGAAGCGCTCGGTGGCTGGGACAAGCTCATGGAAACGCTCAAGCAGCGCCTGGAAGAGCAGGGCAAGCGGCATCAGGGCGGCAACAAATGGATCGGTACGGCCGGGCGCTCGCCGTTCGGCGCGTTCGGCTTCAATCCTGAAGGTATCCGCATCGGCCAGGATCGCTCGCGTCATCGGCGCGCGGTCAAGGTCTGGGACCGGCGCGCGTTCGCCGATCTGGACGGCGATCGCGAGATCGGCACCCGTAACATCAAGATGGCGTTGCGCCGCCTGCGGCGCTTTGCGCGCGAAGGCGCGGCCGATGAACTGGACCTGGACGCCACCATCCGGGGCACGGCGAACAATGCCGGGCATCTCGATCTGGTGATGCGGCCCGAACGGCGCAATGCCGTCAAGCTGCTGGTGTTCTTCGATGTCGGCGGCTCGATGGACGATCATGTCGCCGTGTGTGAAAACCTGTTTTCGGCGGTGCGCGCCGAGTTCCAGCACCTCGAGTATTTCTACTTCCACAATTTTCCCTACGAAGGCTTGTGGCGGGACAATGCCCGTCGCCGTAGTGAACGTTTCGACACCCAGGATATCTGTCGGACCTTCGATACCGAGTACAAGGCCATCTTCGTCGGCGATGCGACCATGAGCCCGTATGAAATCGCCTATCCGGGCGGTTCGGTGGAGCACTGGAATGACGAACCCGGTGAAGTGTGGCTGCGGCGATTGCTCGAGGCGTTTCCACGGGCGGTGTGGCTCAATCCCGAGCCGCGCCGGCGCTGGGATCACACGTCGTCCGTACAGATGACGCGGGAGTTGATGGCCGGGCGGATGTACGAGCTGACGCCGAACGGGCTGGATGAAGCCGTGGCAGCGTTGTCGCGCGCGCGTTGACAGCCTCTCGCGCTTGCCCGATTCTCGCCACAGATTCGTTGCCAGTGGAGCATGGCGTGTCCGTGAGCCGAGAAACGAGGCGGGCGATGACGCAGGGCCGGGCATTGTGGGCCGCGGCCGGGCGGGCAACGCCCAGCGCGTACATGCCGGGCGAGCCGCTCGCGATTGCGCATCGGGGCGGGCGTGACGGCCCCGTCGGCGCGGCCGCCGCCGTCCTGTCGCTTCGAGGCGAGCCGTTGCCGTGAAGAAACGCGCGGGGCTTCGGTCAGCGACAGACCGGATGCCGGTAGCGGCCGGCGGCGCCCGGCGGCGTCGGCTCGGGTCGGTTCTGCGCTGGACGGCCACGGCCTTGGGCAGTCTGTTGCTGCTGGGCATTGCGGCCAATGCCTGGGTATTGGGGAGTACGCGGGATCGCATCTATGACGATGCGGCACGCCTGCCGGTCTACGATTTCGCCGTGGTGCTCGGCACCAGCCCGTACACGCACACCGGTAATCCCAACGCCCTGTTCAGCAACCGCATGAAGGCGGCGGCCCGGTTGTATCACGCCGGGCGCGTCCGGCATCTACTGGTTTCCGGCGCCAATCCAAGCCGGGCCTACAACGAACCGCGCAAGATGTATCAGTCGCTGCGCCGCCGCGGTGTGCCGGATTCGGCGATCAGCCTGGACTACGCCGGGTTTCGCACCCTGGATTCGATCGTGCGGGCCCGGCGAATATTCGGTTTGCGCGCCTTCGTGATCGTGTCACAGCGATATCACGAGTATCGGGCGCTGTTTCTGGCCCAGCACGAGGGGGTCGAGGCGGTGGGCTATACCTGGCCCGCGGAGGACCGGCGGCAGCCGTTGCGCACCGAGGCGCGCGAGTATTTCGCTCGGATCAAGGCCGTCCTCGATCTGTATGTTCTGCATACGCGGCCGCGCTTCCTCGGGCCCGCGCGGCCGATCGACCTCGGCCCGTCCTCGGCGCGGGGCTATATCGCACACGCCGCCCGATGAGTGTGCCGTCAGCCGGGGGGGGCAGGCCGGCTCCGGGTCGTCACGAACAGGCCGCCGAGCACGGCATCGACCTTGGCCTCCATGCTGTGTTCGATGGAATACAGCCCGGGGTGACGCAGGCTGCATTCATACAGGCCGATCATGAAGGCGATGATCACGTCGGCGGCATCCTCGGCGGTGAGCGGCTCGCGCAGGGGGCAGACCGTGGCGATCTCGCGGCACAGCGACACCAGCACTTCACGACTGTCCTCGAACATGACGCTCAGCATGTGGCCGGTGGCATGTCCTCGTTCTGTCATCTCGCAACGATGAAATACGATATGGCAGACTCGCCGGTGCTGTTCATCATTGGCCAGACGTGATATCCCATGGAGCAGCATTTCGCGCATCAGCCGCATGGGTTCGTCGCCCGGGATGTGTTGTCCGAGGCACTGGCGCAGATCGCGCAACGGCATCGCGGTGCGTTGAACCATGGCTTCGAGCAGTGCCGTCTTGTCCGCGAAATGCCAGTAGATGGCGCCGCGCGTGACATCGGCCCGGCGAGCGATGCGTTCCAGCGACGTCTGCGTGACGCCACGCTCTAGCATCTCGGTTTCGGCCGCGTCCAGAATGCGTGCGCGCGTCTGGGCGGATTCCGTTTTTGTCTTGCGTGCCATGTGCCAGTCCATCCATGCCGCGCGTTTTTTTATCGCGGCGCCCTCCATCTTACATACATACACGAATGTATGTATCATGCGAACGATCAGGGAACCCCATCTCAGGATTCGGCGGTATGCGTAACAATGACTACAACGCGCCTACAGGCGCGCTGGCGCTGCGGGCGCTGATCATTCTGGCAAGCACTCTTGCCGTCACCGCATGCGGCAGCAGTAGCGGTAAAAGTCAGGCGCAGGGGCAACAGCCGCCGCCGACGCCGGTGCAGGCATTGACCGTCAAGCCGCATTCGGTGGATGTCTATGGTGAATATCCAGGGCGGGTTCAGGGCAAACAGACTGCCAAGGTCATCGGCCAGGTGACCGGCGTGTTGCAGGCCAAGCACTATCGCGAAGGGGCGACCGTGCACAAGGGCGACCCCTTGTTCACGATTGATCCCAAGCCGTACCAAGCGACCGTGAACCAGCGCAAGGCCCAGCTGGCCAGTGCCAAGGCCGCTCTGGCCAATGCCACCCGGGCATGGCGCCGCACCCGCAAGCTGTACAAACAGAATGCGGTGAGTCAGGCGACCCGCGACCAGGATCTGTCGACCTACCAGTCGGATAGGGCTGCAGTCCAGCAAGCCAAGGCCAATCTGCAGTCGGCCCAAATCAATCTCGATTACACCCATGTCGATGCGCCTATCAGCGGTGTGACCAGCCTGCGCGATGTTGATCTGGGGTCGCTGGTTACCGCGAACCAGACCCAATTGACCACCATCACCCAGATCAATCCGGTCTATGTCCTGTTCGCGCTACCGGAAAATGACGCCTTTGCCCGCCAGAAAGCACTGCACGCGAGAGGCAAGGACAGCAACAGCGCGTCGATGCGGCAGGCGACGATCATTCTGGGTAACGGCAAGGACTATTCACACAAGGGTGAGGTTGACTTTACCCAGAGCACGATTGATCCGCAGACGGGCACGGTGAGTATGCGTGCGACGGTGAAAAATCCGGACAACCGACTGATGCCCGGCCTGTACGTCAGGGTTCGGGTACGAATCGCAACGCTTTCGAAGGGCATCGTGGTACCAGAAAAAGCGGTCTTCACGGGACAGTCGCGCACGTATGTGTATGTGGCCGATAACGGCAAGGCCAAAAAACGATTCGTGAACCTCGGGCCAAGCGTTGCCAATGGCAGAGTCATCAGCAAAGGTCTGTCCGGCGGCGATCAAGTGATCGTCTCTGGCCTCGGTGCGATCAAGCCGGGCGCGCCGGTAAAGATCAAAAAAAAGTCGGACGACAAAAGCGGCAAGCAGCAAGCGAGCGCTAACCCGGGTCAGGCTGACATGCGCGAGGCGAGCTAGCCCATGATTTCCCGCTTCTTCATCGATCGGCCGATATTTGCCACCGTCATATCCATCATCATTGCGCTCGCGGGCATCATCAGTGTCCGGGTATTGCCGATCTCGCAGTATCCGGCGGTGGTGCCGCCGCAAGTGTCGGTGCAGGCGAGTTATCCCGGCGCCAGCGCCGAAACGATTGCCAATACGGTGGCGGCGCCGCTGGAACAGGCGATTAACGGCACGCCCAACATGATCTACCTGTCGTCGACCTCTTCGGACTCGGGGCAGGCGAATATCACCGTCACGTTTGCGATCGGCAGCGACCCGGATCAGGACACGATTAACGTCAATAATCGGGTCCAGACCGCGACATCGCAGCTGCCGTCAACGGTCACCGCGACCGGGCTCAAGGTACGCAAGAAGTCGAGCAGCATTCTGCAGGTCGTGCTGCTGTACTCGCCGCATCAGACGTTTGATCCGACCTATATCGCCAACTACGGGCTGGTGAATGTCATCAGCGCCCTCAAACGTGTGGACGGCGTCGGGCAGGTGCAGCTGTTTTCGCAGCAGAATTACTCAATGCGCATCTGGCTCAATCCCGCCAAGATGGCGCGCTACAACCTCACCACAACCGATATCAAGAACGCGATCCGCGATCAGAACTCGCAGTTCGCAGCGGGCAAGTTTGGCGCCCGACCTTACGGCGGCGCGAATATCGCGTTCACATTCAAGGCGTCGGCGCAGGGTCGATTCAAGACCGTCAAGCAGTTCAAGAACATCATTCTGCGTGCGCAGTCCGGGGGCAAGGTGCTGCGCCTGAAGGATGTGGCGCGCGTGCAACTGGGCGCAGAGAGTTATGCCACCGGCCATAGCTTGAACAACAAGCCGGCCGTGCCGATGGCGATCTATCTCGAGCCCGGCGCGAACGCGCTGGCCACCGCGCAGCGCGTTCGCGCCCGGATGGCCCAGCTCGGGTCGAATATGCCTGAAGGGCTAACCTACAAGATTCCGTTCAACACCACGAAGTTCGTTCAGGCGTCGATCCACGAAGTCTTTTTCACCCTGCTGATCTCGATGATGCTGGTGATGGCGGTGATCTTCGTCTTCCTGCAGAACGTGCGGGCGACGCTCATCCCCATGGCAGCCGTGCCGGTGGCCTTGCTGGGCACGGTCGGCGGGATTTATATCCTGGGATTCTCGATCAATCTGTTGACGTTGTTCGGCATGATTCTGGCCATCGGCATGGTGGTCGATGATGCGATCGTGGTGATCGAGAACTGCGAACGACACATGAGCGAGGAGGGGCTGCCTGCGCGGGATGCCGCAATTCAGGCCATGAAGGAGGTCACCGGGCCGGTGATTGCGGTGGTCTTGGCGTTGGACGCTGTTTTCGTGCCCGTGGGTTTTCTCGGCGGCCTTGCCGGACGTATGTATACGCAGTTCGCGATCACGATCGCGATCGCGATTACGATTTCCGGCTTTGTTGCGCTGACGCTGACTCCGGCGCTGTGCGCGACGTTCCTGAAACCACGCCAGAGCAAGCCGCTATTACCGTTTCGCTTGTTCAATCGGGGCTTTGCGGCACTGACCGACGCGTATCTCTGGGGCGTCAATTTTCTGATCCGCTATGCGCTTGTCGGTGTGTTGTTGTTCTGTGGCGTGATGGGTGCGACCTGGGTGGTTTCGCAACAGGTGCCGTCCGGGCTGATACCGCAAGAGGATCAAGGCTATATTTTCGCGTTGTATACCTTGCCGCCGGCATCGTCTCTGCAGCGGACAATGAAGGTGGGTCACGAGCTGACGACCAAGGAACTCAAGAACATGCCGGGCGTTGCCAACGTCATCGACGTGCCGGGATTTGACTTCCTGGCGGGCGCAACGCGAACGTTCGCGGGTGTCGAGTTTCTGACGCTCAAGGATTGGGGGGATCGCAAGGCCTCCTCGTTCCAGGATGTCAAGAAGGTGTTTGGTATCGGTGCCGGGGTAACGTCGGCCAATGTGCTGGCCTTCAATCCGCCACCGATTCTCGGGCTGTCGACCACGGGCGGCTTTACCGGTTATCTGCAGAACGTCGCCGGGGGCAGCTACAAGGACATCAAGAAAGAGGCCGATAAACTGGTCGCAGCTGCCAACAAGAATCCCGCCCTCAACGGCGTGGCCACGACGTTGACAACCGATGTGCCGCGTTATGACGTCAAACTGGACCGCGCGAAAGCCAAGGCCCTTGGCGTGCCGATCAGCAATGTTTTTGATACGTTACAGGCCACCTTCGGGCAGTTGTTTGTCAACTATTTCAGTAAACTCGGCCGTAACTTCCAGGTCAATCTTCAGTCTGACGCCCAGTACCGCATGAAGCCTGGAGATCTGGCCGGCGTGTACGTGCAGTCGACCACCACGCAAAAGATGATTCCGATCAGCTCGCTGGTCAGTTTTCACCGTACGACCTCGGCGGATATCGTGGAGCGTTATAACGTCTTCCCCGCCGCCAAGATTCGTGGCAACCCGGCCCCGGGCTATAGTTCGGGCCAGGCGGATGCGGCGATGAAGCAGGTGGCCGACAAGGTGCTGGGCCAGAATTATCGATTCCAGTTTACGGGCACGGCTTACCAGGCGCAGAAAGTCGGCAGTTCGTCGCTCATGGCCCTGGGCTTCGGTGTGGTCATGGTCTTTTTGATTCTGGCGGCACTGTATGAGCAGTGGACGCTCCCGCTCGCGGTGCTCACGGCGGTTCCGTTCGCCGCGCTGGGCGCTTTTGTCGCGGTATGGCTTAAGGGCATCAACAATAATATTTATTTCACGGTCGGCATGTTGGTGCTGATTGGGTTGGCCGCGAAAAACGCGATTCTCATTGTCGAGTTCGCGGTTATCGAGCATAACGCCGGACGAACGCCGGCCGATGCGGCGCGTGCAGCGGCCCGACTTCGCTTCCGGCCGATCATCATGACGTCTTTGACCTTCATTCTGGCGAGTGTGCCGTTGATTACCGCCAGCGGCGCGTCCTCCAACAGCCGGATCGCGCTGGGGACCTGTGTCATCGGGGGCATGCTATCGGCCACGGCGTTTGCCATTCTGTTCGTGCCGCTGGCCTACGACTTGTTACAGCGCGGCAGCGAGCGTTTTTCGCGAAAGTCAGGACAGTCGACCTCCGCGACACGAAAGCCCGCGGATCAGGAAAAGCAGTTGACCGAGGATGACGGTTCTCATCAGTTGACGGATCAGTCGGACGACGGAGATAACAATCATGCGTAGTGCACTCGGCCTGATTGTCGTCATATTGTTGGCCGGGTGTACGGTCGGCCCCGACTACCACCGGCCGAACCTCGACCTGCCGAAGTCGGCCCTCGACTCGACGCTGCTGTCCAAGCAACAGCAGCAGTCGCTGGCTTATTGGTGGACCCGGTACAAGAACCCGACACTCAACAAGCTGATCGACCAGGCGCTGGACTCGAATCTCAACATCGCACTCCAGGCTCAGAAAGTACGCCAGGCGCGCGCGGCGCTCGGCTATCAGAATGCGCAGCTCTATCCGTCGATTTCCGGCCAGGCACAGGGCATGCGCGAGCGCGTTGGCAATGGTGCGGCCAGCAGCAGCGGGGCCGGCTCCACGAGCAGCTCATCGGGCGGCGGCTCGCATGGTTTCAACTACTTTTCCGTGGCCGGCAGCCTGAGCTACGAGCTCGACCTGTGGGGCGCGTTGCGCCGTTCCGACCAACAGGCGCGGGCGCAGCTGCTGTCCTCGGCCTATACCCAGGATTCGATTCGTCTGCAGACGGTCGCGGACGTGGTGACGAACTACATGTCGCTGCGCTCTTATCAACGCCAGATCCGGGTGACGAAGCAAACCATCAAAACCCGGAAGCGAGCACTGTCGCTCGATAACAAACGCTACCAGTACGGTGCGATCGACAAGCTGACGCTGCTGCAGACCCGGTCGTCGCTGCAATCGGCCCGCGCTCAATTGCCGCCGCTTGAGCAGCAGGAGGCGAAGCTGCGGACCTCGCTGGCGATTCTGACCGGCAAGGCGCCACGCCAGATCATGGCCGCGACCAAGCTGCCCAAAGGCGATTTCTCGGATATAACCCTGCCCAAGGGGTTGCCGGCCGTGTTGCCTTCCACGCTGGTCAACCGGCGGCCCGACGTGCGCGCGGCCGAAGCCAGCCTGATTGCCGCCAACGCCAATGTCGGCGTGGCCAAGGCCCGGTTCTTCCCGACCTTCAATCTGTCGGCCATGATCGGAACCCAGGCGTTCAAGGTGGACAACTTGTTCGAGCCGTTTACCAAGGTCGAGCAGGCTGGGGGATCCATCACTGCGCCGATTCTCGATTTCGGCCGCATCAACGCCCAGTACCGTAGCGCCAAGGCACAGAAGGCGGAAGCGGAAATCCAGTATCGCCAGACCGTGCGCCAGGCGTTCCAGGACGTGCGCAATGCGCTGGACGAAGTCAAGTACACGCGCGAGCGTCTCAAGCAGGTTCGGCAGGAAGTCGATTCGTATCGCCAGACACTCACGCTGGCGAAGCTGCGGTACCACGCTGGGGCGACCAACTATTTCAATGTGCTCGATGCGCAGCGCAATCTGTTGTCGAGCCAGCTCAATCTGGCCCAGGCGATCGCGAGCCGGTTCACGGCCACGGCCGATCTGTACAAGGCGCTGGGTGGCGGCTGGACCGACGGCAGCGATTCGCTGACACCCGCGATGCAGAAGGTTGCCAATCACTATGCGCCGGTCAAGGGCGGCAAGGATGGCGCACATGCGGCGGCGAGCCAAAATCCCTGAAGCGATGGCAAGCCGAATACCGGGATGCGACCCTCCTGTGTCCCGAATACCGGCCTCGACGGGGTAGAATGCCGCATGCTCTGGTTTAGACGACCGCGCGTTCGGGCGAGCCGTACATGAGTGGCCCGACCGCGCTGTACAGGCTCGACAGCGGATCCGGTGAATCCGTGCTCCGGCTCGCGGGCGACTGGGGCCAGGCGGTGCGTCTGCCTTCTGCGGCATCGGTGTATCGCGACATTGGCCATCCCCGTGCGGTGGTGATCGATGGCAGCGAACTTGAAAGTGGCCACCCGCGGGTAGCGGCTTTCGTGCATGCCTTGAAGCAGGAGCTTGGCCATGCTGGTGTGAGCGTAACCGAGCGCGCGCTGCCGCGGGATGTCGCGGCGCTCATGGCGTTGGCCAGCGAGCCGCCGGCGAGAACGGAGCGCGTTCTCGCCAAGCCGCATCTGGTGGCGCGACTCGGATTGCGCTTTGAGCGGCGGGTCCGGGTGGCCCGCGACGCCGCGGCGTTGGTAGGCCAGGCGCTGGCGCGTACGCCGGCGCTGGTAACCGGACGTGCACAGACACGCTGGCGCGATTTCATCGAGTTGGTGCGCGAAACCGGGGCCGCATCGCTGCCGGTCGTGACCGTGGTCAATCTTTTGATCGGCGCCGTACTCGGCTTCATCGGCGCGGTGCAACTGGCAACCTTCGGCGCCGGCATGTATCTGGCCGACCTGGTTGGCATCGCGTCGGCGCGCGAGATGGCGGCCATCATGACCGCGTTCATCATGGCCGGGCGGATCGGTGCGACCTTCGCCGCGCATCTGGCCACCATGGAATCGAACGAGGAAGTCGATGCGTTGCGCATGATCGGCGTCTCGCCGTTCGAGTTTCTGGCGCTGCCGCGATTGGCGGCGCTGACGTTGATGATGCCGTTGCTTTATCTGTACGGCACGGCGCTGTCGATCGCCGGCGGCATGGTGGTGGCGCATATCGTGCTCGGCACACCGCCGATGGCATTCATCGAGCGCTTGCAGGATGCCGTGGCGGCTCGGCAATTCGTCATCGGGCTGATCAAGTCGGTCGCTTTCGGTGTACTGATCGCCCTGACCAGTTGCTACATCGGGCTGCACGCCGGGCGCAATGCCGCCGAAGTGGGGCGGGCCGCGACCCGTACGGTGGTGGTCTGTATCATCGGCGTTATTTCCATCGATGCGGTGGCTGCGCTGTGCACGAACGCGCTGGGAATCTGATGGTGTTCGGCGGGGCTCGCCCGGGCATCACGACAAGGCGTCGCCGATGGCCGAGTTGAATCCGAATGCCGCGATCCCCGAACGCGGCCTGACTGTACGCAACCTGCGGCTGGCCTTCGGCGACACGGTGGTTCAGCGCGACATCTGTTTTCACGTCGCGCCGGCGAATATCTTCGTCATCATGGGCGTATCCGGCTGCGGCAAGAGTACGCTGCTGCGCCATATCATCGACCTGCAACGTTCCGAGGCCGGTGATATCTGTTTCGATGGACAGCGCTTGATCGGCGACGACCCGGACGAGCGGGCCGCGTTGCAGCAACGCATCGGCGTGCTGTTCCAGTCGACCGCGTTGTGGAGCTCGATGACGGTTGGTGAGAATGTGGCGTTGCCGATGCAGCTGCACACGCGCCTGCGTCCGCCCGAGATCCGCGATCAGGTCGCGTTCAAGCTCGCGCTGGTGGGGCTTGCCGGACAGGAGTCGCGTATGCCGAGCGAACTGTCCGGCGGCATGCAGAAGCGCGCCGGGCTCGCGCGCGCGATTGCGCTCGATCCGGATTACCTGTTCCTGGACGAGCCGAGCGCCGGGCTCGATCCGATTACCTCGCAGCGCCTGGACGCCCTGATCATGCGTCTGCGCGATGCACTGGGGCTGTCGGTGATCGCGGTCAGCCATGAGCTGCCGAGCATTTTCACCATCGCCGACGACAGTATCTATCTGGACAATCAATCGAAGACCGCGATCGCCCACGGCAACCCGCGTGACCTGGCCGAACAGGCCAGCGACGCGCGTGTGCGCGCCTTCCTCAAGCGCGAGCCGATCGAGGAGCCGACGCGGGGCCCCGTATAGTCGGGCCGGGAGAGAACCGACCAGTGAGCACAAGCCATGGCGAGTAACCGCAGCTACACCATCATCGGCGCCTTCCTGCTCGGGGCGATCGCCCTGACGGCCGTCGGGATCCTGACGTTTGGCAACACGGGGCTGTTCAAGCAGCAACGCCAGGCGGTGATTTTCTTCAATCAATCCGTACTCGGCCTGACCAACGGCTCGCGCGTGCTGTTTCGTGGCGTGCAGGTCGGCACCGTGCGCCATGTGCAGCTGCGCCTGAATCCGAAAGGCGGGGCCCGGATCGCGGTGACGATCGAGATGTCGGGCAATGACGTGGTTACGCAGAACGGTAAGCAGTTACCCAGTCATCTGACCATTCACCAACTGGTGCAACGCGGTTTGCGGGCGCAACTGGTGGTTTACAGCTACGTGACATCACAACTGGCGGTGAACCTGGACTTCCATCCGAACAGCAAACCGCATTTCGTCGTGCCGCAGGGCCGGCTCGAACTGCCGGAAATTCCGGCCGTGCCGTCCGAGATATCCCAGCTCAAGGATACGGTTGCCAAGATTCCGTGGCAGAAGACATTGAATCGAGTGAACCAGACCATGAGCACGATGGTCCAGCTCGCCCAGGATCTGGACAAGACCGTGAACGAGGTCGGGCCGAATCTGAACAAGACCACGCAGAGCACGCAGCAGACGCTGAAGACGGTCCAGAAGGCGGTGGCCGCCAACAACAAGCAGCTGCAGGCCACGCTGGCCAGTGTGAAAAAGCTGAGCGACACCGCCAACAACGAGATTTCCAAGCACGATCAACAGATCGACAAGCTACTCACGAGCGCCCGGAAAACCAGCGAAAACCTGAGCAAGCTGTCGAACAACCTCGAGCAGTTGACCAGCCCGGAATCCGGCACGGGCCAGGATGTGCAGAGCACGGTGCGCGATCTCTCCGCGGCCGCCGCGTCGCTGCGACGGTTCTCGGAAAAGATCGAACGCGATCCGCATACGCTGCTCTATGGCGGTTCGCGGTAGGCGTGGCGTATGCCCCTCGTTACCGTACGGCCGGCCGGCGATGTTGGTATCGTGGTCGGAGGCGTCGGCACGTCATCATACGAGCCGGTGACCGGATCGATTGGCTCATGCGGCGCGAACCGGCGGCCTGGACGGCGGCCAATCCATTGAAGAGGCAATTGTGAAAGTTGGTTCTGTTTCCCGAACGCTCCTGACGGCCGTGGTCACGGCCACCGTATTGCTCGCCGGCTGCAGTTCGCTGCCGCCGCTAAAGCACGTGATGCTGACGCCGCCCCAGACCCAGCGCCTGGCCGCACGGCCCAGCGACTGGAAAGTCCAGCGCGTGCAGATGCCGGAATATCTGGACAACTACGATATCCAGCTGCGTACCAACGATTACGTGCTGACGCGCCTGCCCGATGCCAAATGGGCCGAGCGCCTGCCGGTGGCCGTGACCCGGCTGCTGCAGCAGACCATCGACGAAAAACTACAGACCAAGCGCGCCAAGCATTACCAGGTGCACGTGAATATCGACACCTTCGAGCCGCAGCCCTCGGGTCAGGTGGTACTGTCGGCCGACTGGCGCGTGACCGATGCCAACGGCCAGACGGTGGTTCGCCACGACAGCCTGATCAAGGAGCCGTTGCCGAAGACAGGCCGCAATGCCGACACCATCGGGCGCGCCATGTCGACCGCCGTACGGGAGTTGGCAATGCAGATCGTCGCGCGCGCGGGCTGAGTCGCGCGCGCGACTCGGCTCGCGGTTAGAATCGCCAGCCGATGCCTATCGTATACAAAGCGGCTTTCCAGTGATTAGTGGAACTGATGGTGGTCGCGGGGAGACCGGCGGCTGGGTTGGCCGGAATCGACAGTTTCGATTTCACGTCGGCGAGGCCGATATAGCGGAAGTCGAGATTGAGATACAGCCGGCTCCAGAGATTGATATCCGCGCCCACGTCGCCGATAAAGGCCACGGGCTCGCTCAACGACAGATTGGCACCGAGCGCCTTGTAGGTTGGATTGGTGACTTGGGTATCGTAGGTATTCAACCAAGTGGCGCCGACACCGATGTAGGGTCGGATGCGGGTGCTGACCCACGGCCGGTAGACGGCCGTAAAGTTCGGCGGAAAGGCGCGGAAAGTTCCGATTTTCTGGTAGCCGTTACTGCCCTGTTGCTTGGCTTCGAAGTTGAAGTCGAGCGGCGGCGTCAACTGAAACTGCAAAGCCAGGTGATGGTCCGTACGCGGGAGATACAGACCGTAGGTGATTTCGGCGGTGGTAGTGCTGCTTTGGCTCGAACCCGAGCCGGGCAAGGTTTTGCTTAAGCCGAATGCCGGAACGTTTTGGGTCAGTGCAGTACTGTTGCCGAGGTACTGCACATGCAGCCCGCCCACCGAGACGAAGCTGTTGTGAGCAATATAATGCATGGCCGACCCGATCGGGCCGTTGCTTGCCGTGTCGGTATCTGCCGTTGCTGCTGTCGCCTGGCTGGCGACGACTGCTCCGGCAACTAAAGTGCTCGAAAAAAGTGCGCACTTTAAAGTTTTGCCGAAATTTGCCTTATTATTCATGGTTCCCCTCCCTTTCTGGGGTAATGAGTGATGGCCAGCCCCAAGACTTTTCGCGCACTCACTTATCGCTGATTTATTCAATAAGTTAATAAAAAATATGAGATATTTTAATTCAATTTGACCTCGTTCTATAAGTATAAAAAAGTCATTCGCACTATGCTTGTAGACTTTCGGATTAATTGTGGATAATATAAATTATCTTGCCGTAACCTGGGTTGAACATGGTGCGATGACTCACGTTGGGTAGGTGTGCTTGCTAACCGAGCGCCGTCAGCGTCCGGGTCTTGGCGTGACACCCCGTCGGTGGGGATTGCGGATTGTTGGATCGCAGCTGCGCCTGGGCTAGGCTGGGTTGATCGGGCCGGTGGAAATCGATCCCGTGCAGGTGTGGGTCGGCCGGCAGAGCTGCTGCTCGAACTCGACTCCAGTCCGGCTCTTGGCGCGTAAGGTCATGCGGCTCGCTGTACGGGCAGATAACAACCACGTCGCATCTCTGTATGCTGAATGGGGTGACATTGCCCCTGCAGCTGATGGCGGCGATCACGGTGGCCGGCGGGTCAGCGGTCCCATCAGACAGCCTTTCAAGCAGGCTGTTTCTCTCGAGCCCATCGATCGTGAATCGCCGTCGTGCGTTTGTATGTGTAGCCACCGGCGCCCCGCTAAGTCGCTTCTTCTGCACGATCTTCTCCCTTGACGCGGTCGGTGTCCGCCGGAATGCGACACGCTAAATTTTTAGAATCATGCGTGTCCGAGCGTAGCGAACCGAAACGGATCGCGCTACAGCTGCAGCTATCCGTCCCGGCGGCGGCCGGGTGACGGCGTGCAAGGTCGCTGCGGCATGACCCATAAAGTGCTTTTGTCGCAGTCGTTTGCCCGTTCGTCCCGATCATTTGCAACGTACGAAAAAGCTCGCGGGGCGACGATTTATACCTTGGTATTATCCCGGGTTTCGCGGACTGGAAGGCGGTGGCATTGCGCGCATTCCCGATTTTTCGGTAACCCGGGTTTCCGATTCTGCCTTTGCTGCCGACCTGTTGGAATCCGGCCGGCATGAACGGCGCCGACCGGCCGACATACGGTGCGATTCAGGCGGCGTCGGCGCGATCGTGTGGCGTTTTCCTGACCTGTGAGCGCATTTCCTCGGGATCGAAATCGTCGACGCGGATCACGGCCATCTGCAGATCGAAGGCCGCGCGCAATCGCTGGGCCTCGTCGGCATTCAATACATCGGCCTGCTCGGCCTGATCGATCTGGTCACGCGGATGATCGGCATCGATGGTGCCGGCCTTGCGGGCCTTGACCACAGCCTTGTGCCATTCGGCGGTATCGAGCGTGGCCTGCATGGCGCGCTCGTACAGGGAGAGCGCCGTGTCGGTCCGGATTTGCGAGATATAGCAGCCGGGTGTGAGCCGGTCGCGCGCGGCGCCGGGGGTCTGCAAAAGACGGGCGATACGGCGCCCGAGTCCGTCGCTCGGCAGGCGGGCCGTGCGCCCGAGCGGAAAGATGAGGATACCGGCAAGCCAGGCGGCGGGGCGGTTCGGCAGGTGTCGGAGCACGCCGGCCAGCGCAGTTTCGATATCGGCGAAGGCCTGCTCGCAAACCCAGGCCACCAGTGGCCGATCCTCGGCATGTTCGCCGTCTTCGACAAAACGCTTGAGCGTGGCGCTGGCGATGTACAGGTTCGACAACACATCGCCGAGCCGTCCCGAGAGCGATTCGCGGAATTTCAGCGTGCCGCCGAGCGTACCCATGGCCACATCCGAGATGAGCGCCAGATTCGCGCAATAACGGTTCATCGCGCGGTAATAGGGCGCCAGTTCGGTGGCGCGCCCGGCCGCAGAGCCGATACCGCCGGTGAACCCCATCACCAGCGAACGCGCGGCCGCGGCCAGGTCGTGGCCGATATGGCGATAGAGCAGATCATCGAACGCTTCGAGCGCGGCCTCCTGATCGCGGTTGTTGGCGGCCGCGATTTCGTCCAGCACGTAGGGATGACAACGAATCGCGCCCTGGCCGTAGATCATCATCGACCGGGTGAGGATGTTGGCCCCCTCGACCGTGATGTTCACCGGCGCGGCCTGGAAACTGCGCGCGACCGGATTGGACGGGCCCAGCATGACGGCCTTGCCGGCATGCACGTCCATCGCGTCCTTGGCGACTTCCTGCGCCAGGGTGGTGACGTGATACTTGGCGATGGCCGAGGCCACCGACGGTTTCTCGCCGAGATCGACCGCGTTGGCGGTGAAGCGACGCACCGATTCACAGGCATAGGTCTTGCCGCCGATGCGCGCCAGCGCTTCCTGCACGCCTTCGAATTCGCCGATGGAAATATTGAACTGGCGGCGCGTGACGGCATAGGCGCCGGTCAGACGCGCGTTGGCGATCGCATCGCCGGTCGAACCCGACGGCAACGAAATCGCACGGCCCGCCGACAGGCATTCCATCAGCATGCGCCAGCCTTCGCCGATCATCTCGCGCCCGCCGATGATGGTGTCGAGCGGGACGAACACATCAGTGCCCCAGGTCGGTCCGTTCTGGAACGGCGCACTGGCCGGAAAGTGCCGGCGCCCGGTATGGCAGCCCGGCGTGTCGGTTGGAATCAGCGCACAGGTCACGCCCAATTCCGTTTCGCCGCCCAACAGGCCGTCCGGGTCGTACACCTTGAAGGCGAGCCCGAGCACGGTGGCCACCGGGGCGAGCGTGATATAGCGCTTGTCCCAGGTCAGTTTCATGCCGAGCACCTCTTCGCCGTTCCACTGACCCCGGCAGATGACGCCGCGATCGGGGATCGCGCCGGCATCGGAGCCGGCGAACGGGCTGGTCAGGCCGAAGCAGGGGATTTCCTCGCCGGCCGCCAGGCGCGGCAGATAGTAGTCGCGCTGTGCATCGGTGCCGTAGTGCATGAGCAGTTCGGCCGGGCCGAGCGAGTTGGGCACCGCCACCACCGGCCCGACCGTGCCGCCGGCGGGGCCGGAACCGACCTTGGCCAGGACGCAGGAGTGCGCGTAGGCAGAGAATTCGAGACCGCCATAGCGCTTGGGGATGATCATGCCCCAGAACTTGTTGTCCTTGATGTATTGCCAGGCCTCGGGCGGCAGGTCGGCGTCCTCGTGGGTGATTTTCCACTCATCGCACATGTCCAGCAGGGTCTGGACCGGCCCGTCCAGGAACGCCTGTTCCTCTTCCGACAGGCGCGCGGGCGGGATTTCCTCAAGCCGGCGCCAGTTCGGCATGCCGGAAAACAGTTCGCCCTCCCACCACACCGTGCCGGCGTCGAGTGCCGTGCGTTCGGTCGCGGACAAGGTCGGCAACACGCGTCGGAAAAGCTGCAGCGCGGGCCGGGTCAGGTACGGCTTGCGGATGGCACTGATGTGCAACGCTCCGAACACGACGATGAATAATGCCCACAATACGATTGCCGCCAGCGCGCCGGTGCTGGTGAGCGTGCAGGCGGCCAGCAGTATGCCGAGGGCGGCGGTCGCGGTGGCCCGGCCCGCGCCGGTGTAGGCGAGGGCGAGGAGGGCGGCGAGAAAGATGATGAGCCAGAGCAACGCGATCATGCCAGAGTCCCTGCGCCGGCGGCCGGCGCCCGAAAAGCGTTATTTTCGAGCATAGGCACGGCGCCGACGGTGGTGCAACTCAGGCTCGGGCATCGATTCGCCGCAGGAATGCATGCAGCCGTTCGGCAACGGCCGGGGCATCCTGCACGTGCAGCATATGGCCGCAGTGGGCGAGCGTGCGGTGTTCGATATCGGCAAAACAGGCCCGTCGGGCGGCACGTGTTTCGGCGTCGACGAACATCGTGGCCTGAGAGCGCCCGCCGTCGAGACAGAGCACCGGGCATTGCACATCGCGCCACAGCGCGCAGGCTTCGGCGGCGCGAAAACCATAGGGCATGCGGCGGTGGTGCGCGGGATCGATACCCAGGCACTGACGTCCGTCCCCGGTTGGCCGCAGCCAGGCGCTGGCAAGATAGTCCAGCGCCGCGTCATCGAGCTCGGGGTAGCGGCGCGCGAGCCGGGCCGCGAAGTCCGCCACGCTGGCGTAGACACGCGGGTCTTGCGATGCGCAACCGGTGACGGTGTCCAGCCAGTCGCGATAGCGCGCCGGGCTGTTGTTCGGATCGCTGTCGGGGACGTTGAGACTGTCCAGCGCGACCAGGCCGGCCACACGCTCGGGCCGGGCGCCGGCATACAGGCTGGCGACCTGGCCGCCCATACTGTGGCCGATCAGCACCACGGGCCCGGTCACGCCGAGGGTATCCAGCAGCGTCTCGAGATCGGCCAGGTAATGCGGGAACCAGTAGGCGCCGGGCGTGGCCTCGCTCTCGCCGTGGCCACGCCAGTCGGGCGCGATGATGTCGCGATCGAGCGCATGCTCTGCTTCGAGTGCGGCCAGCAACGGTGCGAAGCCGGCCGAGTTGTCCATCAGTCCGTGCAGCAGCACCAGCGCCGGACCGCGTTGGGGCCCGATGCGCCGGTAGGCCTGGCGCCTGCCGGCCATGGTCTGTTGTGCCAGTGCCGCGAGAAATTCGCCGTGGGCGGCGAGTGTGGGCGGCTCGGAATCGGGCCTGTCGGTGGGGCGCATCGGTCGTCAGCCGCGCGGCATCGGCGGCTGGCGCCGCCTTGCGCCCTGGCGGGCAGGATTTGGCGCGCCGCCGCGCAGGCGGCGCGGTTCCCTGTCCAACAGTCGGGTGTCGTGCATGGGCAAAACCATCAGGCCCGGAATTTCGCCCATCCTCCCACGAATGCGAAGCGCTGTAGCGAAAGGCAGCAGTGCCTGGTGAGTGCCCGGGCCTGTCAATCGCTCCGTACGTGGCCGAACCGATGGTGCCGGCCCCCCGGCATCGACCGCCGGGTCGGGCGCTACCGGACAGGGCGGTTCAGGAACGGGAAAGACGCGCTATGTCTACGTGATCGCGGCAAAAAATGCAGGATGTATGGGTCGATCAGCGTGCTAGACTCGTCGTTTTACCCAACACCACTCGGGCATGTCGCAAACCAAGACCACCGCGGGTTCCAGCGTTGTCTTCAAGGGACGGATGATGACGCTCTCCGTCCTCGAGATCCGGGAGGCCGACTGCGATCGCATCGCCGCTCTGGTGGACGAGCAGCTGGCCCGGGCGCCGGGGTTTTTTACGCGCCTGCCGGTGCTGCTGTCGTTGCCCGAGGCGGTGCCGGACCTCGGGCGCGTGGCCGAGATCATGACCACGGCGGACCTGGTGCTGGTCGGTGTTCTCGATCCGTCGCCGGCCGCGGCCGAAGCGGCCCGCGAGGCCGGGCTGGGCGTGATCACATCGCCGGCGCGCTCGGCCAGCGCGCCCGAGCGTCAGAGCAAGGCGTCCGAGGTGCCGGCGGCGCCGCGTCAATCCGGAACCAACGCGGCCGCGGCGCCCGAACCCGAAGCGGCGCCGCGCACCCCGACGCGCCTGATCACCAAGCCGATCCGCTCGGGCCAGCAGATCTACGCCCGCGGCGGCGACCTGGTGATCGCGACCTCGGTGTCGGAGGGCGCGGAAGTGTTGGCCGACGGCCATATTCATGTCTATGGCGCGCTGCGCGGGCGGGCGCTGGCCGGCGCGTCGGGCGACACCGAGGCGCGCATCTACTGCAAGCGCTTCGAACCGGATCTGGTCGCGATCGCCGGCTGCTACAAGGTCGCCGACGCGATGGACGAGGGGGTGCGGTCCAAACCGGTCCAGGTCCGGTTGGACAACGACAATTTGCTGATCGAACTTCAGGAGTAATCAGTGGCCAAGATCATCGTAGTCACGTCGGGCAAGGGCGGGGTCGGCAAGACCACGACCTCGGCCTCGTTCGCCGCCGGCCTTGCCATGCGGGGGCACAAGACGGTCGTGATCGATTTCGACGTCGGCCTGCGCAACCTCGACCTCATCATGGGATGCGAGCGCCGCGTGGTGTTCGATTTCGTCAACGTCATCAATGGCGAAGCCAACCTCAAGCAGGCATTGATCCGCGACAAGCGGATCGACAACCTGTGCATCCTGGCGGCGTCCCAGACCCGCGACAAGGACGCGCTCAACGAGGAAGGCGTCGAGCGCACGCTGAACAAGCTGTCCGAGGATTTCGATTACATCGTCTGCGATTCGCCGGCCGGCATCGAGAAGGGCGCGCTGATGGCGATGTACTTCGCCGACGAAGCGCTGGTGGTGACCAATCCGGAAGTGTCCTCGGTGCGCGATTCCGACCGCGTGCTTGGCATGTTGTCGTCCAAGACCAAGCGCTCGATAGACGGCCGCGAGCCGGTGCGCGAACATCTGGTGGTGACGCGTTATGCGCCGGACCGGGTCGGCAAGGGCGAAATGCTCTCGCTGGACGATGTCGGCGATATCCTGGCCATACCGTTGCTGGGCGTGGTGCCGGAATCCGAGACCGTGCTCAATGCCTCCAACTCGGGTATGCCGGTGGTGCTGGAGGACAACGCCGACGCCGGCGGTGCGTACATGGACATGGTGGCGCGTTTCCTCGGTGAGGATCGGCCGCTGCGTTTCACCCAGGCCAAGAAAGGCTTCTTCGACCGACTGATGGGGAGATAAACCATGGGTTGGCTAGACGTTTTCCGTTCTAACGAGAAGAAGGGCTCGGCCAAGATGGCCAAGGAGCGCCTGCAAGTCGTGGTCGCCCATCGGCGGACCGGGCGCGGGGATCAGCCGGCCTATTTCCCGCAGCTGCAGCAGGATCTGCTGGCCGTGCTGCGCAAGTACGTCGAGGTGGGCGAGGACGCGGTCCAGATGGAGATCGAGCGCGAGGGCGACCTCGAAGTGCTCGAGCTCAACATCACGCTGCCCGAAGCTAAACATTGATCGATGGCACGATTGCAGATACACATGATAGGCCAACAATGATCTGAACCCGGGGAGCTGCCATGACCGATCGAGAACAAGTCTTCGACTATGTGATCGTCGGTGGCGGCTCCGCGGGCTGCGTGCTCGCCAATCGGCTCTCGGCCGACGAGCGCATATCCGTTGCCGTGCTGGAGGCCGGCCCGCGCGACTGGAACCCGCTCATCCATATTCCGATCGGCATCATCGGCCTGATGTGGTCGAAGATGTTCAACTGGGCCTACTACACCGCGCCGCAGACGCGGCTGGCCAACCGGCGGCTGTTCTGGCCGCGCGGCAAGACGCTGGGCGGTTCGAGCGCGGTCAATGCCATGTGCTATACGCGTGGCAACGCCGCCGACTACGATCGCTGGGCCGCGGACGGCAACGAGGGCTGGGGTTATCGCGAAATGCTGGCCTACTTCCGCAAGTCGGAGGGCTTCGAGGGCGGCGCGAACGAATACCACGGCGATGCCGGCGGTTACCGCGTCAGCCGCGGCCGGCACAACAATCCCCTCAACGAGAAATTCATCGCCGCCGCCCGGGCCTGCGGCTATCCGCGCAATGACGACTTCGGCGGCGCCACGGATGTCGGCGTGGGGCTGTACAACGTGGCCCAGGACAACGGCCGCCGCTGCTCCAACGCCGATGCCTTCCTGCATCCGGTCGCGCATCGCAAGAATCTGACCGTGATCACCCGGGCACGGGCCACGCGTGTGACCTTCGAAGGCCGGCGCGCCACCGGCGTGGTCTATCGCCGGGGGTGGTTCGGCGGGCCGCGCACGCTCGGGGCGCGGCGGGAGGTGCTGCTGTGCGGCGGTGCGATCAACTCGCCGCAACTGCTACTGCTGTCGGGCGTGGGCCCGCGCGACCAGATCGAACCGCACGGCATCCAATTGCACCACGAACTGCCGGGTGTCGGGCGCAATCTTCAGGATCATCTGGACATCAGCGTGATCGACCGCGAGAAGACCACGCTCAGCCTGCGTCTTGACGCAAAGTTCGTCTTCCTCGAGGCGCCGGTGGCGCTGTGGGACTATCTGCGTCATGGGCGTGGCTGGCTGACCAGCAACGTGGCCGAGTCCGGCGGTTTCATCAGCAGCAGCGACGATCCGACGCTGGGCGATCTGCAACTGCATTTCATCCCGACCATCGAGCAGGATCACGGTCATCGGATGCGGAATACGATTCGCTATCATGGCTACACGCTGCGCATCTGCGACCTGCGGCCCGGGTCGCGCGGTCATATCGGGCTGGCCAGCGCCGACCCCGGGGCCGATCCCTATATCGATCCGAATTATCTCGACGATCCGCACGATCTGGCGCAGCTGGTCAAAGCCGTGAAGATCGGGCGGCGTATCATGCGCAGCCCGCCGTTGGCCGGGCACCGGGATACCGAGCTCGAACCCGGCGAGCAGATCCAGGACGAGGCGGCCATCGAAGACTATATCCGGCGCCGTGCCGAGACCATCTACCACCCGGTCGGCACCTGCAAGATGGGCACGGGCGAGGACGCCGTGGTCGATGCGCGCCTGCGCGTGCACGGGCTGGACGCCCTGCGCGTGGTCGATGCCTCGATCATGCCGACCATCGTCGGCGGCAATACCAATGCCCCGACCACGGCGATCGCGGAAAAAGCGGCCGATATGATCATCGCCGACCGCGACGCATCGCCCGGCTGATCAGACCGGCCGGGCGGCCAGCGTCGCCGCGCTTGCGATGAATGCCGCCAGGCCCGGATTGTCGTCATCGTGCCGCCAGTACAGCCCCTGCTCGATCGACGGCGAGTGCTCGATCGCGGCGAACACCACATCGTCCAGACGCAGGCGTGCGAGCGAAGCGGGCACCAGCGCAACGCCGAGCCCCTCCGCGACCAGGCTGACGATGGTCTGCTGCAGGTGCGTCTCCAGACGGATGCGCGGGGCGAAACCATGCGCTGAACAGCACGCCAGCACGGCTTCGTGCAGGCTGGGCGCGGTCGTGCGGGGCAGCGTCACGAAGGGTTCGCCGGCCAGCCGACGCACGTCGACCGTGGCCCCGCCGGCCAACGCGTGGTCGGCCGGGAGCACGGCGCATAACGGTTCGTGGACCAGCGGCTTGTAATCGAGGGGGGCGGGGCGGCCCATCGGCATGCCGAGCCCCACATCGATGCGCTGTTCCAGCAGGGCCTGCTCGGTGTCACGGGGGAGCATCTCTTCCAGGCTGAGCGTAATGCGCGGATGGGCATCGCTGAAACGCCGAACCAGGCGCGGCAACAGACTGAAGGCGGCATACATGGCAAAGCCGAGTCTCAGGGTACCCGTGGCCCCGGCCGCCGTGGCGCGTGCGGACTCGCCCGCGCGTTCGGCATCGGCGAGCAGGCGTACGGCATGCCGGTAGTAATCGGCCCCGGCCGGGGTGAGTTCGACATGGCGCGAATGGCGTGTGAAAAGCGGTACCGACAGCTTCGCCTCCAGGGCCGCGATCTGTCGGGACAGCGGTGGCTGTGTAATATGCAGGCGTTCGGCGGCCCGGCCGAAATGCAATGTCTCGGCAAGCACGACGAAGTAACGCAGTTGACGGAAATCCACGATCGATACCAGATTGGCATGGATTCAAAGGGTAAATGATATTAGACGGTATCGATCGGTCGCCGTAGTCTTGCTGGCCTGATTCCCGTGGACGAGATGCGCTCGTGTCGTCGGTCACTCACGTGCTTCTGCCGATCTTTGGCCTGATTCTGGCGGGCTATGTCTGTCGGCGCACATCACGTCTGGGTGCCACGGCCGCCGCCGAGCTCAACAAGTTCGTGGTCTGGCTGTGTCTGCCGGCGCTGCTGTTCCAGGCCACCGCCACTGCCGACTGGGCCGAGATCTGGCATCCGCGTTTTGTTGCGGTCTGTACGCTCGCCACGCTGGGCATGTTCGTGGCGACGCTGGCCTGGCGCTGGCGTTCGCCGCGACATCTCGTGGATGCCAGTATCGATGGCCTGAGTGCGGCCTATGCCAACACCGGCTATATCGGCATTCCCTTGTGCGTGCTGGTACTTGGCAAGCACGGACTGGTGCCCGCGCTGATCGCCACACTTATTGTGGTCTGTGTGTTATTCGCAATCGCGGTGGTATGCGTCGAGGTCGGCCTGCAGGCGGAGAAGACGCTGCATCATGCGATCGCCAAGGTTGTGCTCGCCCTGGCCAGGAACCCGCTGGTGGTCGCGCCCGTGATCGGCGGCCTCTGGGCCGTCAGCGGCCTGGCACTGCCACAGCCGGCCGACAAGTTCCTGCATCTGCTGGGCGCCGCAACCACGCCGTGCGCGCTGGTCTCACTCGGAGCCTTTCTGGCGGCCCGGCCGGCCAGCAGCGGGCGGGGTGCATTCACCCTAAGCGCCCTCAAGCTGATCGTGCATCCGGCGATCACCTGGGTTCTGGCGGTGTGGGTCTTTCATCTGCCGCCGCTGTGGGCGAATGCGGCGCTGTTGCTGGCGGCGTTGCCGACCGGGACCGGCCCGTACATGCTGGCCGAGTTCTATCAACGGGAGGCGTCGGTGGTTTCCGGCACCATTCTCTATTCGACGCTGGGCTCGCTGGCCACGCTCTCGGCCTGCCTGTACCTCATCCGGTCGTAAGCGCGATGGCGCCGGCTGATCCGGTGGCTTCGTTCTTTAAGACGTTCATCCACAGCTTTCCTGGATGACACAGATGGCGGTTGTGTCGTTGTGCTCTGACGAATACCCGGGGCGAGGAAACGCTCGTGCTTTGTTCATGGCCGCTGAAGGCGGATGATGCTGTAAAAATCCCGTGCTACTCAGCCGGCCATGGGCGCCTCGATTCCGCTATATCGGGAAAGCTCAACCGCATCTGCGTCGATCTGCGGATGGTTTCAAAGAACGCTGCGACGATTCGAAAAGCCATTGGCGCCACGTTCTCGCTACGTCATGAAAGGTCTGCCGCCAATCTGTGTCATCTGTGGATCGATTCAAGGGCTGACGACTCCATAGGTCGAGTTGCCCGAAAAGCCGGAATCGAAGCGCGTGTCCGGTCAGGGTTTATGAGTCCCGGAGCTCCTTGCGCAGGATCTTGCCGACGTTGGATTTCGGTAGTTCGTCGAGGAACACGACCTGCTTGGGCACCTTGTAGCCGGTCAACTCCTGGCGGCAGAACTCGATGAGTTCGTCCTCGGTGAGGCTGTCGTCGCGCTTGACCACGAACACCTTGACCACTTCGCCGGATTTTTCGTCCTCGACGCCCACGCAGGCGGCTTCCAACACTTTTGGATGCGAGGCGACGACATCCTCGATCTCGTTGGGATAGACGTTGAAGCCGGACACGAGAATCATGTCCTTCTTGCGATCGACGATGTAGAGGAATCCCTTGTCGTCGAACTGGGCGATGTCACCCGTACGCAGGTAGCCGTCGGCAAAGAAGGTCTTGTCGTTCTCCTCGGGCTTGTTCCAGTAGCCGGCCATCACCTGGGGCCCGTAGACGCAGAGTTCGCCGGGCTGGCCGGGCTCGACTTCGTCGCCGTTTTCATTCCGGATGGAGATGTCGGTCGAGGGGATCGGCAGCCCGATCGAGCCGTTGTAGCTTTCCAGGTTCAGCGGGTTGATCGATACCGCGGGCGAGGCTTCGGTCAGGCCGTAGGCCTCGATCAGCGCCACGCCCGTGATTTTCTGCCATTTCTCGGCCACTGCCTTCTGGACCGCCGCGCCGCCGCCGAGCGTGATCTTCAGAGCCGAAAAATCGAGCTTGGCGAAGTCGGCGTTGTTCACCAGCGCATTGAACAGGGTATTCACGCCGGTGAATGCGGTCGGCCTGTGCTTGTCGAATTCCTTGACCAGCGCCGGAATATCGCGCGGGTTGGTGATCAGCACGTTCTTGCCGCCCTGCTGAAGAAAGACCAGGCAGTTGGCCGTCAACGCAAACACATGGTAGAGCGGCAGCGGCGTGATGATGAGCTCGCGGCCCTTTTCGGTCCAGGGGTCGAGCCAGGCCTGGGCCTGCTCGATATTGGCCACCATGTTGCGATGCGTCAGGATCGCGCCCTTGGCCAGCCCGGTGGTCCCGCCGGTGTATTGCAGAAAGGCGATGTCGTTGGGCTCGACCGCGACCGGCTTCATCGATTGCTTGGCGCCGCCCGACAACGCCGTGTTGAGCGTGATCGCGCCCGGCAGCTGGAACGCCGGCACCATGCGCTTGACGTGCTTGACGACGAAATTGACCAGCGTGCGCTTGATCGTCGGCAGGCAGTCCCCGACCTGGGTGGTGATGACCGTTTCCAGTGGCACCTTGTCGACCACTTTCTCGAGTGTGGCCGCGAAATTCTCCACGATCACGATGGCCCGGACGCCGGCGTCTGACAGCTGGTGTTCGAGCTCGCGCGCCGTGTACAGCGGGTTGACGTTGACCGCGACCATGCCGGCCCGAAGAATGCCGAACAGCACGATCGGGTACTGCAGCAGGTTCGGCATCATGATGGCGACGCGGTCGCCCTTGGCGAACCCGAGATCGTGCTGCAGATAGGCCGCGAAATGCCGGGATTGAGCCTCGATCTCGCGATAGCTCATCTCGACGTCCATGTTCGAGAAGGCAGGCGCGTCGCCGAATTCGCGACAACTGTCCTCGATGACATCGACGAGCGTGCGGTTAACGTCGAGCTGAATTTCGGCGGGCACCCCGTCCGGGTATTGCTCTAGCCAGGTCTTGTCCACGGTCTCTCCTCTAGGGCCTGTTGCCATTTCGTCCGCGTCCGCGCCAAGTGCTGTTCTGCGGCAAGACGGCGCCACGACTGCGGCGTAGCAAGTCTACGCGAGCGAGCTGTAACGCTGGGTTGTGGTCGTGTTGTCAAACATGGGGCGCTTGTGCCTTCGGCTTGGGCCGCCCATGAAATCAATCAGGGCGTCGATACCGCGTTGCGCGTCTTGTGTCGGCCGATTTGCGGTCTCCAACGCGGCACGTGCACGAAACGGCAACAGGCCCTGAACAAATCGTTGTCGTGGACGCGTACCGGCGAAAATTGATGTTGTCATGTCTGGCCTCGCGCCGTCGCATGCTGGCGTGGCTCAGGCGGTGTCCGCCAGTGTGCCATCTGCGCTTTCGCTTTCGCTTTCGCTTTCGCTTTCGCTTTCGCGTTCGGCGTGGAGCTGCAATGCCATGTCGCGCAGCGAACGATCGCGGTAGACGGATTGTCCGGCCTGTTCGATCTTTCCGAGGAGCGTGTCGATGGCCCGGGCTGCGTTGGCGTCGCGCGGCTGGGCGCGTGCCGAGGGATCGCCCGCCCGCACGATCTCCAGCACCCGAGCCAACCGGACCTCGGCGATATCACGGCGCGGCAGCAGTGTCGTGCCGAGCTCGCCCGCTTCGATGAAAAGCCCGCCGGTGACGAGCTGGTCGGCGATGTCCTGGATATGATCGGGCGCGGTGCGCAGCGTACGGGCCAGCGCCGATGTCGTCCAAGGCATGCCGCCCCGCATGAAGCGATCGGCCACGAGGGTCGTGATCAGCAAGGCCAGGCGCTCGCGCTCGGCCGCCCCCAGCCGGGGCGGATAGTCGCCCCGGGTAAGCCGTTCGTTGTGCTGGAGCAGGAACGCCACCCGGCAGCCCAGCAGCAGGATCATCCAGGATACATAGAGCCAGATCAGCAACAGGATCAGGATCGCGAAGCTCGAATAGATCGCATTGACATTGCCGGCGTTGCGGGCGAACAAAGCGAAGCCGAGGCTGGCGGTCTGCCAGAGTACGCCGGCGAAGATGCCGCCGCCGAGGGCCGGCAGCAGCCGGACCCGGGTATTCGGTATGAACTTGAACAATACCGTGAAGCCGATGCCGTAGAGCACGTAGGGCAGAATGCGCCCGGCCAGGTACAACGCCGCGCCGAACGGCTCGATCGATGTCAGCCAGCCGACGGTGCTGTTCGAACTCACGGTGGCGGTCATGCTGGCTGCGGCGAGAATCACCAGTGGCCCCGCGACCAGTACACTGATGTATTCGGTCACCCGGCGGCCGATCGAGCGGGGCTTGCGCACGTGCCAGATATAGTTGCAGCCGGCCTCGACCTTCTGGATCAGCGAAACGACCGAATAGATCAGCGTGACCATGCCGATCGCGCCCAGTACGCCGACCTGGACGTTCTGCACGAAGTCCACGATCTTGTCGATGATCTGGCCGCTGCCGGCGCCGAGTGGCGACAGGAAGCGCTGCAGCACCGGCCGCAGGGCATTATCGACACCAAAGGCCTTGAGCAGGGAGAACGCCAGCGCCAGTAGCGGGACCAGCGACACCAGCGTGGTATAGACCAGCCCCATGGCGCGCATGGTGATCTCGCCGTTGCGGAAATCCTCGATCAGCGTCAGCAGGATACGTACGGCGACGAGCGCCCAGCGGCGCGGCCCATGCAGACGCTCGAGCTCGGGCTGCCAGACGATGGCGTCGAACCGGCGGCCCAAGGCTCCCACCCATCCCATGTGCGACTCGCTTGAAAAACGCGTGGGCCCATTGTAACCATCAATCGTCGTCGACAGACGTCGCTACAACAGGAGGCGCCGTGAACCACCCATCCGCGGTATCGGATCCGGTCGAGCGCGTGGACCGCCGGCCCAGCGTCGGCGAAGGGCCGGGCGCTTTGGCAACGGCGGACGCCCGGTGGCCGGATATCGGCGCTGCGGCGGCCGAACTGCTGCGCGTGCTGGCTTGTCACCCGGCCGCGGCCCTGCGTATCGAAGCCCGGTTTGGCGTGCGATTGACCCTGGCCCTGCTGGGGCGCGGCGGCCCGGGCCCCACGGCGGATGACCCGCGCTTTGCTCATCCGGCCTGGCGGGCCAGCCCCGTATTCGGCCGCGTGGCCCGTCTTTATCTGGTGCTGGCACAGACATTGCGCGAGTTGGTGGGCGTGGCCGGGTTGCCGGAAGTCCGCCGCCGCCAGCTGTCGTTCGCGGTCGAGCACCTGATCGCCGCCCTGTCGCCGGCCAATCTGTGTCTGACCCATCCGGGCTTTTACGACAACCTGCTTGCCACGCGCGGCCGCTCGGCGCTGACCGGGCTGTATCAGTTGCTGCGCGATCTGCGCGACAACCGCGGGCTGCCGCGCCAGGTCGATCGGGAGGCCTTTACCCTGGGCGCCGACATCGCAGCCACGCCGGGCGCCGTGATCTATCGTGACGAGATCTGCGAGTTGATCCAGTACACGCCGCATACGGGACAGGTCGATGCATCGGCGATCCTGCTGATCGGGCCGCAGATCAACAAATACTACGTGCTGGACCTGAGCCCGGAGAACAGTCTGGTGCGCCACGCGCTGGTCAGCGGGCAGCAGGTTTTCGTGGTCTCGTGGCGCAACCCGACGGCGGCACAGCGCCGCTGGGGCTTGGCCGATTACGTCGAGGCCACGACGCAGGCCGTCGAAATCGTCTGGCGCGTAACCGGCCGGTATCCGGTCAAGCTGGCCGGGGCCTGTGCCGGCGGGCTGACGGCCGCGGCCGCGGCGGCACGCTTGGCGGCCGCGGGAGACGGCGAGCGGATCGCCTGCCTGTCGCTGTTCGTGACCCTGCTCGAATCGCCGCACAGTCTGGCCGATGTGCCCGCGGGCCAAGACGAGACCCTTGCGCGCGCGTTGTCGCGTGTGACCGGCGACGGCGTCGTCGAGGGCGCGGCCCTGGCGCGTGCCTTTGCCTGGCAACGGCCGGATGCATTGGTATGGCGCTTCGTCACGCATAACTACGTGCTCGGCGAGACACCGCCAGCGTCCGACATCCTGTACTGGAACAGCGACACCACGCGTCTGCCCGCGCGTCTGCACGCCGATCTGCTCGGCATCTATCGCGACGATCAGCTGCGCACCACCGACGGACTGCGGCTCGGCAAACAGCGGATCGATTTTTCGGCTATCGAGCAGGATGTGTTCGTGGTGGCCGGCGCCGCCGACCATATCGCCCCGTGGCAGGCCTGCTACCGCTCGATGCAGATGTTCCGCGGCCGCCGCCGGTTCGTGCTCGGCGCCGGTGGCCATGCCCAGGCCATCGTATCTCCGCCGGCCTCGAAAACAGCGCATGCGGCCCGGGGCTTCTGGGTCAACGACAATCACGAACTCGCGCCGGCCGAGTGGCGCCGCGGTGCGCGTGCCGCCGGGACGTCCTGGTGGCCCGACTGGATCGACTGGTGTCGTGCGCACGGCGGTCCGACGGTGCCCGCTCCGGAGGTTTTCGGCAATGACGACTTCGAGCCCATCGAGAGCGCGCCCGGCCGTTATGTGCGCCAACGCTGACACGTGTCGTATCGACACTTTTCATATTGGCGGCGACGCGATGGTCGTCGCCCGTACGGCCGGCCGCGGGCCGCCGCTTCTGATCTGCAACGATTTTCTTGCCGATTATCGCGTTGTGCAGTCATTCTGCGATGCGCTGTCGCGCGCCACCATTCGTTTCGACGGGCCGGGTATCGGCGGCACGCCGGGCACGCCGCGAATGGCGCGCATGGCCGGTCTGGCGGCTCGGGCGGCCCGCTTGTGCGATGTGCTGGAACACGATGTCGTCGACGTGCTCGGCATAGGCTGGGGTGGCCTGCTGGCGCAGCGCCTGGCGCGGGATCATGGCGCGCGGGTCCGGCGCCTGGTGCTGGTGGCGACTTCGATTGGTCCGCTCATGTTGCCCGGCCGCGCGGCCAGCCTGTGGCGTCTGGCCTGGCCCGGCGGCCCGGGGCGGGCCGTGGCCGATGGGCGCGACGTGCGTGCACTGTTCGGCGGCCGGCGTGCCGATGAATGCGCGGCCGTGGCCGCGGCCGTGCGCCGGGCCTGCCCGCCCACGCGACGGGCATTCGCGGCCCGGATCTATGCCACGGCGGGTTTTTCGAGCTTGCCCTGGTTGCATCGGTTGCGCATGCCGACGTTCATACTCGCGGGCGACGATGATCAGGTCGTGCCGCTGCCCAATGTCCGTCTGCTCGGCCTGTTGATCCCGGATTCGCGGCTTTCGATCATGCGGGGCGCCGGGCACTGGCTGGTGCTGGAACGCCCGGACGAAGCCGCCCGGCGGATCGAGGAATTCCTGGATACGCCGCACCCGGTGCAGCCGGGGGGTGAAGCGATCTGAGCGACGCGTGCCTCGCCTTGCGACAGCCCGGGGCCGGCGGCGCCTTGTCACAACGCCCGGCAGGCTCTACTGTCGAGCACATGGGCGGCGCTACAGGTCGCATGAGGCCGATGTCCGATCCGTCAGGAAACAGAATTCATTCGCTGCACGCCATCCGGCGGCCCGGCCGGCGGCTGCCGCCCGAACTCAGCGTATTGCGGCGCCGCACCCGGATCCAGGTTGACTGGCTTGATGTCGACGGCGTGCGCCTGCGCTATGGCATTCGGCGCGGCCGTGGCCGGCCCATGCTGGTCCTCAATGCCATGGGCGCGAATCTCGATATGCTGTTGCCGCTGGTCGACGCGCTGGATGACGCCGAGATCATCGTGCCCGAGATGCCGGGGGCGGGGCGTTCGCCGGCCCTGGCCGTGCCGCGGCGGCTGGGCTGGTACGCCGATCTGATCTCGACCTTTCTGTTGCGTCTAGGCTACGACGAGCCGCTGGATGTCGTCGGTCTGTCCTGGGGCGGCTCGCTCGCCCAGCAGTTTGCGCTGGATCATCCGGCCGAGGTCAATCGGCTCGTGCTTGCGTCCAGCGCCATTGGTTGGCCGAGTCTCGCCACGCGATCGAGTACGTTCAAGCGTCTGGCGGCGGCGCGGCGCTACGAGCGCGCGGAAACGCTGCCGTCCGCGGTGGCGGGCCTCTACGGCGGGCTGGTGCGCCGGCGGCCGGAACTGATCAGCCGTCGCGGTCGTTATGCCAGCGGCCCGAGCACACGCGGCTACATCAACCAGTTGATGGCCTCGCTGGGCTGGACCAGTGCGCATCGCCTGCATCGTCTGCACTGTCCGACGCTCATCATGGGCGGCGACGACGATCCGATCGTGCCGCTGGTCAACAGCCGCATCCTGTATTGGCTGATACCCAAGTCGTATCTGCATGTCGTGCGTGGCGGCGGGCATCTGTTTCTGCTGATGCGAGCCAACGAATCGGCCGGGGTGATTCGTCGTTTTCTCAACGAACGCCGCTACGACGGAACCGACGGCGCAGACTACTACGCCGCTCGCGGGCTCGCGGCCGACGGCGCACTCAAGCCGCGCCTGCCGGCCTCGGCCTGACGGGCCGGGCGCGTCAGGCCGAGGCCCGCTCGGGGCCGTATTATTTTCCGTGCCGGCGGTCGCGGGCCGCGGCGACGGCCTGGCGATGCGCCACCGCCATCCGGGCCGCCTCGGCGAGACTGCGACGATCGTAGCCGCGGGGATCAAGCGGGGCGCAGACCCGTACTTCGGCCCGGATCGCGCGCAGCCGGAACAGATCCTGGAAATGCGGCCACAGCGGGGCCTCGTTCACCCACGGCGCCAGCGCATGATGCATGCCCGGGGGCGTGGTGTCGTCGCAGTAGCGCAGGCTCACCGGCAGCACGTTGTAGCCGCCTTCGATGGCGGCCGCGAACAGCCGGGCATGAAACCGTCGCGGGTTGGGGTCGGGGGTGGTCGTGCCTTCCGGGAAGAACAGCACCGAGCGACCGGATGCCAGCATCGCGCGAATCGATGCGCTGGTTTCCCCCGTCTTGCCCTGACCGCGGTCGAGGAACAGTGTGCCGCCGGCACGGGCGAACGCGCCGACCACCGGCCACCGGCCCACTTCGGCCTTGGACACGAAGGCCGTGTTGAAGATGCGGCCGAGCACCAGGATGTCGAGCCACGAACAATGATTGGCCACCACCAGCATCGGCCCGGCCGGCACGTCGCCATCCACATCCAGACGCACGTGTAGTGCGCCGAGCATCCGGCCCAGCCACCAGTTGATCAGATACTTGCTGCGCCGGCCCAGCAGCGGCACCGCCGGCAACAGCACCAGGCCGAGCAGCAGCGTGGCGCCGAAGCGCAGGGCCTTGAAGCCCAGGCCGATGCGGCCGAGCAGGGGGTGATCCGTGGCGAAGGAGGAGGTCGTGGACATAGGCGCGTATCGTGGCCGGTTCGGAATCGTACGACGTCGCGCGGCAAACGGCCATGGACGGCCGGTTGCCCGCGGTATCGCGAACGCAGTTTAGCCAGCGCCGCCGCAGGCCGACAACGCCCACGTTGTCGGCGGGGTCAAAGCTGGGGCTCGGGCGGCACGGCTTCGTAGATCGGCTGGAATCGATTCACGATCGTGCAAAACAGGCGCGCGGTCTGTTCCGTGTCGTAGCGCGCGGAGTGTGCCGCTTCGTTGTCCCAGCTCATGCCGGCCGCCGTGGCGGCGCGGCGCAGGACTGTCTGGCCGAAGGCGACACCGGCCAGGGTGGCGGTATCGAAGCAGGAAAACGGGTGGAACGGGCTGCGTTTGATACCGCTGCGCGCGATCGCGGCGTTGAGAAAACCGAGATCGAAATGCGCATTGTGGCCGACCAGCACGGCGCGTTTGCAGCCGTCGGTCTTCATGGTTTCGCGTACCATGCGAAAGATGCGGCCGAGCGCGTCGCGCTCGGGAATGGCCGGACGCAACGGGTGGTGCGGGTCGATCCCGTTGACCTCGAGCGAGGCCTGCTCGATGTTGGCGCCCTCGAACGGGGTCACGTGATAGGACGCCGATTCGCGCACGGCGAGCTGGCCGTCCTCCTCGAACCCTACCGTGACGGCAGCGATTTCGAGCAGGGCATCGGTCGCGGCATTGAAGCCGCCGGTCTCCACGTCGATTACCACCGGCAGGAAACCGCGAAAACGAGTGGCCATCCGCGGCGTGGTCGCGGCTTCATCATGGGAGTCGATCATGGCGGCATGGTAGCAGCTGCATTGCTTCGACGGGACCGGTGGCGACGCGATTCTGTATACTCAACGGCCTTCAAACACTCCTACGGCAGCGGATTGCAGCAATGAGCAGTGACGTGCGCAAGGTCGTGCTGGCTTACTCCGGCGGCCTCGATACCTCGGTTATCCTGAAGTGGCTTCAGGATGAATACGATTGCGAGGTGGTGACCTTCACCGCCGACATCGGCCAGGGCGAAGAACTCGACGAAGTCCGGCCCAAGGCCGAAAAGCTCGGCGTGAAGGAAGTCTTCATCGACGACCTGCGCGAGGAGTTCGTACGCGATTTCGTCTATCCGATGTTCCGCGCCAACGCGATCTACGAAGGCGAGTACCTGCTCGGCACGTCGATCGCCCGCCCGCTGATCTCCAAGCGTCTGGTCGAGATCGCGCAGGCGACCGGCGCCGACGCCATTGCGCACGGCGCGACCGGCAAGGGCAACGACCAGGTCCGCTTCGAGCTGTCCGCCTATGCGCTGATGCCGGGCATCCAGGTCATTGCGCCCTGGCGCGAGTGGAACCTGAATTCGCGCGAGAAGTTGCTGGCCTATGCCGAGGCCCACGGCATCGATATCCGCAAGAAGGTCGACGGCGGTTCGCCGTATTCCACCGACGCCAACGCGCTGCATATCTCCTATGAAGGCGGCGTGCTGGAAGACCCGTGGACGCCGGCCGAGGATTCGATGTGGGAATGGAGCGTGGCGCCCGAAGACGCGCCGGACGCCCCGCAGGAGATCGACCTGACCTTCGAGCGCGGTGACATCGTCGCCATCGACGGCGAGCCGCTCACGCCTTATCGGGTGCTGGCGAAATTGAACGAGTTGGCCGGGGCGCACGGCATCGGGCGGATCGACATCGTCGAGAACCGTTATGTCGGCATGAAGTCGCGCGGTTGCTACGAAACACCGGGCGGCACGGTCATGCTCAAGGCACACCGTGCGATCGAGTCGATCACGCTGGACCGCGAGGCGGCGCATCTCAAGGATGAGCTGATGCCGCGCTATGCCAAGCTGATCTACAACGGCTACTGGTTCTCGCCCGAGCGCGAGATGCTGCAGGCGGCGATCGACCAGTCGCAAACCCACGTCAACGGCGTGGTGCGCGTGAAACTGTACAAGGGCGCGGTGAGCGTGGTCGGCCGGGCGTCGGCATCGGACAGCCTGTTCGACCAGGCCATCGCCACCTTCGAGGACGACCGCGGCGCCTATGACCAGAAGGACGCGGCCGGCTTTATCCGCCTGAATGCGTTGCGGTTGCGCCTGGGTCACCGCCAGCGCTGACATGCTTTAGCTGACCAAGCCTTTCACGTAGGCTTGCCTTGCCACAATGGATAGGAAAGAGGCCATGAAACGAACGATTGCACTGTTTGCCTGCGCTTTCGCGCTGACGGCGTGCGGCAACCAGTCGAGCTCGGACAACACTCAGTCCGGCGGCGATAACAGCCAGTCCGGATCGAGCACGAGCCAGGCCGACAATGCCAAGGCCAAGGCTGGCGCGTCCGGGCAGTTCGCCAACAAGAAGGAAAAACGCAGCTATGCGCTGGGCATGGACATCGGCAATTCGCTCAAGGATCTGCCGATGGATGTGGATCTCGACCAACTGACCCAGGGCGTGCGGGATGTCGTCAGTGGCGGCAAGACCAAGCTGAGCCAGAAGCAACTGCATACCGTGATGCAGGGCGTGGTATCCGACATGGAAGCCGCTCAGAAGAAACAGCAGAAACAGAAGGCCGTGGCCAATCTCAAGGCAGGCCAGAAGTTTCTGGCCCAGAACAAGACCAAGCCCGGCGTGAAGACGCTCAAGGACGGTCTGCAGTACAAGGTGATCAAGAAGGGTAACGGGCCGCAGCCGGATGCCAACGACAGCGTGACCGTGGACTATACCGGCAAGCTGATCGACGGCACCGTCTTCGACAGTTCGAAAAAGCGTGGCAAGCCGGTGACCTTCCCGGTCAATGCCGTGATCCCGGGCTGGACCGAGGCCCTGCAGCTGATGCACGCCGGCGGTGAATACAAACTGTTCATCCCGCCGGATCTGGCCTACGGCGAGCGTGGCGCCGGCTCGAAGATCGGCCCGAATGAAACCCTGATCTTCGACGTGAAACTGATCAGCGTGCAGAAGAACAAGGGTAACGGCTCGAGTGGCAACGGCAATTCGGGTGACACTTCCGGCTCGAGCGACAGCTCGAATGCCGACTCGGGCAGCAGCGCGGGTAGCGGAAACTAGTCGCGTACCTTGTCTCGCACCCTGCGCAAACCGCCGGCCCTTGAGCCGGCGGTTTGCGTTTCGGGGGACGACGAGGCCGCCGGTCGGTTTCCGATGGGTGGGCTGCGGCCCGGGGCGTCGCGTCGCGCCCGGCACCGTCAATGCAAAGCGCGCGGCCCATCAGGCAACCTCGCGAGCCGATCGGCCGGCCACCGCGCACGCCGACTCGAGGGCCGCGGAATCTGTCGAGATGCATGTATTATGCACCATCTAAATCGTGCGCAATCGAGCCCGCGGCAGGGCCAGTCGCCTTGCCATGCGACTAATGGGCGAGCCCGCGGGGCGCTGACGCGATGTGGGGCGTGCGCCCATGCGTTGACGGCTTCCGGGCGCCGAAAAGCGAGCTGCAAGAGCGCCGGACGCGCGCCCGTGAAGCGGCGAGCGTGCCGATAGTGATCACGTTTCTTGACAGTTTTTCAAGGGCTTGGTAACTCATCAGTTCCAGGGAAAAATATGAGGTTCGGCCGCGGTCCGCTCTGGCATGGCGGCGCGGCGAAAAGGGGGGAGCGTGGAGCAGATGGCGAATGTACGGGCGCCGCACGGTGTCGTGCTCGGCAGGCGCGCGGTCGCGTTGCCGCGTCCGCACGCGGGCGCTCGTCGCGTACTGCTTCATCGTCCCCATGTTCAAAACAGCCATGCGATGACCGGCCCATGTGCCATCGTTTCAATCCGTATTCCCAAGTGCCCAAACCCTGATCGCCACGGCGGTCGGGGTTTTTTTTGCACCGTCACCAGCGAGGAGAGCCAGACCAAATGAGCGTATTCGACTTCGACGATTACAAGATCAACCGTAGAACACTACTCAAGACGGGGGCCGCGGTCGGCGCTTCAACGCTGTTGTATCCAGCGATGAATGCGTTTGCCAAAAGCGATAACCCGATCAAGATCGGCCAGATCGACCCGCAGACCGGCACCTATGCCGCGCTGGGCGGCAACCAGATCGCCGGCGCACGACTGGCCGTCGACCAGATCAACGCCAAGGGCGGCGTGATGGGCCGGCCGCTGCAGCTGCTGGTCGAGGACAGTGCGGCCAATGTCGGCCAGTCGGTGCAGAAGGCCCGCAAGCTGGTCAACCGCGACAAGGTCCACTTCCTGATGGGCGCGGTGTCGTCTTCTGTGGCGCTGGCGGTGTCGCAGGCGGCACGCGACATGAACACCATCTACATGGATATCGGCGGGCACGCCGACTCGGTCACCGGCGACAAGTGCAGCTGGAACACGTTCCGTACCTGTTCCACGACCTGGCTGCTCACCGCCGGGGACTTTCAGTCCATCTTCGATAAATACGGCAAGCGCTGGTATTTCATCACGCCGGACTATTCCTTCGGCCATGCCCTGCACGCCGATTACCTGACCCAGCTGAAGAAGGCGGGCGGCAGTGAAGCCGGCAACGCGCTCGCGCCGCTGGGCACGACGGACTTCTCGTCGTATCTGATCAAGGCGAAGTCGGCCAACCCGGACGTACTCATCGTACTGGGTGCGGGCGACGACATGATCAACACCCTCAAGCAGGCGACCCAGTTCGGTCTGAACAAGAGCATGGGCGTGGGCGGGCCGATGATGGAACTCGAGGTGCTGCAGTCGCTGCCCGATGCCGCGCGCTACGGGATGTGGAACATGGAGTGGTACTGGAACCAACCCAATGTGCCCCATGTGGCGGATTTCGTGGATTCGTATCGCAAGGCCAACAACGGCAACACGCCCAGCGCACGCAGCTGGTTCGGCTTCGCCAGCGCGCACGCCCTGGCATTGGCCGCCGAAAAAGCCAAGTCGCTGGATGCGCGCAAGGTCGCCCGGGCGCTCGAGGGGCTGGAGCTGCCGCCGGAGGTGGCCCTGCAGCCGAACAAGGCCGTGTATCGTGCCGGTGACCATCAGCTCATCGGTAGCGAATATCCGGGCACGATCAAGTCGAACGGCAAGTATCCGGATCTGTTCAACGTCGCCGACGTGGTGGATTCCAGCAAGATCGCCCGCTCGGTCGCGGAGAAGGGCTGCAAGATGACTTATCCGTCGTAGTGGAATGGAATGGCGCGGGCCGGAGCGAGCGCGCCGGCCCGCGCTCATGCCAGGGGGCGCTTTTCCGCTACGCGAGGTGGGTGAATGGAACTTCTGCTGTTCAATATCTTCAACGGTCTGATCATCGGCATTTTCTATGCGCTGATGGCCTTGGGCCTGTCCCTGATCCTGGGACTGAACGGGATCATCAATTTTTCTCATGGCGGGTTCCTGGCGCTGGGTGGCTATATCGCCTACAGCCTGTCGCCCGTCATCGGCTTCTGGGGCGCGTTGATCGTGTCGCCCTTCATCGTGGGGTTGCTGGGCCTGGTCGTCGAACGTGTGCTGATCCGGCCGCTGTATTCGCGCGACCCGTTGTTCAGCCTGCTGCTGACCTTCGGTCTGGCGATGATCATGGAGGACTTGATCCGTACCTTCTGGGGCGCGAACGGCCTGCCGTTCAACGTGCCGGCTGCGCTGAGCCATCCGTTGAGCCAGACCTATTTCTTCGTCACCGGCTATCGCGTGTTCCTGGTGGTGCTGGCGCTGCTGGCGATCGGCTCGCTGTTCGCGCTGCTGCGCTATACCCGGATCGGGGTGCGCATTCGGGCCGGCAATGCCGATCTGGAAACCGTTTCCGCACTGGGCATCAATATCTATCAGCTGCGCGCGATCAACTTCGGCGTCGGCATCCTGTTCGCGGGACTCGCCGGCGTGCTCGCGGCCGGGCGTCTCGGCCTGACCCCGACCATGGGGGCCTCGCTGATCATGCCGAGTTTCGTGGCCATCATCGTCGGCGGTGTGGGCAGTCTGCTCGGCAGCCTGCTCGGCGGCATCATCATTGGTGTGGCGGCCGGCATCGTGACGACCTATTACCCGGCCGCCAGTGACGTGGTGATTTACGTGATCATGGGTGTGGTGCTCGTCGTGCGCCCGCGCGGATTGCTTGGCCAGGAGGGCCTGCTCGAATGAATGCCACGACGATCCCAGGGAAATCGCCGACGGCGAACGGGGCGCGTGCTGCCACGGCAGCAATCGACCTGCCGCGGCTCGTATCCGCGCTGGTTATCTGGGCGCTGTTGCTCACCGTGCCGTTCTGGTTGCCGCTGGTCGGCGGCTACACGGTGCTCGGCACGCGCGTGCTGATCTTCGCGCTGGTCACCCTCGGCCTCAACCTGTTGCTCGGTTTCACCGGCGGCTTGTCCTTCGGGCATGCGGCCTATTTCGGGCTCGGCGCCTACGGCACGGGGCTGATGCTCAAGTTCGTCTCGCCCAGCACGCCGCTGGCGATTCTGGTCGGGGTGCTCGCCGGCGGGCTGGCGGCCACGCTGTTCGGCCCGCTTACGGTGCGCCGAAAGGGCATCTATTTCGCGATGATCACGATCGCCATCGGCCAGATGTTCTATTTCATCGCGGTGCGCTGGAACAGTCTGACCGGCGGCGAGGATGGCCTGACCGGTTTCTCCCGCACCAACATCCATTTCGGGAACTGGGTGCTCAATATCCACGACCCGACGAACTTCTATTACTTCACCCTGTTCTTCTTCGCCATCGGTTGTCTGGTGGTCTGGATGGTGCTGCGTTCGCCACTGGGGCATACGTTCGTGGCGATTCGGGAAAACCCCAGGCGCCTGCGTTTTCTCGGTCTGCCGATCGGCGTGTACATCTGGATCGCCTTCGCCATCTCGGGCTTCGTCGCGGCGCTGGCGGGCGCGCTGTATGCACTGCTGAACAACTTCACCTCGCCCGAGGACATGAACTGGATCCTGTCGGGCGACTTCGTGATCATCTGCGTGCTCGGCGGCATGCGGACCTTCTGGGGGCCGCTCGTCGGCTCGGTGATCTACGTGGTGGTGCAGGATTATCTGAGCAGCATCACGGTGAACTGGATGTCGTTCATCGGTGCGATCTTCGTGCTTTCCGTGCTGTTCTTCCCTTGGGGACTGCTCGGTTTCTTCCAGGGGCGTTTCAACAAATGAGTCTGCTGTCGTTACAGAACGTCACCCGCCGCTTCGGCTCGCTGACCGCCCTGTCGAATATCTCGATCGAGGTGCCGCAGGGCGAGCTACGTGCCGTGATCGGCCCCAACGGCGCCGGCAAGACCACATTGTTCAACCTGATCAGCGGTTTCTTTCCGCCCAGCGAAGGCGAGGTGGTGTTCGACGGGCAGTCGATCAAGGGCGTGCCGCCGGAAAAACTGGTGCATCGCGGCATGACCCGCACGTTCCAGATCACCGAGATCTTTCTCGATTTGAGCGTGTACGAGAATCTGGAAATTGCCGTGGAAACCGCGCATGGCCTGAATCTGCGCCCGTGGCTGTCACCGGCCCGGCGGCGACAGGTCCGTGCCCATATCGACGAATTGATGCAAACACTGCATCTGGAAGATCTCGCCTACCGGATGGCCGGCGAGCTGGCGCACGGCGACCAGCGCGTGGTGGAAATCGCCATTGCGCTGGCGCGTGAGCCGCGGCTGCTGCTGCTCGACGAGCCGACCGCCGGCATGGGCGACGAGGAAACCGACCGTATGACCGATCTCATTCGTCATCTTCATCGCGAACGCGGCATCACCATGCTGTTCATCGAACACGATATGAACATCATCTTCAACGTGGCCGATCGCATCACCGTGCTGGATAACGGACATCTGCTGGCCGAAGGCACGCCGGCCGAAATCTCGGCCAATGCCGACGTGCAGGCGGCTTATCTGGGGGCGGCGCAATGAGCGATATTCTGCACGCCGATCAGTTGCATACCTACTACGGCAAGAGCCATATCCTGCACGGCGTATCGCTGCGGGTGGAGGCGGGCGAGATCGTGACGCTGCTGGGGCGCAACGGCGCCGGCAAGACCACGACCCTGCGCTCGCTCATGGGCCTGACGCCGCCGCGCAAGGGGCGCATCCAGCTGTTCGGCAAGAATGTGACCGGCTGGCCGCCGCATCGCATCGCCAGGCTCGGTGTCGGCTATGTGCCGGAAGGTCGCAAGATATTCGGCCATCTCACGGTGCACGACAACCTCCGGGTGCCGGCGGCCACGAGCGGCCGCTGGACACTGGATACGGTGTACGAACTGTTTCCCCGCCTGGCCGAGCGCCGTACCAGCAAGGGCGGACAGTTGTCCGGCGGCGAACAGGAAATGCTTGCGATCGCCCGCGCGCTGCTGCTCAATCCGCGTTTCCTGATTCTGGATGAGCCCTCGCAGGGCCTCGCCCCCGTGATCGTGGAGGAGGTCATGAAGACGGTGGTGGCCATGCGTGACGAGGGCATCGCCGTGTTGCTGGTCGAGCAGAACGCGTGGTTGGCGCTACGCGACGCCGATCGCGCCTATGTGCTGGGCGATGGTGCGATCGTACACGAGGGCTCGGCCGCGGAACTCGCGGCCGATGAGGACCGCGTCAAGGCGCTGGCGGGCGCCAGCCTCGATACGTCGGCCTCGGCTGCGATCGGCTGATTCATCCGGGCCGCGTGATCGCCCCCGGCGCCGGCATGCACCGGCGCCGGGGGCGGCACGGCATGGACAGGCTTTGGCCATGGAGCACGCCCGTGGCCCGGCCGGCGGGCCATGGGCCTTATTGGGGCGCGGTAGCGCGTTTCCTGTCGCCGGGGTAAGCGCGAACGTACGGGCGATGAGGCCGCGGCGGGCGCGTCAGGCCAGCGTCCATGCCGCGCTGGCCAGTCCCGGCCCCGACAGTTTGAGATGCTGACCGGGTTCGATCGCCCCGACGCCCTCCGGCGTGCCGGTGAAGATGAGATCGCCCGGCATTAACGCCCAGGTCCGGCTGACCAGCGCAATCAGGTCGGCAATGCCCACCAGCATGTGCGCGGTATGCCCGGACTGGCGCACTTCGCCGTCCACCGCCAGCTCGAAATGCAGATCGCCGAGATCCATGTTTTCGCCAAGCGATACCATCGGGCCCAGCGGGGCGCTGGCGTCGAAGGCCTTGGCGCGCTCCCACGGCTCCCCACTGTGCTTGAGTTCCGTCTGCTCGGCGCGCAGCGTCAGATCGAGCCCGAGGCCGACGCCGTGGATATGCTCGCGCGCAGCCTCGGCGCGGATATCGCGGCCGCCCAGGCCGATCTCGACCACCAGTTCGGCTTCGTGGTGGATCTCGCCGAGCCCGACCGGCAGCCGGACCGCCTCGTCGGGCGCGACCAGCGCGGAGGCCGGCTTCATGAAGATCACGCATTCCGCACCGGGCAGCGTGTTGTTCAGTTCCTCGATGTGCTTGGCGTAGTTGCGCCCGATACAGAAGATGCGCGGCGTGCCGCGGTGCGAGAAGGCTTCGGCCTGGTGTGACGAACTCATTCGCTGGCTCCTTGCAGGTTCTTGTGCTTGTATTCGCACAGGTCGACGATAACGCAGGCGTCGCAGGCAGGCTTGCGGGCCTTGCAGACATACCGCCCGTGCAGGATCAGCCAGTGGTGCGCATCCTGCAGATAGGCCCGGGGCACCCACCGCAGCAGCCGCTCCTCGACCTCGCGTACCGTCTTGCCCGGCGCGATGCCGGTCCGGTTGGATACGCGAAAGATGTGCGTGTCCACGGCCATCGCCGGCTGGCCGAAGGCCGTATTGAGCACGACATTGGCGGTCTTGCGGCCGACGCCGGGCAGGGCGGTCAGTTCGGCTCGGGTCGCCGGCACTTTGCCGTCGTGCTCATCGAGCAGGGCGCGGCAGGTCTTGATCACGTTGGCGGCCTTGCTGTTGTAAAGGCCGATGGTATTGATGTAACGCTTCAGGCCGTCCTCGCCCAGATCGAGGATCGCCTGCGGTGTATTGGCGACCGGGAACAATTTTCGCGTGGCCTTGTTCACGCCGACGTCGGTCGCCTGGGCCGACAGCATCACCGCGATCAGCAACTCGAATGTGGAGCTGTATTCCAGCTCGGTTTTTGGCGCCGGGTTGGCGGCCTTGAGCCGTTCGAATATCTCGGTGCGTTTCTGTTTGTTCATTCAATGGGCTTCGATCGACTATCGAGGGCGTTCTTTCGTTCATCCGCAGATTACACGGATGACACAGAGTGCAAGACACATGACTCCGGTTTCAGAGCCTCCCTCGCCGACAGGCGCTTGCCTTGACCCAGTGCAAACCCGCTTCGGTCCGAGTTTGCCGCCCAATGATCTGTGTCATCTGCGTAATCTGTGGATGACAGGCTCGGCAACCGATCTCGTGGTTTGTCATCCGCTACGTTTTTCGCGTTTGGCCTTGGCGCGGGCGATGGCATCGGCGATGGTCGATTTCTTGGCCTCGGCCGTGGCGGCGGCATCCTCGCGGGCGTCGTGGGTTGCTTCGTGACGGTTCGCCCGGCGCTTGCGCGTGGTGCGGCGGTTGAGCCGTTTCTGGCGTGCTTCGAACAGACGCCGGGCGCGGGCTGCGCGCTCGGCGTCGATCGGGCGCTGCGGCGGCCACAGCGGCTGGCCGGTTTTGGGCGTGGATTCCGGCATGTCGATGCAGTCGACCGGGCAGGCCGGTACGCACAGTTCGCAGCCGGTACAGTCGGCCTCGATCACGGTATGCATCTGTTTGGCCGCACCGATGATGGCATCCGTGGGGCAGGCCTGGATGCAGCGCGTACAGCCGATGCATTCGTCCTCGCGGATGAAGGCCACCTTGGCCACGCTGGCATCGCCGCATTCCGGATCGAGCGGCTTGGGGTCGATGCCGGTCAGCTCGGCCAGATTGTCGATGGTGGCCGCCCCGCCCGGCGGGCAGCGATTGATATCCGTCTCGCCCGCCGCGATCGCCTCCGCATATGGCCGACAGCCGTCGTAGCCACAGCGCCGGCACTGGGTCTGAGGCAACAGGGCATCAATGGCGTCGACTGAAGCGTCGGTCATGGAGTCGCGATGGGTACGTCCAAGACTGCGTCGGTATCGGCTTTCAACTCTCGACGCACGTTGTGGTCCATATGATCGAGATAAATTCGAATTCCTTCGCGACGGGCAAATCGAAATGCTGGCACAAGATCGCTATCACCGGTAGATACAACGATCGTGTCCACGAAGCGTCTGAGAGAAAGGCGTGCGATATCTAGACCAATACGCAGATCCACGCCTTTCTGTGAAGTATTGGGTACGAGATCGTTAGCTTGTAGCGTGCGTGGTTCGCCTCGGGTCAGCGAGCGCATTGCCGAGCTCCCGATTTTCCAATCGTGCGTAACCGTTTCGCCCATCCGAAGCGCAAAGTTCGGCAGCATCTCGAGACGATCGAGCAAGCTTCGATGCTGGCGCGATACCTCCGTGCGGGACAGATCGAGGCTTTCACGACTAATGGGGTTCAGCAAGCGATCCTGTGCTGGCGGCGCATGATAGAAGTAAATTCGCAGAAGCGTTCGATCTGCAAGCAGTGGATGATTACACAGCCGATAGCAAGCCGCTTCAATATCAGAAGCGGCAGGAAAGCGTCGAAGCGTCTTGTGAAGCTTTTTGATGACGAAGCCGCCATCAAGTAGAACCGCGTATTGATCAGACATAAAAATGGACCGCTAACCGCTCGTGGCACCGAAGTGCGCTTGAATCAGAGACGAACGGCGCGGTCACTTCTTCTATCAGTTTATAGAATGCGCGTTTGAGCGTGCTGATTCAACCCTGGTCTACTTGATCTTGTCCCCCGGCTTGGCGCCCTCGTCCGGCGAGAGCACGTGCGGCGAGTCGCCGGCGGCAAGTACCATGCCCTCGGAGACGCCGAAGCGCATCTTGCGCGGCGCCAGGTTGGCGACCAGCGCCACCAGCCGGCCTTCCAGCGCGCTCGGGTCGTAGGCGGACTTGATGCCGGCAAATACCTGGCGTTTGCCGAGTTCGCCCACGTCGAGCTGCAGGCACAGCAGCTTGTCCGCGCCCTCGACATGATCGGCCGACTCGACCCGGGCGACGCGCAGGTCGACCCTGGCGAAATCGTCGATGCCGATCATGCCGTCGTCTTCAACAGGCTTCGGGGCATCCTTGGTCTGTTTCTTTTCTTCCTTCGCTTGTTCCGGTTCGGCCTGGGCCGGCGCCGCGGCGGCTTCCAGATCTTCCTTGCTCGCCTCGATCATCTTGTCGATCGCCGGCTGCTCGACGCGGCGCAGTAGCGGCTTGAACTTGGCGATCTCGTGATCGAGCAGCGGCGTATTCAGGTCGGCCCAGGCCAGCGGTTCGATCTGCAGGAAGGCCTCGGCGCGCTCGGCGGTGGCCGGCAGCACGGGCTTCAAGTAGATCGTGAGCTGGCGGAACAGATTCAGCGCAGTGGTGCAGATCTGCTGGAGTTCGGCGGCGCGGCCGTCTTCCTTGGCGACCTGCCAGGGCGCGCGCTCGGCGACATAGGCATTGGCTTCGTCGGCCAGCGCCATGATCTGGCGAATGCCCTGGGCATAGCGACGCGATTCGAAGTGATCGGCGATTTCCTCGCCGGCCGCGGCGAAGTGCTCGACCAGTGCCGGCCGGTCGAGTTCGGCGGCGAGTTTGCCGTCGAAGCGCTTGCCGATGAAATTCGCACAGCGGCTGGCGATATTGACGTACTTGCCGACCAGATCGGAATTGATCCGGGCCAGGAAATCCTCGAAGTTCAGGTCCAGATCCTCGACCCGGTGTGTCAGCTTGGCGGCGAAGTAGTAGCGCAGGAATTCCGGATTGATATGGTCCAGCCAGGTGCGCGCCTTGATGAAGGTGCCACGGGACTTGGACATCTTCTCGCCGTTGACGGTGACGAAGCCGTGCGCATGAATCGCGTCGGGGGTGCGATAGCCGGCGCCTTCCAGCATCGCCGGCCAGAACAGGGCATGGAAATAGACGATGTCCTTGCCGATGAAGTGATACAGCTCGGCCTTCGAGTCACGGCCCCAGAAACGATCGAAGGTCAGCGCCGGGTCGGCCCGTTTAGTCACCAGATTCTGGAACGCGGCCATGTAACCGATCGGCGCATCCAGCCAGACATAGAAATACTTGTCTTCGGTGCCCGGAATCCTGAAGCCGAAATAGGGCGCATCGCGCGAGATGTCCCAGTCGCGCAGGCCGGTGGCAAACCATTCGTCGAGTTTACGGCTCATGGATTCCTGCAGGCGGTCGCCGCGCATCCAGTCGCGCAGGAAGCCCTCGAAATCGGCCAGCTTGAAGAAATAATGTTCCGAGTCGCGTTCGATCGGTGTGGCGCCCGACAACACTGACACCGGATTGCCCAGCTCGGTCGGCTGGTAGGTCGCGCCGCAGACTTCGCAGGCATCGCCATACTGATCGGGGCTGCCGCAGTTCGGGCAATCGCCGCGGATGAAGCGATCCGGCAGAAACATCTTGGCTTCGGGGTCGAATGCCTGCGAGATCGTGCGCCGGGCGATATGGCCCTCGGCGGCGAGTTTGTCGTAGATCGCGGCCGACAGTTCGCGGTTCTCGTCCGAATGCGTGGTGTGGTAGTTGTCGTAGACCACCATGAAATCGGCGAAATCGCGCTGGCGCTCGGCCGAGACGCCGGCGATCAATGCCTCGGGCGAAATCCCCTGATCGCGCGCCTTGAGCATGATCGGCGTGCCGTGCGCATCATCGCCGCAGACCGCGATGCAGTTGTGCCCGCGCAGTTTCTGGAAGCGCACCCAGATATCGGTCTGGATGTGTTCCAGCATATGCCCCAGATGCGTCGCGCCGTTGGCATAGGGCAGGGCGGAGGTGACCAGAATATCGCGCGCCATGATGTGCTCGAAATCGTCAGTTTTCAAAGCGCGCCAGTATGCCACACCGCGCCCGTGGGCCGCCCCGAGTTGCTATCATTCGCGCCAGCCCATTTACACGCACAACCACACGGTGCGCCCATGAGCGATTCCCTTCGCCAAAGCATCGAGGCCGAACTGGCCCGATATCACGAATCCTATCTCGATACCGACCTGATGACCGCGCGCGCCGTGCGCTCGCTGGCGGTCGAGGCCGGTCGGGTAACCCTTGAACTGGACCTCGGCTTCCCCTGTGGCCGCTACGGTCAGGAGCTTGCCGAGCGCGTGCGCGAGAAGCTCGAAGCGCTGGCCGATGTGCAACAGGCCGATGTGACCGTTGGCTTCTCGATCAGCCCCAAGGCCGTGCAGTCGCAGCTCAAGCGCATCGACGGTGTGGCCAACATCATCGCCGTGGCCTCGGCCAAGGGCGGCGTCGGCAAGTCCACGGTGGCCGCCAACTTCGCGCTGGCGCTGGCCGCCGACGGCGCCAACGTCGGCCTGCTGGATGCGGATATCTACGGCCCCAGCCAGCCGCGCCTGATGGGCATCGACACCCGCGCCAAGGCTGCTGGCGAGAACGTGATCGAGCCGGTCGCCGCCCACGGGCTCAAGACCATGTCGATCGGCTATCTCATCGACAAGGAAAGCCCGGCCATCCTGCGCGGGCCGATGGTGACCTCGGCGCTGCAACAGATGCTGTTTCAGAGCGCCTGGGGTGATCTGGATTATCTGATCATCGACCTGCCGCCGGGCACCGGCGACATCCAGCTCACGCTCGCGCAGAAGATCCCGGTCTCCGGTGCGGTGGTGGTCACCACGCCGCAGGATCTGTCGCTGATCGACGCGCGCAAGGGCGTGGAGATGTTCAAGAAGGTGAGCGTGCCCGTGCTCGGCATCGTCGAGAACATGAGCACGCATATCTGCTCCAAGTGCGGCCACGAGGAGCACATCTTCGGCGAGCACGGCGGCCAGACCCTCGCCGATGAATACGACGTCGATCTGCTGGGCGAATTGCCACTGGATATCTCGATTCGCGAATACGCGGATTCGGGCAAGCCGACCGTGGTCGCGGCCCCGGACTCCCAGATCGCCGCGGCTTATTTCGATATCGCCCGCAACGCGACCGCGCGGCTGTCGCGGCAGAAAAAGGATTACGCCAGCAAGTTCCCGAACATCAAGGTCGAGAGCACATAGCCGGCGCGAGCCCGGCGTAAAAGCGCCGGGCCGCCCGACGACCGTGGATGCGCGCAGGCCCGGCGTGCCCTGGCGCGTGCATGGCGCATCACGCCCCGGGGCACGATGTCTGGCGATGGTGTTTATTCGCCGACGCAAGCCGAAGCACAAGGATGATCGGGTCGGTCTATCGGCGCCGGGCGCAAAGCGATAGGGGCGCTCAGCGCTGACCGACGCTCTTTTCTGAATCGGCGCAATCCGTGAAATCTGTGGGTAAACCGACCTGTCGTCAGGACACTAGAGCCTGTTGCCGTTATGGCCGGAACGCAGCTGGCGTGCCTCATAGATCTGCCAGGACAGCAGAATCGGTATGCCGATCACGATTTCACGTCCGCGTTTGATCAACGACAGGGCCAGCGCGGCGTCGTTCGACAGCCCGAGCATTTGCCCGAACACCATCAGTCCGGCTTCCTGCACACCGAGTCCGCCGGGAACCAGGAAAGCCAGGTGGCGAATGGTCAGGGTGACGGATTCCAGAATCACGGCGGTTTCCACGCCCACCGGATGCCCGAGCAGGTGCAATGCAAGCCAGACTTCGAAGCTGCCGCTCAGCATGCCCACGAGCTGCCACACGGTCGCTTTGGCGAGACGCCACCGGTGTGTGATGACGTTCTCGATTTCCTGGTCCAGCGTGGCGCCGCCGCTGAGCATCTGGGTCAGCCGGCTGCGACCGCCAAGCGTGCGCTCGGCGAAACGTTCGAGCCGCTGGAAGATGCCGGCGTTGTCGAGTAGGAGTAGTGCGATGATCGGCGCCGGGCAGGTGAGCGCGATGCCGATGAGCACCTGCGTGGTGGTTTCGTTCGACTGGGTCAGGATGATCAGAAGCGCGACGCCGATGGCCGTGAACAGATACTGACTGAGCAGCGATGTGAGGACTTCCACGACCACGCTCGCAGTGGCGGTGGCGCCGTCCACGCCGCGCAGGATGAGCAGTCGGATACCGGCGAGTTCGCCGCCGACGCTGGCCACCGGCAGTAACCGGCTGACCCCTTCGCGGACCAGTGCGATCCAGGTGAGTACGCCCCAGCGGGCGCGCCGGTACGGATCGGGGCGCACGATGAGCAGGCGCCAGCCCAGCGCGTCCAGTGCGATCGGGCAGAGGTGGTAGGGCAAAAGCCAGAGCAGGTTCCAGCCGCCGATCGCCAGGGCGTTGAGTACCGCGCGATAGCCGGTATGGGCGATGAGACCGATGACAAGCAAACCGCCGACCAGGGCGACGACATAAGCGAGTCTTTTCACATGGGCCTCGCGTCGGTCACAGGTATGGACGGGTCAGCATTCAAAACCATCGGCGCATCTCATCAGGGCCGGGCGGTAAACCAATCCGGCGCGTGCAAAGCCGAGAGCGTAGCGGTCCAGATCACGGCGTCAACGGTGGATCGAGTGGCAAGGCCCCTCAGGTCGGGTTGTTCACCGGGCCGTTCAGCCGATCGCTGTCGGCGATTTCGGCAAACCGGGCCGGTCGCAGACCGGCCCGTTGCATGGCCTGCACCACGCGGGGGCTGATCAGGGCGGCATACTCGCCGCGGTGGTCGTAGTCGACCATGGCCGGCGTGAGCCGGTCACGACTGGCCGGATGACAGTAGATTTCGGCTGGCGCGCCGCCATGCGCGGCGGCTATTGCCGCCAGAACCCGCGCTTCGGTCATGTGGCCGGTCGCCCGCAGGCCCAGCAGGCGGGCGTTGGATGCCACCCCGGACGCGGTCATGCGCCGCCGCATGTGCCGCAACCAGGGTGCCATCAGTGTGGTCTCGACCGCCGTACGCCAGCCGCCGTTGCCCGGCTCGCCGGCATCGTGGCGTGGCTCGTAGGGCCAGCGCATGGCCCGCAGGCCATACTCGCCGCCGATACGCAGCGCCAGCGAGAGGATGGTGGGGTGCACGTGGAAATGCTTGTGTGCATTGACATGATCGAGGACCAGCCCGGTGGCCGCGAATGCGTCGTACTGCGCCCGGATTTCCGCGGCGAGCTGCCGCCGCACACGCGGCCGAAAGAAAAAGCGCGCGCCGGCGCTGGCCATGCCGTCGTGGAAACGGCCATTGGCATCGACCAGATCGGGAATGACCGACCGGGGCAGCACGGCGCGGCCGTCGGTCAGCACCAGGTGCAGCCCGATGCCGAGCGCGGGCCGCGCATGCGCCAGCGTCACCGCCTCCGGCGCGGCTTCTGCGCCCACCATGAGACTGGCCGCGCTCAGGATGCCCGCATCGTGGGCGTGCGCGACAGCCTCGTTCACCGCCGGATGCAGGCCAAAGTCATCGGCCGTGACGATCACGCGCCCCGATGGCGCGCTCATCGCGGCCGAGTTTCGGCCGGCATGGCGTGGTCGCCCCGCGTCGGTCTCAACGATGACTCAGGAACTGCGCGAATTCGCGGCCCTCGCGCAACCGCCGTCCGATCATGCTGGGATGGCGCACCATTTCGGCGGTGAGCTCGGCGATCTTGCCCGGCCGGAAGTAGAAGCGCTTGTAGAAGGTTTCCACCGACTCGAAGATCTCCTCCTTGCCCAGGTGCGGATAGCTGATCGGGGCGATCTGCACGCCATCGTCGTTGACCAGCGCCTCGGGGCCGCTGGCATCGAGCCAGCCGTTTTCCATGGCCTCGTCGTAAAGCCGAGTACCCGGGTAGGGCGCGGCCAGGGACACCTGAATGGTGTGCGGGTTGATTTCCCGCGCGAAATCGATCGTCTCGCGAATCGTCTCGCGCGTTTCGCCGGGCAGCCCCAGGATGAAGGTGCCGTGGATGGTGATACCGAGCTTGCGGCAGTTCTTGGTGAACTCGCGGGCGATATCGGTACGCAGACCCTTCTTGATGTTATGCAGGATCTGGTTGTTGCCGGACTCGTAGCCCACCAGCAGCAGCCGCAGGCCGTTTTCCTTCATGATCTTGAGCGTCTTGTACGGCACATTGGCCTTGGCATTGCACGACCAGGTGACGCCGAGCTTGCCCAGCCCCCGGGCGATCTCCTCCACCCGCGGCTTGAAGTCGGTGAAGGTGTCGTCGTCGAAGAAGATTTCCTTGACGTGCGGCATCTCGCGCTGGATATAGGCCACTTCCGCGACCACGTTCTCTGGGCTGCGCACCCGGTAACGATGCCCGCCGACCGTCTGCGGCCAGAGGCAGAAGGTGCATTTCGAACGGCAACCGCGCCCGGTGTAGAACGACACGTACGGGTGTTCGAGATAACCGATGAAGTAGTTCTCGATGGTCAGATCGCGCTTGTAGACCTCGGAGACGAACGGCAGCTCGTCCATGTTCTCGATCATCGGCCGATCGGGATTACGCACGTGCTCGCCGTTGGCATCGCGCCAGGTCAGCCCGAGAACGCCGGACAGGTCCCGACCTTCGGCGACTTCCTTGCAGGTGTAGTCGAATTCCTCGCGGCCCACGAAGTCGATGGCGGTGGACGCGCCCAGCGAGCCGTCCGGGTCCACGGCGACCTTGGCGCCGACCATGCCGATCAGCAGTTTGGGGTTCTCGCGCTTGAACGCTTCGGCGACTTTCACGTCGGTGGCGAACGACGGCGAACTGGTATGCATGATCACCAGTTCGTACTCGTGCGCCAGCGGCAGCACGTCGTCCAGGGTCAGGCCGTCCGCGGGCGCGTCGATCAGCCGACTGCCGGGGACCAGGGCCGCCGGCTGGGCCAGCCAGGTGGGGTACCAGAATGACTTGATTTCGCGCTTGGCCTGGTAGCGTGCGCCGGCACCGCCGTCGAAGCCGTCGAAGGAGGGCGGATGCAGGAAGAGCGTTTTCATCAGTGCTTATCCATTGACTGTGGTTTCATGGAGCCGTCGGAGCCGATCCGGTAGGTATAGCCTCGCCAGCGGATCGAACGGTTTGATAGTCCGTTGAGCCAGTCGTATAGCGTCAGGAACTCTCGCAACGGCCAAAGCCATAGGCCGTCGGTCGCGGCGCGCCCGGCACGACGGTTCTGAACCCCGTGCAAAGCCACGTCCGCAGTGATTGTCACACCCAGCAGTACGATAGAGATAGGCTGCGCGCAAGTCATTATAACGCCGCACAAGGCCGTGGGCAGTGTACAACTGACGAAAAGAAAGCCGTAACTGACCGGTGCGAGCAGACGGATCGTGCGCATCCATCGCGTTTCGTGGCGGCGCAGGCCGCGCAGGCCGGGTTCGTCGACCGTGGTTTCGACCACGACGTCCGACAGGACGATCGAGCGCCCGAGCGCGCGGATCTGTTGCCCGAGCCGGTGATCGTCGGCCAGGTGGTCTGCCAGCGCGGCAAAGCCGCCGATCCGGGCGAGATCCTCGCGGCGCAGCGCCAGGGTCGCGCCCGCCGCGTAGTCCTGTACTCCAAACAGACGGGCCACGAGTACCGACGGCATGAACCAGTCGTCGATGAAAAGTGTCGCAAGACGGGACCAGCGCGCCGCGGTCGGCCGGCCGCGATAAAGGCAGGTCACCAGGCCCACGTCCGAATCGGCGAGCGGCGCGGTCACACGGTGGAGGTAGTCGGGGCGGACATGGATGTCGCTGTCAGCCAGTACGAGGTGCTCGTGGCGCGCCGCGGTCATCATGTTGACCAGGTTGCTGACCTTGCGATTGGCGCCCCATTCACGCGCATCGAGCACGATGTCGATGTCGTGCTCCGGATAGGCCGCACGGATGCGCCGGGCCACGGCAAGCGCCGGATCCGTTTCGTCCTGCACACCGAACACGATCTGGAATTCCGGGTAATCCTGTTCCACGCATGAGCGCAGGGATGATTCGAGCTCGGTCTCGGCGCCGCACAGCGGCTTGAGCAGCGTGACCGGCGGTGCCGCGCCACGGGCTGCGGTGCGGCGCCGTTGCTTCGGGCCCAGACAGGCCGCCAGCAGTGCCATCAGGCTGTAGCCGCCGGCAAGACCGGCCAGGACAAAACCCAGGGTGTGGAAGACCTCGGAAGCGTTTATCACATCGGCGCAGGGTTGGGGCTGAATTCGATCGGCACGTGACGGCGGGGCCGTGCCGAATTCGTCGGGGCGGCAGACGATAGCGCAAAAGCGGGGTTCGCGCAGTGACAGCGCGACCGCACGCACGGTCCGGCCACGCGAATCCATCCGCTTGTTTTGGTGCACTTTCCGCGCCATTGCCGCGTTGCGGCCACGGGCTGCATGCCGGCAGACTGGCCGTGGCCGCGCCTTGTGCGGCACGAAAAATCACGCGAATACAGACCTAGGCTGCCGGACCAGCGGCGCGCGCCTCGTCGGCAATATCGATCACCACCTTGCCGATCGCAGCACCCGCTTCCAGATGCGCGTGCGCGGCGCCCACATCGCCCAGGTTGAAACGGCGCTCGTCGAGCAGTGGCACAAGCTGGCCCGCGGCCACCAGCGCGCCCGCCCGGGTGAGGATGTCGCCGTGGTGCGCCGGATTCACGCCGTTGAGCATGGCCGTGAGCATGAAGATCGTATGCAGGGTCAGGCTCTTGGTGTGCATCGGCGTCAGATCGGCCGAGTATTGTGACACGATGGTCGCCACCTGGCCGTTGACGCGGACCGCGTCGAACGACTTGGCGATGTCCGAGCCGCCGGTGGCGTCGAAGATCACGTCGAAGCCGCGGCCGCCGGTCAGCCGCGCGACGTATTCAGCGACCGATTCCTCGCGATAGTGAATGGTCTCGTCGGCCCCGCAGCGGCGCGCGATGGCCGCCTTGTCGGCGCTCGAGACCGTGGCCGCCACGCGCGCCCCCTGGGCCTTGGCGATCTGGATCGCGATATGGCCGACACCGCCGGCACCGCCGTGGATGAGCACATGATCGCCGGGCGCGACGCGCGTTCGATCGACCAGTGCTTCCCACGCCGTGATCGTAACCAGCGGCAGGGCCGCGGTTTCGCGCCAGCCGAGCCCGGCCGGCTTGAATGCCATCAATTCGGCATCGACCACCACGTACTCGCCGTAGGCGCCGCCGCGACCGACCAGGCCGGCCGCGCAGCCATAGACGGCATCGCCGACGGCAAACTGCCGCACGTGGTCGCCCACCGCGTCGACTTCACCGGCCACGTCGCAGCCGAGCACGGCCGGTAGCGCGGGTGCGATCGCCGGGCCGGCGGCGCGGAGCTTGGTGTCGACCGGGTTCACGCTCGAGGCGATCTGGCGCACGCGAATCTGGCCCGGCCCCGGTGCGGGCAGCGCCACATCGGCGGGCTCGAAGACATCGGGCGTGCCGAATTGTCGAATCTGTTGAACTTGCATTGAGAAGCCGAAGGCTTGGATTTCGCTGCTCAACATACGCCAAGCAAGGCATTTCGGCATAGCCGCATGGCAGACCAAGGTGCAGTGTCGCGCGATTCCCGGGCCCCGCATTGTGCATTTCAGAGCGCGGGTCGCGGCCCGATTGCAAGACGCGGCGGCGATGAGCAACGCTTTGCATCCTTGGGGGAATCATGAAGCGGAACTGGACACTGGGTGTCGCCATCGCCATCGCCATGGCGGCGTCGCTGGCTGCCTGCGGCGGCAACAGTAGCGACGACAACAGCCAGGCCAGCGCGTCCGGCACGGAGGCTCGCAGCCTGTATGCGCCGGCTTCCCAGAATGCGGTGATCCCGTTTCCGAACAATCTGCTGTTCGTCGATGCCAGCAACACCACCGGCCTGCTGGCCGGCGTGAGCGCCGATGGCACGCTCAATATCCCGGATACGACCGGTGCCAATCCGGTGATCGCCGACGCGAACAAGCTGGACGGGTTCTCCACCACCGATAATCTGTATGCCGATTTCTCCGGCGCGGATATCGACGTCGCCACGGCCAATAATGGCAGCGTACGCGTTATTGATGCGGCGACCGGGTCGGAACTCGCGGCCGGCACCGACTTCGACGTGGTGAAATCGCCCGACGTGGTCGACCACACGCGGTTGCTGATTCGGCCGCTCAAGCCGCTGGACCCGGCCACCACGTACTACGTGGTCATCACCGACCAGCTCAAGACCACCAATGGCGGCCGTGTGGCGCCCAGCGATCAATTCGCGATCGCGGACTCGGCCAGCGCGGTCGGCTCCGATGCCAATCCGGCGGCCCACTTCAGCGCGGCGCAGCAGGCCACCCTGGAATCCATCCGCAGCCAGCAGATCCGCCCGATCCTCGACAGCGTGCCCGGCGCCAGCGCCAGCAATGTCGTCGTGGCCTGGCAGTTCACCACTCAGAGCATCGGTGCGTCATTGCGGTATATCGCGGCGCACCCGACGCCCAACCCGAACGGCAGCAGCGACGGCGGCATTCGTGTCCAGCCGCTGCCCGACGGCCATGGCGGTCAGCTTTCGACCGGTGATATCAACGCCAGCCTGCCCGATACCGCGAATATCTACCAGGGGACGGTGGATCTGTCGTACTACCTCGCCGCCGCCGCGCACGACGGCACCTCGCCGCCGGCGCCCCTGACCACTTACTGGGTTTCCGATGGCAAGGCCGCCCCGGGCCATGCGACGCTGCGCACGCCGAGCGGCGGCTCGATCCCGTGCAGCGTGCTGGCGGCCAGCGATTCCACCACGGGCTGCTTTCCGTATCCCAAGGTGCGCTCGGTGCAATCGGTACCGGTGCTGGTGGCCGTGCCGAACGCCAACAGTCCGAGCGGCGGCACGCCGCCCGCGGGCGGCTGGCCGGTGGTGATCTTCCAGCATGGCATTACCGGCGATCGCACCAACATGTTCGCGGTGGCCCCCGTGCTGGCCGCGGCCGGTTTCGTGACCGTAGCCATCGATCTGCCGCTGCACGGGCTTGCGCCGGGTAACGCGCTGGCGATCAGCGGTCACGAGCGGACCTTCAACCTGGATGCCAACGGCGACGGTGCGGTCGATCCGTCCGGGGCGAATTTCATCAGCCTGACCAGCCCGATCACCTCGCGCGACAGCCTGCGCGAGGCGGTGGCCGATCTGATCGATCTCAACGCTACCGTCATGCAGAGCTCGATTACCGTCGTGGGCGGAACCGCGATCAAGCTCAACGGGCAGCCGAGCCAGTTCCTCGGTCATTCGCTGGGCGCGATCGTGGGGTCGACGCTGATGGGCGTGACCTCGGCGAGCGCCTTCGACGCGGCGACGCTCGCCAACCCGGGCGGTGGCGTCATCCGCCTGCTGGGCGGTTCGGCGGCGTTCGGCCCGAAGATCGCGGCGGGGCTGAAGGCGGCCGGTGTCGGTGCGGGCAGCGAGGCCTATCAAAACTTCCTGCGCCTGGCCCAGACCATCGTCGACGGCGGCGATCCGATCAACTACGCCAAAACCGTGGCGGTGCGCCATCCGTTGCATATGATCGAGGTTGTGGGGGGCGGCAACGGCGGCGTGAATCCGCCCGATCTGGTGGTGCCGAACGCGGTACCGGCCAACGTCGGTCCGGACTTCACGCCGGCGACCAGCGGCGCCTGTCCGGTCACCGCCGGCTATACCCCGGCGCTGGATACCGTCTGTGTCGGCGGGCCGTTGTCGGGCACCAATCCGTTGGTGGCGGCGATGGGTCTGGCTTCGGTCGCCGAAAGCGTGCCTTTCCAGGCCGGCAGCCAGCCAGCCGACAGCGTGGTGCGCTTTGCCAGCGGTGCGCACAGCACGATCCTGGATCCGACCGCGGGCACGGCCAATGGCAGCGTCGATCCGCAGGAAGGCGCGGCGACCACGGCTGAAATGCAGTGCGAGAGTGCCGGCTTCCTGGCGGCGGCAGCCGCCGGTGTCGCCAGCCCGACGATTCCCCTGGGCTGTCGGCAGTAGGCGCGCGACCGGCGGCGTGCCGTCGCCGGTTCGGGCACGCCGCGCCCGCCCGCCGGTCTGTCCGGGGCGGGGCGCGGCGTTGTCGCATCCGGGCGCGGCTGGCTACACTACCCGGCCGACCGGGTTCAGGCCGGCACAGCGCTCCCGCGCCGCTGCCCGAGCCCGGCATGGTTTCCATCCATGCGCCGCATCGCGCCGTCCGAGCATCGTCAATGAGCATCAAGTCCGACAAGTGGATCCGCCGCATGGCCGAGAGCGAAGGCATGATCGAGCCCTTCGAGCCCGGCCAGGTGCGAGAGCGCGACGGCGAGAAGATCGTCTCCTACGGCGTGTCCAGCTATGGCTACGACGTGCGCTGTTCGCCGCACTTCAAGATCTTCACCAACATCAACACGGCGGTGGTCGATCCCAAGGCGTTCGATTCGAGGGGCTTCGTGGATTTCGAAGGCGAGACCTGCATCATCCCGCCGAATTCGTTCGCGCTGGCCTCGACGGTTGAGTACTTTCGCATCCCGCGCAGCGTGCTCACGATCTGCCTCGGCAAGTCGACCTATGCCCGCTGCGGCATCATCGTCAATGTCACACCGCTGGAGCCCGAGTGGGAAGGCCACGTGACGCTCGAGTTCTCCAACACCACGACGCTGCCGGCGAAGATCTACGCCAATGAAGGCGTGGCACAGATGCTGTTCCTGGAATCGGACGAAGTCTGCGAAACGTCCTACGCCGACCGCGGCGGCAAGTACCAGGGCCAGCGCGGCGTGACCCTGCCGCGCGCCTGAACCCGTTGGCCAAGGCGTTTCTTGCGCGCAGTCGGCTGAGTAAGAAAGGGCATTTGTCCGCAAATGCACACGAATGAGCGCCAATAAGAAGAAAGATTAAGACAGTGCTGCTTCAGCTGTGCGAGCAAATTGCGTCGTCAAGCCGTTGCGTGAGCTGTATCCCTGCTCGGCAGCGTTTTGATGAAGGCCAACGGATGACTTGAGCGGTTATGGTCAGTCGAAAACGTGCTTCGGGCGCTGGGATGCATAGTCCGCCACTATTGATCCGGCATCAAAACAGCTGACTTCATCAGCTGTTTTCAAGGCTTCGCGGCCGATGGCCGCGGCGAGCATGCGATCGCATACTCGCGCTATTAACCCGAAAAATCATCTATTTTTGTGCCGTGTTAATAACGCTAATGCAAGAGTTCGTGTGCTCTTCATTCTGCGTTTATTTGCGGACTGATTTTCATCGGTCGGGCCTCACAGTCGATAACAGGCCAAACCGCTGATCAGTGGCCGGTCGTGTCGCTGCGCGACAGCGATTGCATCGTCAGGACATACTGCGTGTTGCCGTCCTCGAGACGCCGTACCTGAACGGGAATCCAATCCGCATTGCGCGCCAGCCAGAAGGTCAGCGCGTGATGATGCTGGCCGTCGCGGGCCAGTTTGACGGTATCGAAGAGACCCCCGGGTGTCTTCAGGTTGCCCGCGTCGCTCACATGCACCTTGTAGGTCTGCAAGCCGTCGTCGTCGGCGAGGATGAAGCGGTGTCCCGTGGGCAGCGTGTTGCCGGGCCGGGTCGAGGCCAGCCAGCGGCGGGCCGCGATCTGCAATGACATCGGGTCCTGCGTGCCGGGCTTGAGCGCGTAGGTCTGGCCGTCGCCCTTCCCGTTCCGATACTGAACGGTCATGGCCGACCAGTCGAACTTCAGGGTGTAGCTATGGCCCGGCTTGCCCTCGACGTGATGACGGAAATACCGGGGCTGGACCTTGCCGTCGACGATACAGAAGCGGGTCTCGTCGTCGATGTCGCCCAGGAACATGCGGACCAGCGCGTTGGGTTTGGCATGGCCGGTATAGACGAAACAGCCGTTCTGCTGGCCCGGCTTCAGGCTGAAATGGGCATCGCCCAGCGGCAGCCCGGATTTGCGCACGCTATAGACTGCGCTGAAGGCATCCGTGGGCGAGGCCAGTGTGGCGGGGCTGACGACGGCGAGGCTCAGCCCCGCGAGCAGAACGGTTGTCAGATGTGCCGTAATCTTCATGGGCCGGGGGTATCCTCGTCGTAGTCGATGATCGGCGGCTCGGATTGCAGGCGACCGTCGCGATGGATGCCGTCGGTGCGCCAGACCACCCGCCCCGAGATGAGATCGTCGAGTGCGGCGGCGTAAAGGCGCTGTTCGATGCGATCCATGATGCGGTCGGCCAGCATGTCGGCGGTGTCGCCCGGGCGAATGGTGATGCGGCCCTGGCGGATCACCGGGCCGTCGTCCAGCGTGGGGGTGACGAAATGCACGCTGGCGCCATGGTCGCGATCGCCCGCGGCCAGGGCGCGCTCGTGCGTGTGCAGGCCCTTGTATCGGGGCAGCAGCGACGGATGGATGTTGACGATGCGCCCGGCAAAGCGTTCGACGAAGGTATCGCTCAGCACCCGCATGAAGCCGGCCAGCACGATCCAGTCGGGCTTCTCCGCGGCGATCCGGTGCGCCAGCGCCGCGTCATAGCTTTCCCGATCCGGGAAATGGCGCGGCGAGATGCTGACCGCGGGCAAGCCGGCGAGGCGCGCCGTCTGCAGGCCCGGCGCGCGTGCCTTGTTGCTGGCAACCAGCACGATCTCGGCGTCGAGCGCACCGGCGTCGATTGCCCGCATGATGGCTTCTAGGTTGCGCCCGCGCCCTGAGATGAGCACGACCAGCCGGGCCGGGCGTTTGTGTTCGCTCGCGCTCATCAAACGATGCGCACGGCGGGCTCGTTATCTTCGCGGGCATGCACGTGGCCGATTTCGAACACGGTCTCGCCGGCGTCTTGCAGCACCGTGCGCGCCGTCGCGGCCTGATCGGCCGGCAGCACGATGCAGTAGCCGATCCCGTTGTTGAAGGTCCGCGCCATTTCCTCGGCCGCCACGTTGCCGGCCTCGGCGAGCCAGTCGAACACGGCCGGCCGTTGCCAGGCCGAGCCCTCGATGGTCACGGCCTTGTCCCCGGGCACGACGCGGGCCAGGTTTTCGGCCAGCCCGCCGCCGGTGACGTGGGCCATGCCGTGGACGGTAGTCCGGGCCAGCAGCTCGCGCACGGCTGCCACATAAATGCGCGTCGGCGCCAACAGTGCATCCAGCAGGCTGTGCTGGCTGCCGATCGGCGCCATGAGATCGGCGCTGCTGGTCTCGATGATCCGGCGCACCAGGGAATAACCGTTGGAATGCGGGCCGCTGGAGGCCAGGCCCAGCACCACGTCGTTTTCCGCGATGGCCGAACCATCGATGCGCGCATCGTATTCGACCACGCCCACGGTAAAACCGGCCAGATCGAAATCGCCCGCGCCGTACATGCCGGGCATCTCGGCGGTTTCGCCGCCGATCAACGCCGCGCCGGCCTGGCGACAGCCTTCGGCGATACTGGCGATGACCGGGCCGGCCACGTCGGCGTCGAGATGCGCGGTGGCGTAGTAATCGAGAAAGAACAGCGGTTCCGCGCCGGCAACCAGCACGTCGTTGACGCACATCGCGACCAGGTCGATGCCGATACCCTCGAAGCGCGCATGGTCGATGGCCAGGCGCAGCTTGGTGCCGACGCCGTCGGTCCCCGAGACCAGCACCGGCCGGCGATAGCGATCGACCGGCAGTTCGAACAGGCCGCCGAAGCCGCCCAGGCCGCCGATCACCTCGGGGCGGCGGGTGGCTTCCACGGGGCCGCGGATGGCGTCGACCAGGCGGTTGCCGGCATCGATATCCACGCCGGCATCGGCGTAGGTCAGGGAGGGACGATCGCTCAAGATCAGGCCTTCTCGGTTGCGTGAACCAAACGCCGGAACTCCGGCAGCAGCATGGTATTGTACCGTTTCGAAGAGCACGACTGGGATTGCGCTCCGACACCCATGACCGCAGGCGATAGCTGACAGAAATGCGTGGACGCACACTCGCCCTGGTCGGCGTGGCGGGGCTCGTTCTGGTGGTCGTGCTGTTGCACGGCATGCTGCTGCCGTTCGTGCTCGGCGCCGGGCTGGCTTATGTCTGCGACCCGATCGTGGATCGCCTGGAACGACTGCGGCTCAATCGTACGCTCGGCGTGATCGTGGTGTTCGCCGCCATGATTCTGTTATTCGCGCTCCTGGTCTTCCTGCTGTTGCCGATTCTGCAGGCGCAGTTCGATACGCTCGTTCGCAGTCTGCCGCGCTATCTGGACTGGGCACAGCATGCCTTCAACCCCTGGATCCGGCGTGTGGCTCCCGGGGTCGGCGGGATCGACGCGGATTCCATCCGTCAACTCATCGCCAACAACTGGGGCAGCGCTGGCGGTTTTGCCTCAGCGATCGCCAAGAAAGCGTTTTCGTCCGGAACGACGCTTTTGTCGTGGGCGATCAACCTGTTGCTCGTGCCCGTGATCATGTTCTACCTGCTGCGTGACTGGGATCGCATGACCGGGTTCATTCGTGCCCAGCTGCCGCGGCGTTACGAAGCCACCATCACCGAGCTCGCGCGCGAGACCGACGACGTGCTCGGCCATTTCCTGCGGGGCCAGGCGCTGGTGATGCTGGTGCTGGGCACGATTTATATCGTCGGCCTGTGGCTGGCCGGACTGGATCTGGCCCTGGTGATCGGGCTGGGCGCCGGATTGATCAGTTTCGTGCCCTATGTCGGCGTCATCTCCGGCGTGTGCATGGCGAGCGTGGCGATGCTGGTGCAGACCGGCGACCCCTATCAGCTGATCTGGGTGGCGCTGGTGTTCAGCATCGGCCAGCTCATGGAGCAGATGGTGCTGACGCCGCTCATGCTGGGTGAGGCGATCGGTCTGCATCCGGTCTGGGTCATCTTTGCCGTGCTGGCCGGTGGGCAGCTGTTCGGCTTCATCGGCGTGTTGCTGGCCCTGCCCACGGCCGCGACCATCGCGGTCATGGTGCGCTATGCCGGTCGACGCTGGCGGGCCAGCCGCCTGTACCTTCAGGAATGAGCGCCCGTTGGCCCGGACTGTCGAGCCGCGCGGTTGCCCGCAGCTTGGCATACCGGCATGCTAGCGCATCGTCGCGCAGGGGGCGCGGCGTCGATCCATCCATGTCAGGTTCGTATGTCCGTACAGCTCGTTCTCGGTGTTCAGCTGCCGGCTTCGGCGACATTGTCGGCCTTCGTCGGCCACACCAACGCCGATGCCAAGGCCGCGGTGGCCGAGGTCGTGGACGGGCGCAGCGAGCGATTGTTCGTGGCCGGCCCGGCGAACTGCGGCAAGACCCATCTGCTGCAGGCGGCCTGCCGGGCGATCGGCGACGCCGGGCGGCGCAGCGTCTATCTGCCGCTGGCCCAGGTCCGTGAGCCGATCGGCTCGCTGCTTGAAGGGCTGGCCGACATGGACTGTGTCTGCGTCGACGACGTGGATGCCATCGCCGGCGACCGCGAGGCCGAGATCGCACTGCTGGGCCTGTCCGATCAATTGCGATCGCGGGGCAGCCGTCTGCTCGCCGCCGGTTCGGCCGTGCCGCGCGAACTCGGGCTGGCCCTGCCCGATCTGGCCAGCCGGCTGGGCTGGGGCGGGGTCGTGGTCTGCCGCGCGCTGGATGACGACGACAAGCGCGAACTTTTGATTCGACGGGCCGAACAGCGCGGCATGGATATGCCGGAGGCGACCGCCCGCTGGTTGATACGGCACGGCGAGGCCGGGGTGCCGGAACTGATGGCCATGCTCGACACTCTGGATCGCGCCTCGCTGGCCGCTCACCGCCGGCTGACGATTCCCTTCGTCAAGCAGGCGCTGGGCTACGGCTGAGCCCTCACGCCGGGCGGGACAAGCGCCGGGCGACGTCGGCCACCCGTGCGCCGAGATTGCGCGCGAGTCGTTTCTCGATCTCCGTGAGTGGCTTGTCGCCCAGCATGCCGGCCACGTGGCTGGCGCCATACGGCGTGCCGCCGGAATCGGTCTCGGCGAGCAGGTCGTCGGCGGTATAGGTCAGCCCGGTGATCAGCATGCCGTGGTGGAGGAGCGGCAGCATCATCGACATCAGTGTGGTCTCCTGCCCGCCGTGCAGGCTCCCGGTGGAGGTGAACACCGCGCCCGGCTTGCCGGCCAGCGTGCCCGACAGCCACTGGCCGGACAACGTATCGATGAAGTGCTTGAGCGGGGCCGCCATGTTGCCGAAACGCGTCGGCGAGCCGAGGATCAGGCCGGCGCATTCTTCCAGATCGTCGGGGTCGACATAGGGCGCGCCGGACGTCGGGATATCGGGCGTCGTTGCTTGCGTGGCGGGCGAGACGGGCGGCACCGTGCGCACGCGCGCGCCCATGCCGTCGATGCGCGCGACGCCGCGGGCGACCTCGTTGGCCAGTTGTTCGGTCGCGCCGTTGCGACTGTAGTAGATGATGAGGATGTCCCGGGTCATGACCTGGCCGTTGCGAATCCGATGGAGATCCATGCTGTCGCCCGGCGCGGCCGGCGTCCAGTCGCGCTCACGGAATTCGCCAGTTGCGGCTCAGCGCGTTCTCGACCCGCAGTGGATACCAGAGCTGGCCCAGGCTGCCGTTGTAGCGCGCCAGGGCCCGCGTCAGATTGCCGTGCTCGAGCTTCAGGTAATACGCCAGGATGGCGCAGCCATAGCGGAGATTGGTCGCGCGATCGAACAGGTTATCGTCCGGCGCGCCGATCGCGTGCCGCCAGAACGGCATGATCTGCATCAAGCCTTCGGCGCCGGCGGCGGACAGCGCGAAGCGCTTGAAGTCGGATTCGACCTGAATCAGCGCCAGCACCAGTTGCGGCGATAGCCCGGCCGCGGTGGCCGCCGCATGCACGTCGCGCAGCAAATTAAGCCGACGTTGGACATTGGGTACGCGCGGAGCCAGCCGGTGCGACATGTCCACCAGCCAGACTTCCGCATCGAAGCGATTCCTGAAGCCCCTGGAATCGGCCACCGCCTTCTTCAGCGCGGACCGCATACCCGGCTGCATATGCGCCGGCACCGCGGCCGCGCCGAAAGCGGTTGGCGCGCTGAAAATCGCGAGGCCGGCCAGGACGGTGGCCGGCAAACACGAAATCAGTCCGCAAATGAACGCAGAACGACGCAAATCAAAACAACGAAGGCGGGCATATCGCGCCGGACAGACGCCCTGTGGTCTGTCCGGCGATCAAGTATCCGAGGCCTTTTCTCCCCATCGTGGCAATGCAAATAACGTGCGGACGCGATGCCCGTTCAAAAACTTCGACCGCTCTCAAAGAGCAAAGCGGTCCGCCAATAAACGTCGATGCATGCGAGTACAAGACACGGCGACGGATCATTTCGCGTTGCTTACGCGTTCGTTTGCGGGCCGCTTCGCATTCATGGCCGTTCGCCGACGCCGGCTTCGATGAAACGCCCGGCTACCCCTGACTAAACACTTTGGACCCGCGCCTTGATGGCCGCGACATCGTGCTCGATCTCGCCGGATTCGGCGTCGCGCCGGCCCTTGTATTCCAGCTTGCCGGATTCCAGGCCGCGGTCCGATACCACGATGCGATGCGGGATGCCGATCAGCTCGGCGTCGGCGAACATGGGGCCAGGGCGCAGGCCGCGATCATCGTAGGCCACGTCCACGCCGGCCGCCTTGAGTTCGGTGTAGAGCGTTTCGCAGGCCTCGCGCACGGCGGCCGACTTGTCGGCCTTGATCGGAATGATCACCAGATCGAACGGGGCGATGGCCTGAGGCCAGCAGATGCCGGCCTCGTCGTGGCACTGCTCGATCGCCGCCGCGACGATGCGCGAGACGCCAAAGCCGTAGCAGCCCATTTCCGGCACGACCGCGTTACCGGATTCATCCAGCACGGTCAGATCCAGCGCTCGGCTGTACTTGTCGCCGAGCTGGAAGACGTGACCGACCTCGATGCCGCGCAGGACCTCGAGCGTGCCGGTGCCGGTCGGGCTGGCATCACCCGCGACCACGTTGCGCAGGTCGGCGAAGCGCGGTTCGGGATGATCGCGGCCCCAGTTGAAGTGGGTGAAGTGGGCGCCGTCGTAGTTCGCGCCCACGACCAGGTCGGTGGCATGCGCCAGGGCGAAGTCGGCGATGACCTCGACGTTGGTGTTCACCGGCCCGATGGAGCCGGGACCGGCCCCGAAATGCGCACGGATGGTCGCCTCATCTGCCATGGTCAACGGCGCGGCGATACCGGGCACGTTTTCGGCCTTGATCTCGTTCAGGCGGTGATCGCCGCGCAGCATGAGCAGCACCGGATCGCCCGATTCCCCCATCACCACGATCGATTTGGCGGTCGCCGATTCCGGCACGCCCATGTGCTCGGCCAGGCCGGCGATCGTGGTGACGCCCGGTGTCTCGATCTTTTTCAGTTCGCCGCCGGGCGCTGCGCGCTCGCCCTCGGCCATGACCGTGGCCGCGGCCTCGATATTGGCGGCGTAGGCGCCATCGGTGGAGACCGCCAGCTCATCCTCGCCGGACAATGCCAGCACGTGGAACTCCTCCGACTTGGCGCCGCCGATGTCGCCGGAGTCCGCGGCCACCACGCGATAATCCAGCCCCATGCGGTCCAGGATCGCACGATAGGCGCCGCGCATGGCGCGGTATTCGCGGGCCAGATCGGCGGCGTCCATGTGGAAGGAATAAGCATCCTTCATGATGAATTCGCGCGCCCGCATCAGGCCGAAGCGCGGGCGGATCTCGTCGCGGAACTTGGTCTGAATCTGGTAGTAGGTCACCGGCAGCTGCTTGTAGCTGTGCACATCGCGCTTGACGTAGTCGGTGATGACTTCTTCGTGCGTGGGACCGAAGCAGTATTCGCGCTCGGCGCGGTCGGTCATGCGCAGCATCAGACCGCCCATGGCGTCCCAGCGGCCGGATTCACGCCAGAGTTCGGCGGGCTGGATCGCGGGCATGAGCATTTCCAGCGCGCCGATGGCTTCCATTTCGGCCCGGATGATGGTCTCGACCCGGCGCAGCACCCGCATGCCCAGCGGCGACCAGCTGTAGAGGCCGGCGCCGAGCCGCCGGATCATGCCGGCGCGCAGCATCAGCTGATGAGAGACGATCTCGGCGTCGGCCGGCGTCTCCTTGGTGGTGGCCAGGGCGAAAGCGGAAAGGCGCATGAACAATGCCGTCGGTTGATCCAGCCTGCGATTCTACAAAAATCCGCCCGCCGGGGGCGGTTGTCGTGCCATTCCGGCCGGTGTTCGAGCGCCCACGATGGCGCCGTATCAAGGCCCCGGCGCCGGGTTGTGTCCCCGGGCGGCCGAATGCCAGCGACCGCCGGTCCACGCGATCGGCCGCTCGAGCGGCATCTCGTTCGCCAGATCCCAGGCCCGGATCGTGTCGCCCGAGCGCGCCGCCGGCGCCACGATCACGGCCATGGCGTCGGGATAGCTGTGGCCGCGCTGGTCGTGAATCGACGGTTCGGCCTCGCCGACCGGATGCGAGTGATAGATGGCGATCAGGGTTTCGCGGCGTTCGCGCATGCGCTTGAACGCGGCGATCTGGTCGGCCGGGTCCATGTCGAACCGATCGGCGGCGCGCGCGGCGCGATTGGCGATTGGATAGCGAACCACGGTCGCGCCGCCTCCGCTGGCAATCAGGCCGCAAAGCTCGATGCCCGGTGCGCGGCGTGCTTCATCGAGCAATGTGTTACCGAGCCGTTCGGGTAGGGTCAGGGGCCCGGCCCGGGTCTTGTCGCGGCGATTGTTTCGCATTCAGCCAGGCTGGGCCCGCGCGGGGCCAGATCGCCCCGGGGCATCTCCCCGGGCGTCGATGCTATAGCGCTCGAAGGTGGCATCGCAGACCGGCACGAGCTGAAAATCGAGCAGGCGCCAATCCATCGCCTCGATCGCCTCGCGCGCGGCCTCGAAGCGCGCCAGCGAGGCCGTGTCCTCGCGCGGGCAGATCAGCGCGACACCGGTCAGCAGGCGGCCTTCCTCGCGCAGCCGCACCCGCGCGTCGCGAACCCAGTCGCGCGCGCGCAGGTCGTCGCGGATTCGCGCGCCGAGCGGGTCGAGCTCGCGGCTGCCGATCCGCCGCGGGATTTCGTCGATCAGGTCACACACCGCGGTATAGACATGGCGCACGCCGTGCCGGGTGATATCGAGCCCGATCGCGAGTGCGGCCGCGAAGTCCAGCCACCAGATCCCGAACCCGATACCGAGCACGCCGATGATGGCAGCGCTGCCGGCCAGCCAGTTCACCCGGCCCATCGAGGCATCGGCATACAGGCCCTTGTCGTGCAGTTCGATCGCCAGTTGGCGACGGCGTTGGCCGATGATCCAGGGCACGGCCACGCTGTAGGCCAGCGCGGCGATAATCCACCAGCCGGTCCAGTGGGTCGGCCCGCCGACGGCATCGATGGTGTGCAGGCTGGGCTGGTGATGCGCGATCAGCGATCGCGCGCCGGCGACGACGAGATAGCCGCCCATGCAGGTCAGCGCCAGGCCGGAGGTTAAAAAAGCAATGCTGCCGGCGCGGTAGAAGCCATAGGGAAAACGTCGCGTCGGCGGCCAGGACTCGACCCTGACGGCGACCAGGAACGCAATCGGCGGCAGCAGCGACCACAGACTCTTGAGCCAGACGGCATGCAGGGCCTGGCTCGACCCAAGCGCGGCATACAGCACCCCGACCACGGTCATGCGCAGCACCAGTGTGCCCCATTCCTGGTAACGCGCGGTCTTGAGCTGCCCTTTTTTTTCGGCCGGCAGCTGGCCGGGCCGGCGCGGCTGTGACCGGGAGTGTTCCGTCACGGATAAATGTGGATCGGGGTGCCGACCGGTACGTGGGCCCAGATCTGATTGATCGCGCGGTTGGACACCGCGATGCAGCCGTGCGTCCAGTCGCCGGTGCGCGGGCGGTCATCGTAGTCGGGTTGGCCGTGGATCATGATGTTATTGCCGGGCGCGACGCCGAGCGCGGTGGCATGGGCGCGATCGGAAGGGTCGGGGTAGGAGATGTGAATCGAGCGATGGAACTCGCTGTTCGGGTTGCGCCAGTCCAGCGTGTAGGCGCCGATCGGCGTCTTGTCGTCGCCGCGCCTGCGTTTGGCACCGATCGGGTCGAGGCCGAGCGCGATCGGGTATTGGGCGATGATCAGACCGTGGCGGTAGAGATAGAGTTCGCGCTCGGATTTCATCACCACCACGAGATCGGCGTCGCCGCTCGGTGGATTGTTGGCGGTACTGGCGATGGTCGCACGGGCCACGCCGGGCAGACTGGCCGCGAGCAGCAAACCGACGACCATGAGTGCCGCCGCCCCTCGTGAAAACACCGACATCATCCTCGACAAACCTCCCGTCGAACGTCGCGCGACCATTCCCATCAAGCCCTGTCTGCCGGTTCGTACATTTCGCGCGGTCAAGCGTTTGTCACAGCGGCCGTGATAACGGTTGGCGGTCGCCGATCGCGCATTCGTACTCGCGGCGCATACCGGGTGCCCGGCCGTGGAGGGCGGGCTCGTATGAAATCGCTACAGCGCCTAGAATGCCATAAGCATGTACCACCGGGGCGACTAACGCGCCGCCCAAGGCCACCAATCCAGGGGACGAATCATGGCGAGCACTCCGCTTACGGTCATCAAGGGCGATGGTATCGGGCCCGATATCGTCGACGCCGCGCTGAAGGTGCTCGATGCGCTGGATGTCCACTTCGAGCGCGAATACGTCGAGGTCGGCCAGGCGGCCCTGGACGCCGGGCAAAGCGATCCGCTACCGAAAAGCGCGGTGGAATCCATCGAGCGCACCGGCCTGGTGCTCAAGGGGCCGGTCACCACGCCGGTGGGCGAGGGCTATAGCTCGGTCAACGTCGCCATGCGCAAGCAGTTCGATCTGTATGCCAATGTCCGGCCGACGCTCAGCCTGCCGGGCACCCAGTCCCGCTATCACGATCTCGACATCATCATCGTGCGCGAGAACAAGGGCGGCATGTACTCTGGCGAAGGCCAGACGGTGTCCGCGGACGGCAATCGCGCCGAGGCGTTGTCGGTGGTCACGCGCGAGCAGTCGGAACGGATCGTGCGTTTCGCCTTCGACATGGCGCGGGCACGTGGGCGCAGCAAGGTTACGCTGGCGCACAAGGCCAACATCATGAAATCCACCTCCGGGCTGTTCCTGAAGGTCGGCCGCGAGATCGCCGGCGAATACGACGATCTCGAATACGAGGAAGTCATCGTCGATGCCTGCGCGATGAAGCTCGTCATGGCGCCGGAGAAATTCGATGTCATCGTCACCACCAACCTGTTCGGCGACATCATCTCGGATCTGTGTGCCGGCCTGGTGGGCGGCCTTGGCCTGGCCCCCGGTGCGAATATCGGCGACGACTGCGCCATGTTCGAGGCTGTGCACGGCAGCGCGCCGGATATCGCCGGCCAGGGCATCGCCAACCCGACCTCGGTGATCCTGGCCGCGGCACTCATGTTCGATCACCTCGATCGAGGCGACCAGGCCGAGCGCATCCGCAAGGCGGTGCGCGGGGCGATGGCCGACCACGACCGCACCACACCGGATATCGGCGGCGAGGGCTCCACCCAGGGCTTTGCCGACGCCATTATCGAACGCCTGTAGCAGCGGCCATCCGGGCCGTATGAAAATAAAAATCCCCGCCGGGCCTTACAGCCGGGCGGGGATGTCTCGGACGAGACGGTCGGCTAGGACGCGCGACCCGAGAAGCGGCCACGGAAGCCGACCAACAGGGCCAGCGCCCCAAGGCCGAACAGCACCAGATTGCCCGGCTCCGGCACGTCGGAGTAGGCCAGATTGTCGATTTCGAACGCGTACTGCGTGCTGGTCAGCTTCACCGAATCGAAAGCCGGCAGCTGGAAGAAATTCACGTATGCGTTGTTCGTCTCGTCTACCTGATTACCGTTCGCCTGGCTGTTGATGTTGATGCCGTTGAAACTGGCGACGGTCGATCCGTTAAACAGGAAGTCAAGCGTGTTGTAATTATCGATGGAGCCCCAGAGCAGGCCCAGATAGTGGTTGACACTACCGAGAGCAATCGTCGCCGACTGTGGCGTAGTGGACAGATCCTTCGGAACAGCCAGATAGTCGGTCTTATCTTTGGTTGTGCTAGTGCCGGCGGTGAACGGGGGGATTGCCGGCGCGGCGTATTTGCCACTAACGCTCCCATTGACGATATGGTAGTTGTTGGACGTGCCAACACCGCACGTGACTGAGCCGCACGTACCGTCATTGAAATTGATGACATGCACGTTGGCTACGTCGTTGATGGGGGTGGGAACACCGTCGCCATCGACTGTGCTGGTTCCATAGATGACGTTCGCCCCCGCGGTACCGCTGATCGCCAGGGCGGCGATTGCCGATGCGAAGATCAATTTTTTCTGCTTATTCACGGTGGCCTCCGGTGGATGTTGCCGAGATATAACACGCCAGAACCGTGCCAAAAAAAATAGTCAATTAATTCAATTGGTTGGGAATGGATCGCGATCGGCGGCGTAAGGAAAGCCGACATATATCCCGCCCCACGGCGGTGGAGGTGTCAGGGTTTCCGGCACGTGACCCGCGCACGGCCGGCCAGATGGGGCAGGGTTTAGCTATCCAGGAGTGCGGCGGCGGATAGCCGGCGCACATCGGCGCCCTCCGTATGGCCATGCTCGACGAACAGGGCGCTGCCGGGGCACAGGTGCGTGCGGGCGCCGGCGGTTATTGGCGCGCTATCGGCCAGGCCATGAGCCTGCGCCACCAGCGCATGGCGGGGTTCATGGCGCAGGGCCGGGTCGTCCAGATGCGGGTCGGCCAGGGTCGATGCGGGGTGGGTTTGGGTTGGGCACGTCGCGTCAAAACGCTCGCCGGCCAGTGTGCCAGGGCTTTGCCGACGCTGTTATCGAACGCCTGTAGCGGTGGATATCCGGGCCGTATGAAAATAAAAATCCCCGCCGGGCGTGCAGCCGGGCGGGGATGTCTTGGTCGTGGTGGTCGGCTAGGACGCGCGACCCGAGAAGCGTCGACGGAAACCGACCAACAGGGCGAGCGCCCCGAGGCCGAACAGCACCAGATTGCCCGGCTCCGGCACATCGGAGTAGGCCAGGTTATCGCTCTCGAAAGCGTAGTACGAGCTGGACAGTGTCACGGCGTGGAAGGCCGGAAGCTGGAAGAAGTTCACATACCTCGTGGGCTTCCCCTGATTAACAGTTGCCGGATGCGACGCGAGGAGATACTTGCCGCTGTAGGTCTCGGTCTTGTTCGTGGCGTCTAACTGGAACGTTATCTTGTTGTAGCTATCGATCGAACCCCACAGCAGCCCGAAGTAGTGGTTGCCACTGCCCAGATTGATCGTCGCCGAACCACTGTGGTTGGCGGACGGAACGGCCAGAAAATACGATAAATCGCGCCCGCTCCCGTTATCATCAGTGGCCGGCCTGGCGTAGTGTGCCGGTGTACTTGAAGACGGTTGATTGGTGATTTCGTAGTCACCAGAGCACGTCGCTGGCGCGCAACTTTGATTCTCGAAGTCAATGACCGTGGCGCCGGCGACCTGGGTGGTCGGCGGCACGCCGTGAGTCGTGGTCGTGGGGTTGGAATCATAGCTGATGACGGTGGCGCCCGCGCTACCACTGATCGCCAGGGCGGCGATTGCCGATGCGAAGATTGTTATTTTCTGCTTATGCACGCTGATCCTTTGAGGGATATTGTCGTGGCCATACAAGCCAGAACCGTGCCAGAAAAAATAGTGTTTTAATTCATGGTTTTGCGCGATGGCTTGATGTGATGTGTAAGGAAACTCGACATATGAACCGCCCCGAGCAATATATGTGTCAGAGTCTCCGACAATCACGCATGGCCGAGCGTGACCCGCGCGCGGCCGGCCAGATCCGGCAGGGTTTCTACATCGATGAGTGCGGCGGCAGCGAATAGCCGGCGCACATCGGCGCCCTGCGTATGGCCATGCTCGACGAACAGGGCGCCGCCGGGGCGCAGATGCGTCCCGGCGCCAGCGGCTATTTGCGCGATATCGGCCAGGCCATGAGCCTGCGCCACCAGCGCCTGACGGGGTTCATGGCGCAGGGCCGGGTCGTCCAGGTGCGGGTCGGCCGGGTCGATGTAGGGTGGGTTGGACACGATCGCGTCAAAACGCGCGCCGGCGAGCGCGTCGTACCAGTGGCCCTCGGCGAAGGCCACATTGGGCACGCCCAGGCGTTCGGCATTGCGGCGGGCCACGGTCAGGGCGTTGGCGTGGGCGTCGGTGGCCAGCAGTTGCCAGCGCGGCCGGGCATGGGCGAGCGCCAGCGCGATCGCGCCGCTGCCGGTACCGAGGTCGGCGACGCGCAATGCGGCCTGCCCGGGCAGGCGGGTAAGGACTGCCTCGACCAGCGCTTCGGTATCCGGGCGCGGCACCAGCACGTCGGGCGTGACCTGGAGGTCGAGTTCGTGAAAGCCGATCTGGCCGACGATGTAGGCCAGCGGTTCGCCGGTCAGCCGGCGTGCGACGGCGGTGTCGAGGCGCGCGGCGACTCCCGGTTCGACCGGTCTGTTGCCCTCGATGATCAGCCGTGCGCCGGTAAGGCCCGTGATCGCCTCGATCAGGCGGCGCGCCTCGAGATCGGGGCTGTCGCTGATCGCGCGCAGGCGTCCGGTGACGGCCCGGCGTAACCGGTCCAGCGTGGGCGCGTCGGTCATCTGTGTGCCGGCGCGCTCAGGCCGCGCCCATTTCAGCCAGCAGATCGGCCTGATACTCGCTTGTCAGGGCGTCGATGATTTCGTCCAGATCGCCGGCGATCACATCCTCGAGCTTGTACAGGGTGAGGTTGATGCGGTGGTCGGTGACCCGTCCCTGCGGAAAATTATAGGTGCGGATGCGTTCGGAACGGTCGCCGCTGCCCACGAGTCGCTTACGGGTGGCGGCCTGTTCGCTGGCTTGCTTGTCCTGTTCCGCGGTGAGCAGTTTGGTCTGCAGCAGACTCATGGCGCGCGCCCGGTTCTTGTGCTGCGAGCGTTCCTGCTGGCATTCGACCACCACGCCGGTGGGGATATGCGTGATGCGGATCGCCGAGTCGGTCTTGTTGATGTGCTGCCCGCCCGCACCCTGGGCACGGAAGGTATCCACGCGCAGGTCGCTGGGGTCGATCTTGATGTCGGCAATTTCGTCCTGTTCCGGCAGCACGGCCACGGTGCAGGCCGAGGTGTGAATGCGGCCCTGGGACTCGGTGGCCGGCACGCGCTGCACGCGATGAGCGCCGGATTCGAACTTGAGCCGCGAGAACGCGCCGGTGCCGATCAGGCGCGAGATCACTTCCTTGTAGCCGCCGTGCTCGCCGTGCGATTCCGACAGGATCTCGACCTGCCAGCCCTGTTTTTCGGCATAGGTCGAATACATGCGCATCAGGTCGCCGGCGAACAGCGCGGCCTCGTCGCCGCCGGTGCCGGCGCGGATTTCCAGATAGAGGTTGGCGTTGTCGTTGGGGTCCTTCGGGATCAGGTGGCGGCGCAGATCGGCCTCCAGACCATCCAGCCGATCACGGGCGTCCGCCAGTTCGGTTTCGGCCATCGCGCGCAGTTCAGCCTCGTCGGCCCCTTCCATTTCCTCGAGATCGGCGATTTCGGCGGTGAGATCGCGCCAGGCGCGATAGTCCGCCGCCAGCGATTCGAGCTGGGCGTACTCCTGCGACATGCGACGGAACTTGTTCTGATCGTTGATGATGTCGGGGTCCGACATCGAATGCGCCAGATCTTCGTGGCGTTCGACCAGCTCCTCGAGTTTCGCGCGCAGGGAATCCTTCATAGACAGGCCTTCATGCTGAGTCGTCGTTCCGGTTCGTGGGGTCGGCGTCGTGGTCGGTCAGCCCGAACAGTTCACGCGCCGGGCCGAGCAGACGCTGCTGGCGGGCGCCGGCCGCCTTGCGCAGCACCGCGCTCGGTTCGTGCATCAGTTTATTGGTCAGCCGGCGCGAGACGAATTCCAGCACCGCCTCGGCATCCTCGCCGCGCGCCAGTCGCCGCCGGGCCTGGGCCATGACTTCAGCCCGGCGGCCCTCCGCCGCGTCGCGCATGGCGCGGATTGTAGCGGTTGCCTGGCGCGAGTCGACCCATTCGAGATATTCGTCGATGCGGGATTCGATGATCTCGTCGGCCTGCTCGGCGGCCGCCGCCCGTGAGCGCTTGTTGTCGTCGATCACGCTCTGCAGGTCGTCGACCGAGTAGAGATAGATGTCCTCGAACTTGGCCGAGGCCGGCTCGATGTCGCGCGGAACGGCCAGGTCGAGTACGAACATCGGCTTGCGCCGGCGCTGCTTGAGCGCGGCTTTGAGCTCCTTGGCGCGCACGAGGTAGCCCGGCGCCCCGGTCGAGGAGATCAGCAGGTCTGCTTCGGCCAGATGTCGGGGGATGTCGTCCAGCCCGATGGCATAGCCGTGGTAGCGGCTGGCCAGTTCCTGCGCCCGGCCCAGGCTGCGATTGGCGAAGATCATGCGCGACACGCCGATCTCGGACAGGTAACGCGCGGTGAGCTCGATCGTCTCGCCGGCGCCGATCATCATCGCGGACGAGGCGCTGACATCGGTGAATATCTGGCGTGCCAGCGATACCCCGGCATAGGCTACCGACACCGGGTTGGCGCCGATATCGGTCCCGCTGCGCACGGCCTTGGCCACGGTGAAGCTGTGCTCGAACAGCCGCGTGAGCAGTGGGCCGGCGCCACGTGCCGCCTGCGCGGAACGATAGGCGTTCTTCATCTGTCCGAGGATCTGCGGCTCACCGAGAATCAACGAATCCAGGCCGGAGGCAACGCGCAGACTGTGGCGTACGACCTCGCGGCCGTGATGCACGTAGAAACAGCCGGACAGGGCCTCCGGCTCGAGCCCGCGCTGGCGGCAGAGCCATTCGCGCAGGCCGCCATCGTCGGTCGGGTTCGCCTGTTCGTCGACGATGGCGTACAACTCGGTACGATTACAGGTCGACAGGATCGCACCTTCGCGAACCTGCGGCAGGTGCAGGAAATCATCCAACGCGCTGGCAAACTGATCCGCCGGGAACGCGACCGCTTCGCGTATCGACAGCGGCGCGGTATGGTGATTGAGGCCCACGGTCAACAGCGACATGGGTCTATTCTACCGTGCGCTCGATAGTTCTGGGATATTCATATGGCAAAGTCTGGGTGCGCAAACTATCGAGATCGGGTGCGGGCGTGGGCCGTCGTCGGGCTGGCGAGCGTACTCGGATTCGGCGCCTTTGACACGTCGGCCGTCGCCGCTGCGGACGATACGCGCACAGCGCCGGTCAGCGATATCGATCAACTGGCCCGTGCCCCCGAGGCTGCCCTGGATTACCAGGTGATGGTCGGTGAGCTGTCTTTGCTCAATGGCGATACCCCGGGCGCGGCCAAGGCCTATGTGAAGGCGCTTTCCTATTCGCAGGACCCGGCGCTGGCCCAGCGTGCGACGCAGATCGCACTGGCCGCGAATCGCCAGGATCTGGCCTACCGGGCTGCCAGGGTCTGGGCGCGGGCGGCGTCGAAGGACCGCCGGGCGCAGCAGGCGGTGGTTCGGCTGGCATTCGTCAACAGGGACCCGCAGGGCGTTGGGACTTTTGCGCCGCAGCTGATCGCGAGTGCCGATTCGCCGCGCGACGGTTATCAGGCACTGGCCCGGATCCTGAGTGACCAGCCGGACCAGGCCAATATGGCCCTCGATGCCATGTCCAGGCTCGCCGCCGCGCATCCCAAACAGGCAGCCCCGCAGTATGCGCTGGGCCGCCTGGCGCTGAACTACAACCATATCGACACCGCTGCATCGGCCGCGGACAAGGCCGTGGCGGACGCGCCCGACTGGCCCGAGGCCAGCCTGTTGCGCGCCGCGATCGAGGTCCGGCAGGGCAAGCCCGAGGCCGCGGCCAAGCGCGTGGCCGCGCTCAAGGGCAGCGGTCGACAGCGCGCCGAGTACCATGTCGCGCTCGGGCGCATGCTCCTCCAGGCGGGTAACGACAGTAAAGGGCTGGCGGCATTCAAGCAGGCGGTGGCAATCGACGGCGATTTCACCGCGGCGCGCTACGGGCTGGGGCTGGTGGCGCTGTCGCAGGGCGATCTCGATACCGCGGCCACGCAGTTCGAGCAGCTTTACAAATCCGGCGCACACAGTGACGACGCGGCCTTTTATCGGGGTGTGGTCGCCGAGAGGCGCCAGCACGACGCCAAGGCGATCGATTGGTACCGGAAGGTCAGCGACGGCGATCACCGGTTCGCCGCTCGTGTGCGCATCGCGCAGCTCACCTACAAGCAGGGCAATCTCGACGGCGCGCGGGACCAGTTGCATCAACTGGCCGATGCGTATCCGGACCGGAGTGCGAAGCTGCACGCGGTGGAAGGCGGTCTGCTGGTCGATGCCGGGCAGCCGAAAAAAGCGCTGGCGGTCTACGATGCCGCGCTCAAGAATGCGCCCGACGATACCGATCTGCTCTACGCCCGCTCGCTGGCCTACGCCAAACTCGGCCGGGTCGACGCCGCCGAGGCCGATCTCAAGCACGTCCTGTCGCAAGACGCCGACAACCCCGAGGCACTCAACGCGCTGGGCTACATGCTGACCAACCACAGCACCGATTACGCCCGGGCCGAACGCTATATCCGCAAGTCGTTGCAAGCCGATCCCGATGATCCGGCCGTGCTGGATAGCCTGGGCTGGGTGGAATACAAGCGCGGGCATCTGGCTTCGGCGCGCAAGCATCTGGAAAAAGCCTACCAGGGCAGTACCGATCCGGAGATCGCCGCCCATCTCGGCGAAGTGCGTTGGCAGCAGGGCGACCACGACGCCGCGCGCCGGATATGGCATAAAGCGCAGGCTAAGCACCCGCATGACAAGGTGCTCAAGCAGACGATCAAACGGCTGACTTCATGAAGAAACTCGTATTCGCGATGATGGGAATCGCGCTGCTGGGCGGTTGCGCGATCATTCACAAGCCGGCGCCGAGTGAGGCCGGCGTGGCCAATGCCAAGGCATGGCAGGCGCGCCAGAAAACGCTCGACCAGTTCTCTGACTGGTCGCTGCAGGGGCGGGTTGCCACCGGGCAGTTGCTGGGCTGGACCGGCAACCTGAGCTGGCGCGAACGCGCGCCGAAGTTCAATGTGCGCCTGGCCGGCCCGTTGGGCGCCGGCGGCATGCGGGCCAAGGGCACGCTCAATCATGTGGTCATCGACACCGACGACGGCAAGCATTTCGAGACCAGCGACCCGGACGCTCTGGTGAAGAAGGCACTGGGCTGGTCGTTTCCGCTCAAGCCGCTGAGCTATTGGGCCAAGGGCTTGCCGGCCCCCGGCGGCTACCAGCGAATCTCGGTCGACGCCCAGGGCCGGCTGCGTTCCTTGACCCAGGATGGCTGGACCGTATCGTATCTCCACTACACCACGCCGGCCGGCGCGCCCGCGCCGCTGCCCAAACGCGTGGTGCTCGATAATGGCGACACGCGCATTCGTCTGATCGTCGATCGCTGGTTCGACCTGAACGCTTCGAGCGGCAACGCCGGTTGACGTCCGCGCCGATGGCCTCCGATACCACCGCCTCCATGGCTGCGCGCCCGGCTGCGAGCCCGTCTTTTCGCCTGGCGGGCATGAGTTGGTCGCACTTCGTCAACGACGGCGCGGCGAACTTCCTGCCGGGCGTATTGCCCGCCATCCTGATCGGGCTTCACCTGCCAGTGGCGCTGGCCGGCACATTGATGGCCGCGCTGCTGGTCGGGCAGGGCCTGCAACCGTTCGTCGGCCTGGTCGGCGACCGGATCGGCGGGCGTGCATTGAGCCTCGTCGGCCTGGTGGGCTCGTCGCTCGGTGCCGGCCTGGTGGGATGGGTGGCCAGCCCGGCCGCGCTGATGGCCGCGCTCGTGCTGATCGGTGTCTCGAACGCGATGTTCCATCCCCAGGCCCTGGCGGGCGTGCGTCGACTGGCGCAGACACGCCAGGGGCTGGCCATGTCTGTGTTTCTCGTCGGCGGCGAGATCGGGCGGGGTGTCTGGCCGGTGCTGGCCGGGCTGTGCGTGGTGTGGGGCGGTCTGCACTGGCTGGCCTTGCTGGCCTTGCCCGGTTTCGCCAGTGTTTTCCTGCTGGCGCGTTGCGCACCCGCGTTGCCGCGGCGTTCCCTGGATGCCACGCCGATCGCCTGGCGCCGGCACATCGGCGGTCTGTCGCGTCTCGTCGTGTTCTGCGCACTGCGCGCGTTCGTGATCTTTGCCGCGGTCACGCTGTTGCCGCTGATGTGGTCGGCCGATGGCGGATCGCTCACCGCGGGCGCCAGCCTGATCACCGTGCTCCTGGTGGTCGGCGTGATCGGCAATCTCAGCGGCGGCTGGCTTGCCGATCGGCTCGGCTCGCGGGTGCTGCTGATCGGCACCATGCTGCTCAGTGCGTTATGCGCGGCGGCGCTGGGCTTCGTTGGCGGGTTATGGCTGTGGTTGCTCACCGCGATGCTCGGCATCGCCCTGTTCGCCACGCTGCCGCTCACCATCCTGATCGCGCAGGATGTGCTGCCCGAGAATCGTTCGTTCGGCTCCGGCCTGGCGCTGGGGCTGGCCAACGCGCTGGGCGCGGTGGCCGTGATCGGCCTGGGGCCGTTGATCGAGGCGGCGGGCGCATCGGCCGGTTTCCTGCTGGCCGCGGGTGCCGCACTCGCCGCGGCGATGCTGGCGGTCTGGGTGCCGCGACGCGCTCGCGCGCATTGAGCGAGACACGGCGGCCCGCGCAATGGCCAGTGCCCGGGCCGGCCAGGCAATACACAGCCGCTGAATGAGCCGGCATCGGCACTCGCGTGTCACCGGCCGCGGTTTGAGCGGGCGCGGCCATGCGGTAAGGAATAGGCTCTTGGTGAACAGCGATCGCGCCTGCCGCAGGTTCGACGCCCTCGCATGCGCGGGCGAACCGGGGCGCTTCAGCGCCACGGGCCCGTAGGGTTGAGGATGCGTGAGCATCCGAATAATCCTGCCGCCCGGAAGGTTTCTCGTGGCTGTCGTTTGTTTGTGCTGTGGCTGAAATTGACAGGCTCAGGTCAAGCCAAGAGAATACGCCGCTCTCGCCTGCGCAATGCGCGCGATGGGCGATTGGGACACCGATTTGAATGGGGCGTAGCTAAGCGGTAAGGCATCGGCCCGTTTGTGACAGGCGATCCCGTGTACCGCAGGTTCGACGCCCTCGCATGCGAGGGCGAACCGGGGCGCTTCAGCGCCACGGGCCCGCAGGGTGAGGATGCGTGAGCATCCGAATAATCCTGCCGCCCGGAAGGTTTCTCGTGGCTGCCGTTTGTTTGTGCTGTGCCTGAAATTGACAGGCTCAGGTCAAGCCAAGAGAATACGCCGCTCTCGTCTGCGCAATGCGCGCGATGGGCGATTGGGACACTGATTTGAATGGGGCGTAGCCAAGCGGTAAGGCATCGGCCCGTTTGTGACAGGCGATCCCGTGTACCGCAGGTTCGACGCCCTCGCATGCGAGGGCGAACCGGGGCGCTTCAGCGCCACGGGCCCGTAGGGTGAGGATGCGTGAGCATCCGAATAATCCTGCCGCCCGGAAGCATTCTTTCTAAATTGACACGGGTAGGGTTGCAAAACAGAATACCCGGCGTTCTGATTAAACGGTGACCCCCCTATCCGGGTTGCCGTTGTGATTTTACTGGGGCGTAGCCAAGCGGTAAGGCATCGGGTTTTGATCCCGTGTACCGCAGGTTCGAATCCTGCCGCCCCAGCCAATTAGACGTTCGCGTGAGCGGACACAACAGACAGTTGGGGCGGCAGGATGAGCATCCTGCAAGGTTCGACGGTCGCGCGACAGCGCGATCGAATCGTGTCGCGAAGCGACACGAGCCCGAAGGGTGAGGATGCGCAAGCATCCGAATAATCCTGCCGCCCCAGCCAATTTCGACAAAAACGGCGGCAATCCATGGCGGACTCCCGATTGATGGTCTTCACCGGCAACGCCAACCCGGCGTTGGCGCGCGATGTGGCGGGCTATCTCAGGTTGCCGATGGGCAAGGCCAGCGTTGGACGATTCTCGGACGGCGAATGCCAGGTCGAGATCGAGGAGAACGTACGCGGCCGCGATGTGTTTGTGGTGCAGTCGACCTGTCGGCCGACCAACGACACGCTCATGGAACTGCTGATGATGATCGATGCGCTGCATCGCGCATCCGCCGGGCGTATCACCGCGGTCATGCCGTATTTCGGTTATGCGCGCCAGGATCGCCGCCCGCGCAGCGCGCGCGTGCCGATCTCGGCCAAGGTGGCGGCCAGCCTGCTGGGCGCGGTGGGCACCGACCGCGTGCTCACGGTCGACCTGCACGCCGACCAGATCCAGGGGTTCTTCGACATGCCGGTGGACAACGTCTATGCCTCGCCGGTGCTGCTGGGCGATATCTGGCGCCAGAAGGAACGCAGCGACAACCTGATCGTGGTATCGCCCGACGTGGGCGGCGTGGTCCGCGCCCGGGCGCTGGCCAAACGCCTCGACGAGGCGGACCTGGCGATCATCGACAAGCGCCGGCCCAAGGCCAACGAAGCCAAGATCATGAACATCATCGGCGACGTGGCGGGCAAGAGCTGCATCATGGTCGACGATCTGGTGGATACCGCCGGCACGCTGTGCCAGGCGGCCAATGCGCTGAAGGATCAGGGCGCGACCAAGGTGCGAGCCTACGTGACGCACCCGGTGCTGTCCGGCAAGGCGGTGGAGAATATCCGCGATTCCCGCCTCGACGAACTCGTGGTCACCGACACGATCCCGTTGTCGGAAGAGGCCTCGGCCTGCCCCAAGATCCGACAGCTGCATATCGCGCCGCTGCTGGCCGAGACGATCCGGCGCGTGTCGGCCGAGGAGTCGGTGTCGACGCTGTACGTCGACTAGCGTCGATTCCGGCGGTCAATGCGCGCCGCCGATACAATTTTTACCGTGCGCCTCGTGCAATCGGCGACGAAGCGCGTATACTACGCGGTCTTTTAATCCCGGCGGAACAATCGTTGCGCCGTTCGACCATCGACTGTAACCGGCCGCAACCCAACGCCAGCGGCCAGACAAGCTAGCTGGAGCGAATCGATATGGAAGCTTTCGAGCTCAACGCGGAAAAACGCAATGCCACCGGCCGGGCCGAGAACAGGCGCCTGCGCAAGACCGGTCGCGTGCCGGCCATCATCTATGGCGGTAACGGCGATCCGGTGATGCTGTCGTTCAACCACAACGACCTGGTCCATCATCTGGACAACGAGGCGTTCTTCTCGCACATCATCAGGATCAACATCGACGGCGCCCAGGCGGAAGAGGTCGTGCTGCGCGACCTGCAGCGCCACCCGGCCAAGCCGTTCGTCGAGCATGCCGATTTCCTGCGCATTGTCGCGGGCGAGGCGCTGCGCATGAGCGTGCCGCTGCACTTCGTGGGTGAAGAGGAATGCCCGGGTGTGGTCGACGAAGCCGGTGTCATCCAGCACAACATGAATGACATCGAGATCGAGTGCCTGCCGCGCGACCTGCCGGAGTATCTCGAGGTCGATTGCCGCAACCTGCATCTGCACGATGCGGTGCATCTGTCGCAGCTGGTGCTGCCGAACGGTGTCCAGGTCGTTGAGCTGATGGGCGACGAGGAAGAGCAGAACGATCTGACCGTGGTCTCCGTCCAGGTGCCGCGCGCCGCAGTGGAGCTGGAAGCCGAGGACGAGGCCGAGGCAGAAGCCGAAGCGGCGGCCGACGCGGCCGAGGCCGAGGACGAAGACGCCGACGAGGACGGCAAGGAAGAGGGCGACGCGGACAACAGCTGATCGTTGTCCCGCGGCTGTTGGAACGCATCGAATGACCGATGAGTGAACGCATCCGCGCGCTCGTGGCCCTGGGCAATCCCGGCGCCGATCATGCCCGTGACCGGCACAACGCCGGCTTCTGGCTGGCGGACCGGCTGGCCCAGCGCTGGGGTCTTGTCTTTTCCCCGGAGAAGAAGTTCAGGGGCGATCTCGCGCGCGCTGACCGCGCGGGCGAGACGCTCTGGCTGCTCAAGCCGATGACCTTCATGAACGTCAGCGGCGAGGCCATCCAGCCGCTGCTGGCATTTCACAAGATTGAGCCCGCCGAATTGCTGGTCGTGCACGACGAGCTCGACCTGCCGCCGGGGGTGGCCCGGCTCAAGGATGGCGGCGGTCACGGCGGCCACAACGGCCTGCGCGATACCCATCGTGTGATCGGCCCCGGTTATCGACGCCTGCGCATCGGCATCGGCCATCCCGGCCACGCCTCACGGGTGCTGTCGCACGTGCTCGGCAAACCGTCGGCCGATGAACAGGCGGCAATCGACGCCGCCATCGAGGCGGGTGTCGACGCGGTGGAAACAATCATCGAGTCCGGCTGGAACCGCGGCGCCCAGCAGCTTAACTCCCGCAAGCCCTGATTCGATTCCGTCCGCGATCTCGCGGGCGCTCACGAGGTATTTTCCATGGCGCTTCAGATCGGCATCGTCGGCCTGCCCAATGTCGGCAAATCGACCCTGTTCAACGCCCTGACCGCGGCCGAGATCCCGGCCGAGAACTATCCGTTCTGCACCATCGATCCCAATGTGGGCGTGGTCACCGTGCCCGATCCGCGGCTCGACAGACTGGCCGCGATCGCCGCGCCGGAAAAGGTGCTGCCGACGACCATCGAGTTCGTCGATATCGCCGGACTCGTGGCGGGGGCCTCGACAGGGGAAGGGCTCGGCAACCAGTTTCTGGCCAATATCCGCGAGACCGACGCCATCCTGCATGTCGTGCGCTGTTTCGAGAACGACGATGTCATGCATGTCTCGGGGCGCGTGGACCCGATCGCCGACATCGAGACCATCGACACCGAGCTGGCGCTGGCGGATCTGACCACGGTCACCCGGGCGCTGGACCGGGTGTCCAAGGCCGCGAAATCCGGTGACAAGAACGCCAGGCGCCAGGCCGACGTCTATGCCCGTGTGCGCGATCATCTCGATACCGGGGCGCCGGTGCGGGCGCTGGAACTGTCCGAGGACGAGCACGCGGCGCTGCGCGAGCTGCATCTGATCACCGCCAAGCCGGCGTTGTTCGTGGCCAACGTCGACGAGGAGGGGTTCGAGAACAACCCGCTGCTCGATCGTGTGCGCGCGCACGCCGAGGCGCAGAATGCGCGGGTAGTGCCGGTATGCGCCGCGCTGGAAGGCGAGATCGCGCAACTCGACGGCGGCGACAAGCTCGAATTCCTGGCCGAACTGGGCCAGGACGAGCCCGGGCTGAATCGCGTGATCCGCGCCGGCTATGCGCTGCTCGGGCTGCAGACGTTCTTCACGGTCGGGCCCAAGGAGGTCCGGGCCTGGACGGTGCGTGCCGGCTCCACCGCGCCGCAGGCGGCGGGTGTGATCCATACCGACTTCGAGCGCGGCTTCATCCGGGCCGAGGTGATCGGCTACGACGACTACGTCGAGCTTGGCGGTGAGAAAGGCGCCAAGGAAGCCGGCCGCCAGCGGCTCGAAGGCAAGGAGTACCGCATGGCCGAAGGCGATGTGGTGCATTTCCGCTTCAACGTCTGAGCGGATTCCGTATTTTTTGGCCGTTACCGTCTTGACGGAAACGGCCGGGCCGAACATAATCTCGCGCCTTCGCGGCCATGTAGCTCAGGGGTTAGAGCACAGCATTCATAATGCTGGTGTCGCTGGTTCAAATCCAGCCATGGCCACCAAATCGAGACGGTACGCACGGGCATATGTCGCGCCGCTGACCATCGGCATCGGCGACTCCCATACCCGGGCCGGTATCGAGCGTAAAAAGGCCCGGCAGCCCGCCCGGGCCTTTTTCGTATCCGCTCCGAAACGCGCCCCCGGAATAGGGCGGATGGTCGTGTGCGGCCAAGCTGCTAGACTCTGGCGCTACACGGCCAAGCGAGTGTCAACGGGCCCCGATCCCTATGGCGAAGAAATCCGACGGTGGCAAGCGTAAGCCGCTCAAGCTCAAGACCGGGTCATTCGACCGCAACGCGGCGATGGCGCGCATGGGCATGATGGCCGGCGCGTCGTTCGCCACCCACACGGTGGGCAATCTGTTCCGCAACAAGGCCGACCGCGAGGCCCGCAACCGCGAGTTCTATGTCCGGCAGGCCCAGTTCCTGGCCGACGAGCTCGGGCAGCTCAAGGGCAGCGTGATGAAGGTCGGCCAGATGCTGTCGGTGTATGGTCAGTACTTCATGCCGCCGGAGGCGATCGAGGTGCTGCGCAGCCTGCAGGACGACAGCCCGCCGGTGGCCTGGGCGGATCTGGAGCCGGTGGTGATCGAACGGCTCGGGCGCAAACGCCTGGACGAGCTCGAGATCGACCCGGAGCCGCTCGCGGCGGCCTCGCTGGGCCAGGTGCACCGCGCCTGGCGTAAATCCGACGGCCGCGAGCTGTGCGTGAAGGTGCAGTACCCGCGCCTGGCCGATGCCATCGACAGCGATATCCGCACGTTGACCAATATCGTGCGTCTGGCGCGGCTCGTGCCCAAGGGCATGGAGTTGCACTCGGTGATGGAGGAAGTGCGCGAGATGATCTACCGCGAGGTGGATTACGATCGCGAATTGCGCATGACCCGGGAGTTCGGTCAGCGCCTGGCGCACGACGACCGCTACGTGGTGCCGGAGGTATTTCCCGAATACTCGACCGAGACCGTACTGGTGACCTCGTTCGAGGCCGCCGACCACGTGCAGAGCGAGCGCGTGAAGAATCTGTCGCAGGACCGGCGCAATCATCTGAGCGAGTCCGCGCTGGAGCTGTTTTTCCTCGAGTTCTTCAACTGGGGCATCGTCCAGACCGATCCGCATTTCGGCAACTACAAGATCCGGATCAACGACGACGGCGCCGACCAGTTCGTGCTGCTCGATTTCGGCGCGACGCGCGAATTCGCGCCGCGCTTTCTCGGCTCGTACTACGACACGGTGGCGGGCGCTTTCGAGGGCGATCGGCAGAAACTCATCGACGGCGCGATCGGCATCAATCTGCTGCGCCGCGATTCGCCGCAGCGCGTGTTCGACGATTTCGCCAACGTCGGCCTGCTCATCATCGAGCCGTTTCGCGCCGAACCGCCGGCCGAACTGTCGACCCCGGACGGTCGTTACAAGTGGGGCGAGTCCGATCTGTTCTGGCGCGTCTCCAGGGCGGTACAGGATGCGGCCATCTCGCGCTGGTTCCGTATTCCGCCGCGCGAGATCGTGTTCCTGCACCGGCGGCTCGGCGGCGTGTTCGTGCTGCTGTCGGTGCTCGGCGCCCAGATCAACGCGCACGATCTGCTGGGCGCCTATCTGTATCAGGAAAACGGCCGGATCCGGCCCGACGCCTAGCCGAACACCTGGCCGAACGCCGAGTGCGACGCCCACGTGCGGCATGACCGCCGGGGCGCTGTCGCTCGATCAAAACGAAAAGGACGATTCATGAAATTTCAGGAAACCTTCGACTTCGACTATCCGCGCAACGTGATCCTGCGCATGTTCGGAGACGAGGCGTACTACCGCGCCAAGTACGAGAGGATGGGCGGCGAGCCCGAAGTGATCGATACCCAGAGCAGCGAGAATCGCTTCTCGATCACCGTGCGCCACGCGCTCGATGCGGCCCGCCTCAAGTTCCCCGATTTCATCAAGAGCCGGATCGGCGACCATCTGTATCTGCGCCAGACCGATGCCTGGCAGCTGGATCAGGGGCGCGGCCGCCTGGACATCGAGATCGAAAAAGCGCCGGTACAGATCGGGGCCGCCCTGCACCTGACCGACCAGGGCTCGGGCTCGCGTCTGACGCTGGATTTCGATATCAAGGCCTCGGTGCCTCTGTTGGGCGGCAAGATCGAGAAAGCCGTAGCCGGGCCGATCAGCCGACACATGCAGAAGGACCTGAAGCTGACCAACCAGATGGCGGCCGATTACGACTGAGCGGTTTTCGGGTATCTCGCGGGCGGTTCGTTGAAATACGGGTCGGCGAATAAACGCCAAGGAACGCAAATAAAAGACCGTCCGAGCGATAAGGCTCGCTTCGGTCCGAGCACAGTGACCGGCATGCAACGTCGATCCGGTTTTCCGGAACGAAGAGGCCATTGGCGCTGTGCCGGTGGATCGAGCGCTGTGGCCACGCAGGCCTCGACCCGTTGATCTGTTCATTTGCGTTTATTGCGCGTTGACTCGCCGGCTAATTCTTGGAAGAGCTTCGCTCCGACCGCTCCCGCAGGTTCTTCAGTTCATAAAGCCTGGCCAGGGCTTCACGCGGGGTGAGATCGTCGCAGTCGATCTCGTCGAGCAGGTCGTGCACGGGGTCCGGCTGGGTCTCGGCGACCGGTGCCGGCTTCGGCGCCTCGAACAGGCCGAGCTGCGGGCTGCTCGATTCGCGCGACGCGTTTTCCAGTTCGGCCAGGTGCTTCTCGGCCTGGCGGATCACTTTCTTCGGCACCCCCGCGAGGGCGGCGACCTGCAGGCCGAAACTGCGCGAGGCCGGGCCGGGACGGATCGCGTGCAGGAACGCCAGTTTCTGTTCGCCGCCGGCATCGGCGTAGTCCGCCACCTCGAAATGGGCATTCTTCGCGGCCGGCCAGTCGGCCGCGATCTGGGTCAGCTCGAAGTAGTGCGTGGCGAACAGCGTATACGCCCGATTGTGCGTGGCCAGTCGTTCGGCCACCGCCCGGGCCAGCGCCAGGCCGTCGTAGGTGGAGGTGCCGCGGCCGATCTCGTCCAGCAGCACCAGCGACTGTTCGGTGGCGTGGTGCAGAATCTGCGCGGTCTCGCTCATCTCCACCATGAACGTGGACTGGCCGGCCGACAGATCGTCGCCGGCGCCGATGCGCGTGAAAATGCGGTCGAGCGGGCCGATGGTGGCGGAATCGGCGGGCACGAACGAACCGATGTGCGCCATCAGCACGATCAACGCCGTCTGGCGCATGTAGGTCGACTTGCCGCCCATGTTGGGGCCGGTGATCAGCAGCACGCGCGTGTCGTCGTCCAGTTCGGTGTCGTTGGCCACGAACGGCGCGTCGGAAAAGCGCTCGACCACCGGATGGCGGCCGCCGCTGATATGAATGCCGGGTGTGTCGGTCAGCCGGGGCGCGACCCAGCGATAATCCACAGCACAGCGCGCCAGCCCGGCCAGCACGTCCAGCCGCGCCAGGCCATCGGCGATCGACTGCAGGCGCGACATGTGCGTGGCCAGCCGTTCGACCAGTTCCGTATACAGCTGCTTCTCGCGCGCCAGGGCGCGTTCGCGCGCCGACAGCACCTTGTCCTCGAAGGATTTGAGTTCCGGCGTGATATAGCGCTCGACCGCCTTGAGGGTCTGACGGCGCTGGTAGTCGATGGGCGCCTTGTCGGCATGGGTGCGCCCCATTTCGATGTAGTAGCCGTGTACCCGGTTGTAGCCGACCTTGAGCGTGTCCACGCCGGTGCGTTCGCGCTCGCGTGTTTCCAGTTCGGTCAGGTAGCCGTCGGCGTTGGCCGACAGCGCGCGCAATTCGTCGAGCGTGTCGTCGTAGCCGTCGGCGATCACGCCGCCATCGCGCACCACCACCGGCGGCGAGGCCACGATGGCCCGCGCCAGCAGCCCGGCCAGGTCATCGGCGGGGTCGAGCGCGGTATCGATGCCGGCCAGCAACGGCGCATCCAGGCCGGCCAGTTCTTTTTTCAGCCCCGGCAGCCCGGCCAGCGCACCGGCCAGCCCGGACAGATCGCGCGGCCGGGCGGTGCCCAGCGCGATGCGGGTGGCGATGCGCTCGACATCGGCCATCGCGCGCAGCTTGTCGGCGATCGGCACATAGGCGCCGCGCATGAGGGTTTCGATCGCCTGGTGGCGATGGGCCAGCGTGTTGAAGTGGCGCGTCGGCTCGGCCGCCCAGCGCCGCAGTGCGCGGGCGCCCATGGCCGTCGCGCAGCGATCCAGCAGGCCGATCAGACTGTGCCGGGTATCGCCGCTCGCGCTGGCCTCGATTTCCAGATTGCGCCGCGTGGGCCCGTCCAGGATCAGTGTGTCGGTGACGGCATAGGTCCGCATGGACGCGATATGGGCGAGGGCGGTGTGCTGGGTCGCCTCGACATAATCGATCAGAGCGCCGGCCGCGGCGATCGCGCGGGGCATGTCGCCGCAACCGAAGCCGTCGAGCTGGGCCACGCCGAAGAATGCCTCCAGCTTGCGCCGGGCAGACACCGCGTCGAACAGCCAGGCCGGGCGTTCGGTGCGGGCCGTGTCGTTCAGCTTGAGCTCGAGCGTGGACTGATCCGACACCACGATCTCGCTGGGCGAAAGACGCGCCAGCTCGGCGGCCAGCGCGGCTTCGTCGGCGACCTCGGTGACCGCCAGGTCGCCGCGCGCGAGTTCGAGCGCCGCGATACCGATGGCGCGCTTGGCCGGCGCGATGGCCACGATGAGGTTGGCAGTGCGCGCATCCAGCAGGGCATCGTCGGTGACCGTGCCCGGCGTGACCACGCGCACCACTTCGCGCCGCACCGGCCCCTTGGTGCTGCCGGGGGCTTCCATTTGTTCACAGATGGCCACCGATTCGCCGCGCGCGATCAACCGCGCCAGATACGATTCGGCCGCGTGATAGGGCACGCCGGCCATGGGAATCGATACCCCGCCCGACTCGCCGCGCGCGGTAAGCGTGATGTCGAGCAGCTCGGCCGCGCGCTTGGCGTCGTCGAAGAACAGCTCGTAGAAATCGCCCATGCGGTAGAACACCAGCATGTGCGGGTATTCATCCTTGATCGCCAGGTACTGGCGGATCATGGGGGTGTGCGAAGGAGCGTCACTGTTAGACATTAAAATCAATCGGTTATAAGTTTGGACATAGTTCTTTACGGCGAATTCCGGATATTTTTGCCACGTATTGCATGCGCTGCCGAAAGCGCACCGGCTCGCGGTTCCGCTCCATTGCCTGTTCCAGGCGCGCGGCGTGAGATAGCCGTTGATCGGTCCGCTGGCGGGGCCGGGCTTGCGGCGACAGCGGCACCCACCGGTGATCGGCACGTGAATCGATTGGCCGTGTCCGTCCACGCCAATCGTGCCGGTTCGCCCGTCACGTCGCACCATGGTCGCCATTCAGCGGCCACTGTCCGGTTTTGAGCATGAACAGCTCGAACAGGCCGGGAGGCATCGTGCGGTCGCCCGCTTCCCATTGTTGCCATCCGCGCAACGAGGCGCTTACTGTCTGTGCCGCTTCCGTCTGGGTGAGCCCCGCCGCCATGCGGGCTTCGCGGATGGCGGCCGGCGTAGGGCTTTGCTGCTTTTGCGAGTGGGTCATAGGCGCCGACGAGGAGAACCTGTGCGCTTGCACGCAGGATATCTACTCGGCAGTATACGCTCAATGAGCGTATTGGCAATGCTCGTCATCCCGTCCCACTCGTGTGCGCTGGACACGCGACAAGCGCTAGAAGGTGGTGGCTCGGGGCGCGCTTTCGACCCAGTGCTCGAACTCGGTGAGGTTTAGGGAAATGCGGCCGTCCGGCGCTTTGCGCCAGATGCGGCCCGCACCCAGGTTCCATTTTTGACCTTATGGCGCACGGCGTTCCTGCTGTAGCCCGTGACCTTAGTGAATCGCTTGACCAGGACCCATGGGTTGGGATGGCTTATGGGGCCTCCATGGACGGCTACCGTTGAAGCGGCGGCCGAATCGACATGGGAATTATCTCGGTCCTTTGCCGTACACGAAACCCGCATGGGCGTAGATGGGCATAGGGAGGCGTGGTCACACAGTATTTGACCGAGGGTGAGGGCCTGAAAGCGGCCTCCAGTTTACAATAGTTCGGATGGGATATCCCATCGATGCTCCGAGCAGGGGCGAGATCCGACCTGTAAACCATATGCCATTCGGCGCTGTTACATTCAGCGATGTCGCACTCTTTCTCGTGAAATTGGCGCATGGCGAGCATCGACGGGAAGTTGTCGGTAAAGCGGTCAAAGTGTCCTATGTCAAGCGACAGGCGGGCCCATAGCTGATGTCACGAAGACGCCGCGGCCGGGGGTTTCGGCCCCGCCAGATCGAGGAAGGCGGACATGGCGCTGGAGACATAGGCATCGGTGCGGCGGACGAAGAGTGTTTGCACCTGCGCCTGGTCGGGCGCCAACTCATGAATGGAAATCCGGCCCTCCTGCCAGGCGCCGGTGACCACGCCTTTCGGTAGAAGCGTCACGCCCACACCGGCCGACACACAGCTCACGATGGCGTCGAGCGAGCCGAACTCCAGCGGCTTGGCGGTGGCGATGCCCTTGTCGGCCAGAACGGCTTCGAGCCGCTGGCGATAGGAGCACCCGATCTGGAATACGATGGTCTTGAGATCGGAGACCGCCGTCAGAGCGTCCAGTGTCCGGATCGCCGGCGCGGTGACGAGCACCAGTTCCTCTTCGAACACCACCTGCTGATGCAGATCCGGGTGGCTGACGGGGCCGGCGACGAAGGCGCCTTCGAGACGATAGGCGAGCACCTCATCCAGAAGCTTGCGCGTGGTGCCGGTCGAGACCACCAGGCGAACCTGCGGATAGGCCTTGGCGAACGAGGTGAGCATGGGCGACAGGCGCAGCGCGGTCGTCGTCTCCAGGCTGCCGAGAACGAGGGCGCCATTGGGCGCGCCGTCATCCTGCGCGGCGGCGCGTGCATCTGCGAGCAGCTTGGTGAGGCGTCCGGCGAAGGGCAGGATGCGCTGGCCGGCGGGCGTCATGGATACGCCGCGGGCGTGACGTTGAAAAAGAGTCACGCCCAACTCCTCTTCCAGCCCACGAATCCGCGCCGTGACATTCGATTGGACCGTGTGCAGCTCCTGCGCCGCCCGGTTCATGCTGCCGTGCCGTGACACCGCCTCGAACATTCTCATGTCGGATATGTCCATGCCTTAGCTATCTCTCATGGCGATATGGGTTATCTCATATATTCTCTTTTAGAGATTACATGGCCGGCGCTATTCTCTCAAGACCTGATAACCGATAGAGAGATGAGGGCAGCGACGTGCAGGAACGCAACACAGATTCTGCGACGCCGAAGGTGGTGGCTTGGCGGGCGATCCTGTCCGCCTTCTGCGCCTGCCTGATCGGCGTGGGGCTGGCTCGCTTCGCCTATACGCCCCTGCTGCCTGCGCTCGTGGACGCGCATTGGTTCGCGGCGTCGGCTGCCGCCTATCTGGGGGCAGCCAATCTGGCGGGGTATTTGGCGGGTGCCGTCCTGGGCCGGCCGATCGCGTCGCGCGTGCCGACCGTCGTCACGCTCCGGGCAATGATGCTGATCGCGACCGGCACCTTCTTCGCCTGCGCCTTTCCGCTGGGCTTTGCCTGGTTCTTCGTCTGGCGGTTCGCCGCCGGACTGGCTGGTGGCGCACTGATGGTGCTGGCCGCGCCCATCGTCCTTGCCCATGTTCCCGCGGCACGCCGGGGGCTGGCCGGCGGCTTCATCTTCATGGGCGTGGGCGCAGGCGTGGCCGCATCCGGCACGCTCGTCCCCTTGCTGCTGCGGCAAGGCCTTGAGCAGACCTGGCTCGGGCTGGGCGTGGCATCGCTGCTGGCCGTGCTCGTTGGCTGGACCGGGTGGCCGACCCATGACGCTGCGACGGCGCAAGCCGCCCATCGTCCGCGCGGGCCGCAGGTCAGAACGCTGCGGGCGCTCTATGCGGAATATGGGCTGAACGCGGCCGGCTGGGTGCCGCACATGATCTTCCTGGTGGATTTCGTGGCGCGGGGCCTGGGCCAGGGTGTTGCGGCCGGCTCCGACTATTGGGTGCTGTTCGGCCTGGGCGCCACCTTCGGTCCCATTGTGGCGGGCCATCTCGCCGACCGCGCCGGCTTCGGGGCGGCGCTACGGCTGGCGTTTTTGCTGGAAGCTGTCGCCGTCGCCATTCCCGCGTTCGGGTTGGGCTCGGCATGGCTCATCGTATCGAGCGTCATTGTCGGCGCTTTCGTGACCGGGACCGTTCCCCTCGTGCTCGGCCGGATCGGCGAGTTGCTGCCGCACCACCCGGCGGAGCAGAAAGCGGCCTGGAGCGTGGCCACCGTGGCCTTCGCCGTGTGCCAGGCGGCATCGGCCTATGCGCTCTCCTTCGTATTCGCGCAAAGCGGCGAGAATTATCGCCTGTTGTTCCTCATCGGTGCGGCCGCGATGGTGGTGGCCCTGGCGATCGACCTCATCGCGGTGGTGACGGCAACCCGCGCGCCCGAACTCTCGAACCCAAAGATATCGCACTGACAGAAAGGATCAGCCATGAACGCATTGACAACCGCGATCACAGGCACCGAAACAGCGACCGGCGACAGCGCACTGGCTGCGCTGATCGGCTTCTATCGCGCGTTCAATGCGTGCGATCTAGAGGCGCTCGCCGCCAATTGGATGGAAGGTGATGCGCCGAGCATGGACAATCCGATCGGCGGCATCCGGCGCGGCTGGCCCGCCATCCGCGAAGGCTATGCCAAGCTGTTCACCGGACCTGCGCGTGTCGAAGCGGCTTTCCACGATTTCACGAGTCAGGGCGGCAGCGATTGGCATTTGTTCGTCGGCCGCGAGAAGGGAATTTGCATGACGCCCGAAACCACTGTCGATTTGCGCATCCGCACGACGCGCTGGTTCATGAAGGTCGGCGGCGTATGGCGCCAGCTTCATCATCACGGCTCTATCGAGGAGCCAGCGCTGCTTGCCGACTATCAGCGGGCGATCTTCGGCGCGCCGTTGGAAGCGCCGGCCTGAACGGGAGATTATCATGACAGAGGCATCCGATCGTCTTTGCCGCTTGCTGGGTATCGACTGGCCCATCGTTCAGGCACCGATGGCGGGCACATCCACACCCGAGATGGCCGTAGCGGTCTCGAATGCAGGTGGGCTGGGCTCCCTCGGCGTGGGCGCGATCACGGCCAAGGCGGCTGGGGAGGCAATCGCCGCGTTCCGGGCCCGCTCCGGGCGGGCGCTGAATGTCAATGTCTTCTGCCATCGCCCCGCGCAGCCCGATCGCGCGCGCGAAGCGGCTTGGCTGGAACGGTTGCGGCCGGCGTTCGCGGCCGTGAAGGGCACGCCGCCTACCGCCCTCACGGAAATCTATCAGAGCTTCATCGTAGACGAGGCGATGTTCAAGACGATCCTGGCGGCAAAGCCGACGGTTGTGAGCTTCCATTTCGGGCTACCGCCCGATGCGTGGATTCATACCCTTAGAGATGCTGGTATCGTCTTGCTCGCCACGGCGACAAGCCTCGCGGAGGCTCGAGCCAATGTGGCGGCCGGCGTTCAGGTCGTCGTCGCGCAAGGTTATGAAGCCGGCGGGCATCGCGGGCTATTCGATCCTGACAAGCCGGATGACCAGCTTGGGTTATTCGCGCTCACTCGACTTCTAACCCGCAACCTGGATGTGCCGGTGATTGCGGCCGGTGGCATCATGGACGGGGCGGGAATCGCCGCCGCCTTGCAGCTCGGGGCGGGAGCGGCGCAACTCGGCACCGCCTTTGTCGCGACCGATGAATCTGCCGCGGACGTCGGCTATCGCGCCGCACTGTCCAGCGATGCGGCGAACCACACCGTGATGACACGGACGATTTCCGGGCGACCGGCGCGCTGTCTAGCGAACCGATTCACCGACCTCGGGGCAAGCGTCACCCCGCACGACGTTCCAACTTATCCCATCGCCTACGATGCCGGAAAGGCACTCAATGCCGCCGCGAAGGCGTCCGGCGAAACAGGCTATGGCGCGCAATGGGCGGGACAAGGCGCGCCGCTCGCACGGTCGATGTCCGCCGGAAAGCTGGTCGCGACCCTCGTCGATGAGATGACTGGCGCAGGATAACGGCAAGTAACGGCGTCAATGCGAGATGCTTCGGCGCTTTCCGGTTCGGACAATGTCCCTTGACGTGTGCCACGAAGCGACCGGTGGCCTTAAGCAACGGTTGCATGCTGTATCCGAGATGAGGGAGGGCCCCTCGGCATCGCCTTTCAGGAGGAGATGTCAAAGCGCCTCCAGCTGCTGCGGTCAAGAGTCGTGGTGGTGAGCGTGGGGGAAAAGGCAGGCAAGACCTGTCAGGTGCGGGACATTGAGGCGAACGCAAGTGAACCGCTGATGAAGCATCGAAAAGTTATAAGTGATGTCGAAACCGTGGCTGTGTCAAGAGCCCGGGATTCAGCTCGGCAGGTGCCTGATGGCGGGCCGAGCGGCATCCGGTGTATAGGCGGCGTGACGATGTTTCAGGCTCGGATACGGAACGTGGGAACCTGTCGCCTCGATGCCAAGGGAGCGAACCGAGCGGGGATCCCCGCGAGGTTCTGAGTACCGAAGCGAGGCACAGGGGCGGAGTGATCCGTAGTAGTGCTGAGCCGGCTGTAATGGCCGTGGAGCGAAGGGGTCACGTCATTGGGCCTTGGACGTTGCGACAACCGTGATGCGGGAGGATCCGGCGAACAAGGCAAAGCCATTCGAGATACCCAAACGTTGGGTCTGGGAAGGCTTTCAGCAGGTCCGATCCCGCAAGGGATCGCCGGGCTGCGACGGTCAGAGCATAGCGGACTTCGAAGGGGATCTTCGGAATCAGCTCTACAAGCTCTGGAATCGGATGTCGTCGGGCAGTTATATGCCGCCACCGGTGTTGTCGGTCGAGATACCGAAACCCGGAGGCGGTCAGCGTCCGCTGGGCATTCCGACCGTGGCCGACCGGGTGGCTCAGGTGGTGGTCAAACGGGCTTTGGAGCCGGAGCTGGAGCGGCATTTCCATGCCGACTCCTACGGTTACCGCCCCCACAAGAGCGCCTTGGGCGCGATCGAGACTACGCGACAGCGCTGCTGGCGCTATGCGTGGGTTGTCGATCTCGATATCAAGGCTTTCTTCGATACTATCGACCACGATCTGCTGATGCAGGCGGTACGCCACCATACTCAGGAACGCTGGGTGTGTTTGTATATCGAACGGTGGCTGAAAGCTGATCTTATCCTCGCGGATGGAACGCGGGGTCCCGATATATTTGACTGGCATTTGGAAAAGATGTATATATCGTAGTATGGCTACGACAGAACGAAGTAAGTTAAATTCACTCTACACCCGGCTTGCGCCAGGGGTGCCGCTGGCTTCGGAGGACTTGGCGGCGTTGGATATCTCCGCGGACTTGGCTGTCCACTACGTGCGGGCAGGGTGGCTTACCCGGCTGGCTCGCGGCGTGTACTGTCGTCCCAACGACACGTTGGCGTTGCATCCCAGTCTCCTGCTGCTGCAACGCAAGTTCGATGGTCTCCATGTCGGCGGCAAATCCGCGCTCGACTGGTATGGTCTGCGTCAGTACGTCTCACAACAGCCCGTACTGCATCTGTATGGCTGGGAGTCGGGGCACCTGCCGGATTGGTTCACAGAGCGCTTCCCGGCGGAGTATCACCGCAAGCGGCTGTTCGATGAGCTTCCCGATGCTTTACGGCATGTGGGGCCCTTCGAAAAGCGAAACGGAGCGCCGCAGGTTTCCGCACCGGAGAGGGCGCTGCTGGAACTGCTGAGCGATGTGGGCGTACGCCAGCCCCTGCAGGAGGCCCGCGAGCTTGTCGAGAGCAGTTACAGCCTGCGGGTGAGCGTGCTGCTTGAACTGCTGCAGCACTGCAAGAGCGTCAAGACCGTGCGGCTGTGCCTCCAACTCGGTCGAGAGGGGGCACTGCCCTGGGTGGCGAAGCTCGATCCCGCTCAATTGCCGACGGGCAGCGACCGGCCCTGGGTCTCGCAGTCGGGCGATGGCTTGTTGGTGCTCAAGCCATGAACCCGGCCTATCTCGAGACCGCGCGTCTGCTGACGCAGGTTGCGCCGTTCGTATTCGTAGACGACACGTTCGCCTTGAAGGGAGGCACGGCCATCAACCTCTTCGTGCGTGACATGCCGCGCCTGTCGGTGGATCTCGATCTGGTCTTTCCCGACTACACGCTGCCACGCGAGGAAGCACTGGCTCGGATCAATAACGCCATTCGCCAGGCCGCTGAGCGCCTGAACGGGCGAGGGTTCCAGACGCATATGCCTGCGGCCGCCGCGGGCGAGACGAAGCTGCTGGTGCGGAGGGACCGTATCGAGGTCAAAGTTGAGGCCAACTTCGTCATGCGCGGCACAGTGCAGCCGGTACGGCGCGCTTCGCTCACGCCGGCGGCCAGCGACGCGTCGCTGGCCGATCTGGATATCCCTGTCATCTCGCTGGAAGACATGTACGGCGGAAAACTGGTTGCTGCACTGGACCGTCAGCATCCGCGCGACCTGTTCGATGTGATGTAGCTCTTCGCGAACGAGGGCATCACACCGGGAATTCGGCGTGCCTTTGTCGTCTACCTGGCCAGCCACAATCGTCCCGTGCACGAAGTGCTGTTTCCGGCGTTGCGGGACATCCAGTACGACTACACCCACAACTTCGAGGGCATGACTGCCGATCCGGTGTCGCTCGCCGACTTACTGGCGGTGCGGGAGCGGCTGGCGCGCGAGCTTCAAGAAGGCCTGGATGATGAGGAACGTAGATTTCTGTTGTCATTGGTCGCGGGCGCGCCTGAGTGGCCGTTGTTGGGAATCGCCCACCTCAAACAATTGCCGGAATCCGCTGGAAGCTGCGCAACTTAGCCCAATTGCAGAATTCAAATGCGAAGAAGTTTACCGAGCAGGCCGATGCACTGGTCGCCCGACTGGCCTCTGTCACATCAATGGCTGGGGAAGGGGGATAGCATGGATGTACTGTATTTCCTCAAGGAACGCACGAGGATCACTCGCCAGAATTGCGAGCACTCGGCTGCCCGCGGCGCTCCCGCCGACGCCGCAAATGCTCTTTCCACGCCGCCGTGCGGTCACGAATGAAATCGCTCACTTGCGCCGCTGACGTTAATGGCGGGGTGGCCTGCTCGTAGTGCCCTTGCTCGCTTCTGAGAGGCAGCGCGGCGACCCGGTCCGCATGGATTTTGTCGAGCTTGGAGGGTATCGAGGAATTCGGATGATGCGCCGACGACACCGGCACCTTGACGCCCTTGAGCGGATCGTCGGTGCGGGGGCGGGTGAGCGTCAGCACATCGGCGAGTGAGGCCGCGGCCTTGTCGCGCTCGGTAAGCGGCGTCGTACCCCAGCGCTCGTGAATCGTTGCCAGGATCGACGTATGGTCGATCCGTCCGGTTTTCGCACGAAAGACCGTATTCTCTTCGATCAACGGCGAGACGAGCACGGCGGGCACGCGCACGCCGAAGCGGCTGAAGTCGAAACCCTGTTCGCCCACGGTGCCGTCGTTGGGCGGCGTCGCATCCGCCGGTGGCGCCACGTGGTCGTAGTTGCCGCCATGCTCGTCGTAGGTGATGACGAGCAGCGTGGATGCCCAGCTCTTGCCGTTGCGCACCGCGTAGTAGGCGTCGTGAATCAATTGCTCGCCGGCTGCCACGTTATAGTTCGGATGCTGGCTGTTGCCCGTTGCGCCCCAACTCGGTTCGAGGAAGGTGAAGGGTGGCAGCTTGCCCGCTGCGGCACGCGCCTGGAAGTCGCGGAAATGCCCGAAGTGCGCCTCGTCGGCATGCTGGGTATCGGGGAAGTCGTGGCGCGTGAGCGGGTCGCGGTTGTACCCGTATATCGCCCAGTCGAGTTGCTTGTCCGAAAGCCGGCCGAAGATGCTCGGGCAAGTGAAAATCTTGACGTGATCGTCGAGATGGCCCTGCGACGTGGCGGCGAGCGTGAACGCCCGGTTGGGGATCGTCATGGTGGGAACGGACGCGAACCACGCATCGCACACGGCATAGCCGCGCGCGAGTCCCGAAAGAACGGGCAACAGTTCGGGCGTGTACATGCCCATGATCTGCGACGCCTCGGTGCCCGGCAACGTGTCCTTGTAATGCCTGGCAAGGTCCGAGGCGATCGCCGATTTGAAGTTCAGCACGAAGCCCTTGTTCGTGGGCACGTCGCCGGGAGCCGGGTCGTCGTTCGAATACAGCTGATAGTTGGTGTTCAGGAAGCCCTCGCCCGGATCGGCGCCGGGCATCAGATAGACGTGGGGGTCGTCCTCCTTGATCTTGTACACGGCAATCTCGCGTCCATGACCGTCGGGATTCCACTCCTTCCCCGTGAGCCCGTCGAAGTGGTCGACGGCGGCGGGCCGATCGTCGCTATAGAGAAAACCGAGCATCTGATCGAACGACCGGTTTTCCAGCATGAGTACGACGATGTGCTCGATCTTCTTGAGTTGGTGGGTCACGGCTTGATCTCCCGGAAGAAGTTCGACGTTCGCGCCAGGTGTTTCACGCAACCACACCGGCGTTACCTTGAAGCTCGCGCGCAGACGTGCGCCGCCCTGATGCACAAGGCTCCTCGGATTGCGTGATGATTGTATGAAGGATCTGTGCTTCGCGAGCTTGCGGTAAGCCGGCACGTCCCCTGTGAGCGAATATGAAAGACGGCTATTGGCGGCGGGTCGGTTTGCCGCCGGTCCATGTGACGAGACTCGCCCTCAAATTTCGCAGCGCTCGCCAAGTAAGCGAGCAATTCACGGGCGACTCCGCACGCCATCGAGCAAGGTACGCGCAACGAGTTGGGGGACGTCCGCAGGCGATTCCGGGCCAGCCAGACCGTCGATCAGCAGCATGGTCAGCCCATGCACCAGGGACCAGGCGGTGAGGACCAGACGGTCCCGTTCCGCTGTCGTGTTTTCGCGCACCGCAAACCGCCCTGTCCGTATCCCGCGGGCGACAACCTCGACCAGAACCGCCTTCGCCGCTTCCGAGGCTTCGGCCACCGTCGCCGGGATCTCACATCCCCCGGCGAGAAGGTCCGACCCGAACATCAGCCGGTAACGGGCCGGATTGTCCGTTCCGAACCGGACATACGCCACGCCGGTCGTCAACAACGCGGCCTCCGGCCCCTCCGTTGCGTCCGCGGCCTCGACCAGTCGTTCCCGCAGGGCCTTGTAGCCGACTGCCGCGAGCTCCGCGAGCAGGTCGCGCTTCTCCGGGAAGTGGCGATAGGGCGCGTTGTGGCTGACGCCGGCTCGCCGGGCGACTTGCCGCAGCGAGAAATCCCAGTTCTGCTCCTCTGTGACCAGGCCCAGAGCTGCCTCGACCAGGGCGCGGCGGAGATCCCCATGGTGATAGGTGGATGGCTGATTGGTGTCTGGAGAAAGGGAGACACAAGCTTTGCGTCGGCTCATGTTGACGGCGCCCACATTTAAGACTAAGTTGACAGCGACAACATAAATCAACCGTGGCAGAAAGTCATGAACCGGATGACCGACGTTATTGCAGAGCGCGTCTGCGCGGAGATGGAGGGAGAGACCGTGGTCTTTCTTATTGGGATGCGTATCAACAAGCTCTGGAAGGTGTGGAAGTGGTTTCCGGTGCTGGCGGCGATGCCGCGGATGCTGCGGGAACTTGCCGCGCAACCCGAGCTCGGCCTGCTGCACGCCCGCGCCCAGTTCGGTCTGCGCAATTTGTGGGTGGTGCAATACTGGCAGAGTGCCGAACATCTGCGGGCCTATGCGAAAGCGGCCGGTCAGGCCCATTTGCCGGCCTGGCAGGCCTTCAACGCCAGCATCGGCACCGGTGGCGATGTCGGGATCTGGCACGAGACGTATGTAGTGCCGCCGGGCCATGCGGAATCGGTCTACGTGAACATGCCGCGTTTCGGCCTGGGCCGGGCCGGACAGCTGTTTCCGGCCACGGGGCGACGAGCCAGCGCGGCAAAGCGCCTCAGCGCTCTGCGGTCACCGCCGCAAAAGCAACCGCCGTCCTCGGTCTAGCCGATATTTCCCGGGCCCCCGAGTCGATGACGGGCTCGGGCGGTCCCTGCACGGTGTTCACGACCATGAGTTCGATGAGACCCACATGGAGCTGGAAACGCTGAACGGTCATGCGCTTGCGATGTCGAGAGGACAAAGGGAGGCGCCCTTCGGTCGCGTTAAAGGGTCCAGCCTCGTGCGGCAGCGCGTGAGAGATTGGTGCGAATGACACGCCGGTGGAACGGTGCGATGACGCACAGGTAAGCCTTCCCAAGGCGGTTGTGGCAGCGTGCCACCGTGGTTGCGACGAGCTCGGCATCCCCGCTCTCCGCATGGCGTCGCATCAGTACGGAGCCCCTGAAGTCGAGGTGCCGATCGTCCTCGCCGACGATGACTTCGTTGTCGGAGACCGCGAGAACTCGAAAAAAGTCGATGTGGTCCATACCCTCCGCCGCGGCCGCGTCCCGCAGGTATCTGGATGTCTTGACCCCGAACCCGGCGACCAGGATGTCCCGAAGGGTGATCAGGACCCTGAACCCGATTGGCGGATGCCCGAGCACGCATTTTGTCAGGTGAAGAATACCCTGCGATGCGAAGCGCTCCGGCACGGTGATCATGAAGGCGTCGGCGAGATCGGCATCGTGCAGCCAATCCGAGATCAGACTCCGGTCGGGGCAGGGCACTTCTCTGACATGCGCAACCATCGGCTTAGTCCTCGGTACATGCGACGCGTGACCTACGGCGGATCATTACATGCGCGCCCGTTCTAAGGATTGATCGGCCGTTTCGCCGGCATTCTGGCGACCGTATTGCCGGGGCGAACAGTGCATGATGCGCTTGAATGCGGCGCTGAAGGATTTTTCGGATTCGTATCCCAGAGCGGCTCCGATCTGCGACAGCGACTGGCGCGAATGGGTCAGGCGGTCGGCGGCCAGCAGCATCCGCCAACGCGTCAGGTACGACATGGGCGTCATTCCGACAACCTCCTTGAACTTCAACGCGAAGGCGGTACGCGACATCGCGGCTTCGCCAGCCAGTCTCTCGAGCGTCCAGCGCTCACCGGGCGCACGATGGAACGCGGTGACGGCGGCGCGCAGCCGCGCGTCGGCCAGGGCGGACAGCCAGCCGGTCCGCTGCTCTGCCGGCGTTTGCGAGAGATGAACGCGCAGGGCCTCGACCAGAACCAGGGTCGCCAGTTGCTGCGCCACGATGAAATCGCCCGGCAGGCCGTCGGCCAATTCCCGCCGCATGCGCTCGACACACCAGCGCAGCGTCGCGCTGTTGGCGGTGTCGTGGATGTGAAGAATCGACGGCAGGGTACCCAGAAGCAGATCCGCCTGCCCCGCCGAAAGAGTGAAGTAGCCGCCGACGCTGAGAAAATCGCCGCCGCCGTTGTGGGTGACGATGCGGCCGTCGGCCACCGGCGGCAGGAGGCTTTGCACGTCGACCGGCGTGATCGAGGGATCGCTCGAGATCCTGAACGCCTTGCCATGCGGCAGCAGAAAACATTCCCCCGCCTTGATCCGTAGCGGCCCGGGCGTGTCTTCGACCGAGACCCAGCAGGCACCGGCGGCGACCGCATGAAACTTGATGCCGTCATGCTGGCCGAACTGCACCGCAAAATCGCCGCCGGCGTCAAACCCGCCGGAGACGTAGCTACGCAGCTTTAACAGCCAGAGAAGGTCAGAGAGAGGATCCAATCCGAAGGCTCTGAACGATTGGTGGTTATATTGGGACTCTAAGGAGTGTTTCGTTCCGCATCCAGCGCCTATCCTGCCCCCAACAGGAACAGGAGATGTGCGATGCGTGTGTTCGTCACCGGTGCCACCGGCTTCATCGGTTCGGCTATCGTCAGTGAGTTGATTTCGGCCGGCCATGAAGTCACCGGGCTGGCGCGCTCGGCGGAATCGGCGCGGCGCCTCGAAGTCGCCGGCGCACGGGTTGCACGCGGGACGGTCGACAGTCTCGACGTGTTACACCGCGAGGCGGGCAAAGCGGATGGGGTGATCCACGCCGCCTTCTTCCACGCCCTGTCCCACGCGGGGTTCGGCGCCCGCCTTCGCGTGCTGTTCGGCGGCCGTCCGAGCGGTATCGTCGGTCGCTTCACGCAGGCGGCCGTCGAAGCGGACCGGCGTGCAATCGAAACGATGGGCGGCGCGCTGAGCAAAGCGGCCCCACTGGTCGCGGCTTTCCCCACCATGGCGATGCGGGCGGGACAGACGGCGATCGAAACGGACCTGGCCGATCCCCGGGCGGTCGGTGGTGCCAGGGCACGCTCGGAACAGGCAGTGCAGGCGCTGGCCACGCGCGGGGTGCGCGCCTCGCTGGTGCGCCTGCCGCCCTCGGTGCATGACAAGACCCGTCAGGGCCTGGTCACCCAATTGATCGGCATGGCCCGCAAGTCGGGCGTGTCAGCCGTTGTCGGGGCGGGCGCGAACCGTTGGTGCGCGGTGCACCGGCTGGATGCCGCGGCCCTGTTCGTTCGGGCACTGGCGCACGGCGAGGCCGGTGCGCATTACCACGCCATCGGCGAAGAGCCGATCCCGGTTCGCGAGATCGCCACGACGATCGGCCATCATCTCGGCGTCCCGGTCAGAGAGCTGTCTGCAAAGGAGGCCGCGAGGCATTTCGGCTGGCTCGCCCCGTTCGTCGGGGCCGACAACCCGGTCTCCAGCCGGATCACCCGGGAGGTGCTTGGCTGGGCACCGAGGTATCCATCACTACGGCAGGATACCGTCGCGGTTTCCGACTGAGGGCGGAGAATTAGCGCAAAACATCGCCGGGTGCGCCGTCAACGCGGGCGGGCGGGCGCGGCGTGGATGTCGTCGTGGCAACGATCCGCCCAATCGACGAGGCTCGCCATCGGTGCTCAAGAGTGCGCGACCGTGTGTGCCGTAATCGTGTAGCCAAACGGGTCGCGAAACGCGAAATGGCGGCCAAAGGGGCCATTCTTCGGCGCGAAGGCGATTGGCGTGCCCCGCTCAATAAGATGGTCATGCAGGGCGTCGGCGTCATCGCAGCCGAACCAAATTGCGACGCCTTCACCGAGCCCGTCCGTTCCCTTCAGCTCGACCAGGGGCGTGCGAACGGCGAACGGGATCGGCCTGGTATCGAAAACTACGGCGCCCGGGGGGCTTTGGGCGATGGCCTTCAGCCCAACGACCTCGGTGTAGAAGATCCGTGCCGCATTGAGATCTTCGGTTTGAATGCCGATAAAATCGGGTCCGATCAGATGGGGCATAGCTGGGTTTCCTTTCGCTGGACAAGCTTTTAGTATCAGTGTGCTTATACAAATATAAGGACACTGATATGTCGAGTCAAGAGACTAACCCGGTGATGAGCGATCCCTACGCGACGATCGGCTTCGCGTTGAAGCAGGCTCAACAGGCGCTTCGCACTCGTTTGGACTCTGAACTGCGGGAAATCGGGCTGACGACGCCCCAGTATGCGGTTCTCGCTTTCTTGGAGGTCGAAGCCGGTGCCTCGAATGCCGCGCTCGCGCGCCGCGCCTTTGTGACGCCCCAATCGATGCAGGCCATCCTGGTCGCACTGGAGCGCTCAGGCTTTATTGCACGAACCCCCCATCCCGAACACGGGCGAATTCAAACGACGGAGCTGACGGAGTTGGGTCGTGGCGCCCTGGAAGCGGCCACCGGGATCGTGGCCGATACAGAAGCGCGTGTCCGCAACGCCGTGGCGCCTCTTGATCCCCGGGTAGTCACCGCAATGCTGCTACGGCTTGCGGAGGCACTCCGTTGAACAGATAACGACCGCAAGGCAATTCTTGGCTGGTTACAATCAAGTGCGGCCAAGCAAGTCTCACGGGAAGCTGTGACAGGCGCCCAAATCATATGCGGAAATATACATATATCGTTGTTTATCGCATATGATCTGGGAATGGCTGCACTTGCGCAGTACATGGAGGATCGCCTCGCCCGAGGGCGCGCTTACTTTGTGAGGGAGGAGGCGCTGGCCGCGCTTGGCTCGTCCCCCGAGACGCTGAACATGGCGCTCATGCGGCAAGCGAAGAAGCACCGCCTGGCGAGTCCTCGGCGTGGCTTTTACTTGATTCTTCGCCCGGAAGACCGGGCCGTCGGCGCGCCCGATCCGGCACGCTGGATCGACCCGTTGATGAAGTATCTTCGGCATGACTACTGTGTCGCGCTGTTGCGGGCAGCGGCTTTCCACGGTGCGGCACACCAGGTGCCCATGGTGTTCCAGGTGATCGTGCCCAGGCAGATGCGCAGCGTCGAGATGGGCCGGCACCGGCTGGAGTTCGTCTATCAGAACCCGTCCGCGTTCGCCAAGGTCAACCGGCCGGACTGGCTGGGCTCGCTGAAAAGCGAGGCGGGCTATGCGCAGGTCGCCGGCATCGAATTGACGCTGCTTGATTGCGCGCGTTATTTCCACAAGGCGGGGGTATCAACGGCGTGGCCCAGGTCGTGAAGGATCTGGGTGGCAAGGTGAGGGCGGACACGCTGGCCAAGCTGGCCGTGCACTACGAAAACTCGTCTGTGCGCCGCCTCGGCTACTTGCTGGAGCGCATGCAGCATGCGCGGCAAGCCAACGCCCTGCGACCCTTTGCCGGGAAAGCCAAGACGGCGGTGTTGCTGGACCCCTCCGTCAAGCCTTTGATCGAGGAGTTGTCCGGTCTCGATGAGAAAGATTCCCGGTGGAAGCTGATCCTCAATGAATCCGTGGAGGTCGATTTTTGATTCCCCAAGCCTATCTGCAGGCACGGAGCGCGGAGGCCCCATGGTGCGGACAGGCGCGAATTGTAGTCCGGCAATTCCGGTTTCGCAGGGTCGCGCTGGCATAATGCCACCATGACGACGCTCTACGATCCTGACGGCGCGATCGACGAGTTGGTGGGGCAGTTGGCCGCGCTGCTGCCGGCGCGCGACCGGCGCCTGGCCACAGCCGAATCCTGTACCGGCGGCATGATCGCGGCCGCCTGTACCGATATCCCCGGCAGTTCGGCCTGGTTCGAGCGCGGCTATGTCACGTATTCCAACGAGGCCAAGCAGTCCGATCTCGGGGTGGCGCCGGCGATGCTGGCCGATCACGGCGCGGTGAGCGCGCCGGTGGTCGCGGCCATGACCCGGGGCGTACTGACCGCGGCGCCGGGCGCGGATTGGGCGATCGCGGTATCCGGCGTCGCCGGGCCCGCTGGTGGCAGTGCCGACAAGCCGGTGGGCACGGTATTCATCGGCTGGCAGGCGCGCGGCGGCCAGCCCGACGTGGTTCGTTATCGGTTCGACGGCGACCGCCGTGCGGTACGGCATGCTTCGGTTCTGGCCGCGCTGGTCGGCCTGCGCGAACGCGTGGACGCCGGCTGAGGGCGGGGCGCGCATGACGGCCGGCGATACATCGGGATCACAGCGTCTGTTCTTCGCGCTCTGGCCGCCGCCCGATGCGGCCCGGCGCATCGCTGATCTCGGCGCGGCACTCGATGCCGGGGGCGCGCCGGTGGCCTGCGACAAGCTGCATCTCACGCTCGCCTTCCACGGCAACTGCGACGCGGCCGGGCGCGAGGCGCTGATCGCCCGCGCCGAGCGCGTGTCCGCAGCACCGATCGACCTCGTGTTCGACCGCCTCGACAGTTTTTCCAAACCCCGCCTGATCTGGCTCGGGCCTTCCGATCCACCCCAGGCGTTGATCGATCTTGCCGCTTTTTTGCGCGGCCCCGGTCTTGATCGGCGGCGTTTCGTGCCGCATATCACGTTGCAAAGAAAGGCCGCGCCGATCACGGCCCGTCCGGTCGTTCCCATCGCCTGGCGGGCGCGCGAGTTCGTGCTGGCCGAAAGCGGGGCGCACGGCGTGGTCGGCGCTTATCGCGTACTTGCGCGCTGGCCGCTCGCGGGCGAGGCTGGGCCTCTCGCAAATGTGAAATAATGCCGCCCATACCCGACCATCAGCAGTCTGCTTTCCCGCCCGGGAGGCCTGCGTTCGATTCGAACGGACCCGATCACTATGGATGAAGATCGCAAGAAAGCACTCGCCGCCGCGCTGAGCCAGATCGAACGCCAGTTCGGCAAGGGCTCGGTGATGCGCATGGGCGATGTCGACAACTCCAACGTCGCCTCGATTTCCAGCGGCTCGCTGACGCTCGACATCGCACTCGGTGTCGGTGGCTACCCGCGTGGCCGTGTGGTCGAGATCTACGGCCCGGAATCCTCGGGCAAGACCACGCTCACGCTGCAGGCCATCGCCGAGGCGCAGAAGGCCGGCGGCACCGCGGCCTTCATCGACGCGGAGCACGCGCTGGACCCGACCTATGCCGAAGCGCTGGGCGTGGATATCGAGAACCTGCTGATCTCGCAGCCGGATACCGGCGAGCAGGCGCTGGAGATCGCGGACATGCTGGTGCGTTCGGCGGCGGTCGATATCGTGGTGGTGGACTCGGTGGCCGCGCTCACGCCCAAGGCCGAAATCGAGGGCGAGATGGGCGATTCGCATGTCGGGCTGCAGGCGCGGCTGATGAGCCAGGCACTGCGCAAGCTGACCGCCAACATCAAGCGCACCGGCACCACGGTGATGTTCATCAACCAGATCCGCATGAAGATCGGCGTGATGTTCGGCAGCCCGGAAACCACCACCGGCGGCAACGCGCTGAAGTTCTATTCGTCCGTGCGGCTGGACATCCGCCGCATTGGCTCGATCAAGAAAGGCGACGAGGTGATCGGCAACGAGACCCGCGTCAAGGTGGTCAAGAACAAGATGGCGCCGCCGTTCCGCAAGGCCGAGTTCGAGATCCTCTACGGCGAGGGTTCCTCGCGCGAAGGCGAGATCATCGATCTGGGCGTGGCCAACAATCTGGTGGAAAAAGCCGGCTCCTGGTATTCCTACAACGGCGACCGCATCGGCCAGGGCAAGGACAACGCCCGCAAGTTCCTCAAGGACAACCCCGAAATCGCGCAGACCATCGAAGCGGCCCTGCGCGAGAAGCTGTTGCCGAAGAAAAAGACGAAGGAAGAAAAGGCAGCCGAAGCGGCCGCGGCGAATGGCGCGGATCAGGCCGGCGAAGCGGACCTGCTGTCTTCGGAAAACGGCGCCACTGCGGCCTCGGGCGCGTCCAAACGCGGCGCGAAATAGGCGGTCACGCCAGCCGTATCAATCCGATGATCGGCCGCGCGAAGCGCGGCCTTTGTCGTGAAGCGACATGGACGACGACACAAGCAACGAGCGGCCGGAAGACGAAGCGCGCCATGCCGAGCGGCTCGCGATTCGCAAGCGTGCCATGGATCTGCTGGCGCGGCGCGAGCATGCCCGTGCCGAACTCGTCACCAAACTGAAAAAACACGAGTACGCGGCCGATGACATCGAGGCCGTGCTCGACGGACTGGTCGAAGATGGCCTGCAGTCCGATGCCCGCTACGCCGAAGCCGCGGTGGCCAGCAAGGCCCGCCGTGGCATCGGCCCGATCCGGATCCGCGCCGAACTGCGCGGCGCCGGGGTGGGCGATGGCGAGATCGAGGCCGCCCTGGCCGATGCCGGCGTCGACTGGGACGAATTGGCCGAAGCCGCGCGGCGCAAGCGTTTCGGTGCCGAGTTGCCGGCCGACTTTCCAGCCCGGGCCAAGCAGATGCGTTTTCTGCAACGCCGCGGCTTCGATGCCGATCAGCTGGCGGCTGCGTTCGACGACTGATCTTCGGGCTGTTTGCGGCCTCGGTGACCTGTTTTTTCTATCCAAAGATTGCATGGATTTCGCAGATTGAATGCAGGCGGATCTTTGGTTACGGCGCGCCTATCGCTGTCGTAGCAAGGCGGCTCCGAACGCGAGTCATCGCCTTTTATTATCCGCAGATCGACGCAGATATACGCAGATCTGATGCATACGGCTACTGCGTCTGTTTCTGGATACGCCGTGGTAAACAACAATGCAACATGACAACAGGGTTGTATTCATCTGCGTGTGTCTGTGTTCATCTGCGGACGAAACAGTTTCTGCGAATAAAGGACCGCCGAACCGAACGCGCCGTTATAAACGACCCGACTGCGAAGTCGCTCGCGTTCAATCTGTGCAATCCGTGAAATCTGTGGACAGCGGCTTTTGAACACCCATCAAATAGATGGAATCTTGCCTGCACGATCGAATGGCCGGTGGCATGATCGGGTACGGATATTCAACGCGAGAGGTGCCATGAAAGTCACCGCCGAAATCTGTGTGATACCGCTGGGCGCGGGCGTGTCGGTGTCGAAGTACATCGCCGCCTGTGGCCCAATTCTCGAGGCCGCCGGATTGAAGCCGCAGCTGCATGCTTACGGCACGAATGTGGAAGGTGAATGGGACGCCGTCTTTGCCGCATTCAAGGCATGCCACCAGGCCATCCACGATCTCGGCGCGCCGCGGGTGCATACCGCGATCAAGGTCGGCACCCGCACTGATCGGGAGCAGACCAACGCCGACAAGATCGCGGCGGTGCGCGACATTGGAGGATAGTCGCGGTGGGGTGGGCGGCTCCGGTTTGCTAAACTGCCGGGCTATTCATGAAGGCTCTGTGCCGAAAGCATGCGCGCATGTTTTGAGGCCGCTGATGTGTACCCGGAGACGCGACCCATGATGACCACCAACGCGCTGCGTTCGCGTTTCATCGAATATTTCAAGGCCAACGCGCATCGGTTCGTGGCCTCGTCGAGCCTCGTGCCGGCTGCCGACCCGACGTTGCTGTTCGTCAATGCGGGCATGGTGCCGTTCAAGGATGTGTTCCTCGGTCGCGACCAGCGCGACTATAACCGCGCCGTGTCGGCCCAGCGCTGTGTGCGTGCCGGCGGCAAGCACAACGATCTCGAGAACGTCGGCTATACCGCGCGCCACCACACGTTCTTCGAAATGCTGGGCAACTTCAGCTTCGGCGATTACTTCAAGCGCGAGGCCATACGTTTCGCCTGGGAGTTCCTGACCGTCGAACTGGAGATGCCGGCCGAGAAGCTGTGGGTCACGGTGTACGAGGAAGACGCCGAAGCCGAGGCCATCTGGAAGGATGACATCGGCATCCCCGAGGCACGCCTGGCCCGCATTGGCGCCAAGGACAACTTCTGGCAGATGGGCGACACCGGGCCCTGCGGTCCCTGCTCGGAGATCTTCTACGATCACGGCGAGCATATCTGGGGCGGCCCGCCCGGCACGCCGGAGGAAGATGGCGATCGTTTCGTCGAGATCTGGAATCTCGTGTTCATGCAGTACGACCGCCAGCCCGACGGCGAAATGCGCGATCTGCCCCAGCCGTCGATCGATACCGGCATGGGCCTGGAGCGCATTGCCGCGGTCATGCAGGGTACGCACGACAACTACGGCATCGATGTCTTCCAGACCCTGATGGCGGCCACCGCCGAGGCCGTGGGTATCGAAGGCCAGCCGCGCGAAGATCAATTGCCGTCGCTGAAGGTGGTGGCCGATCATATCCGCGCCACCGCGTTTCTGATCGCCGATGGCGTGATGCCGTCCAATGAAGGCCGCGGCTATGTGCTGCGCCGGATCATGCGGCGCGCGATCCGTCACGGCTATAAGCTGGGCGCGACCGGCACGTTCTTCTACCAGCTCGTCGCGCCGCTCGACGCGCTGATGGGCGAGGCCTATCCCGAATTGAGCGATGCCCGGGCCCAGATCGAGCGCGTGGTCGAGCAGGAGGAACAGCGCTTTTCGGAAACGCTCGCCCAGGGCATGAAGATTCTCGAGGATGCCATTACCGGTCTGTCCGGCACCGAGATCCCGGGCGAGACCGTGTTCAAGCTCTACGATACCTACGGCTTCCCGGTCGATCTCACCAACGACGTGGCCCGCGAGCGCGATCTGACGCTCGACAACGAAGGCTTCGAGCGCGCCATGAACGCGCAGCGCGAGCGCGCCCGGGCCGCCAGCCAGTTCGGCGCCGATTATCACGTCAGGCTCGACGATGTCGGCGACGCCACGACGTTTCTCGGTTATACCGAGGACGAGGCCGGGGCGAGGATCGTGTCGTTGCTGGTCGACGGCGAGCCCACCGATGCCATCGCGGCCGGGTCGCAGGGCGTGGTCGTACTCGACCGCACGCCGTTCTACGGCGAATCCGGCGGCCAGGTCGGCGATACCGGCACCATCGCCGGCGAGGGCTTTACCTTCGTCGTCACCGATACGCAGAAGCAGAACGGTGTATTCCTGCATATCGGCCATGCCGAGGATGGCGCGGTCGTGCCCGGCGCCGAGGTGACCGCCACGGTGGACGTGGCGCGCCGGCGCGACATCGAACTCAATCACACGGCCACTCATCTGCTGCACGCGGCGCTGCGCGACACGCTCGGCACGCATGTGCGCCAGAAGGGCTCGCTGGTGGCCCCCGATCGCCTGCGCTTCGATTTCTCGCACTTCGAGGCCGTCACGCCGGAACAGCTCGCGACCATCGAGGCCGAGGTCAACGACAAGATTCGCGAGAACATCGAAGGACGCATCTACGAGCGATCCTACGACGAGGCCGTGGCCGAGGGCGCGATGGCCTTCTTCGGCGAAAAATACGGCTCGGTCGTGCGCGTGGTGCGCTTCGGCGATTACTCGGTGGAACTGTGTGGCGGGACCCACGCGCCGGCCACCGGCGCGCTCGGCTTCGTCAAGATCACCGAGGAGCGCGGCGTGTCGGCCGGCAATCGGCGCCTGGAAGCGGTCTCGGGCAGCCATGCACTGGCCTGGATACAGGACGTGATCGATCGCCAGACACGGCTGGCCAGCCGGCTCAAGGCGGCGCCCAGTGAACTCGAGGACAAGCTGGATCGCGTGCTCGAGCGTGTATCCGGCCTCGAAAAGCAGCTCGAAGCGGCGAACCAGAAGCTGGCGGCCAGCCAGGGCGACGATCTGGCCTCGGCGGCGGTCGATATCGGCGGCGCCCAGGTCGTGGTCAAGCGCATGGACGGTGCCGATCGCAAGACACTGCGGGACACGGTCGACGCGCTCAAGAACAAGCTCGACAACGCCATTGTCGTGCTTGGTGCGGCCGAGGGCGACAAAGTCGCGTTGATCGCGGGCGTAGCCAAGGCGCAGGCCGACCGGGTGCCCGCCGGCGATCTGATCAATTACGTCGCCAGCCAGGTCGGCGGCAAGGGCGGCGGCCGTCCGGACATGGCCCAGGCCGGCGGCAGCGAGCCCGAGAATCTCGACGCGGCGCTCGCCAGCGTGGCCGGCTGGATCGACGAACGCCTGTCGGCCCGCACCGGCTGAGCCGAAAACGAATCAATGCACGGGCGGCCGCGGCCGCCGAGCCCAAGGAAAAATGAATCCATGGCACTGATTGTCCAGAAATACGGCGGTTCCTCGGTGGGGACGGTCGACAAGATCAAGCGCATCGCGGAAAAGATCAAAGGCTATCGCGACCGCGGCGATCAGGTGGTCGTGGTGGTCTCGGCCATGGGCGGCGAGACCGATCGCCTGACCGAGCTCGCCAGCGAGCTGTCCGGCCGCCCGGTGCCGCGCGAGATGGACGTGCTCCTGTCCACCGGCGAGCAGGTGACCATCGCGCTGTTGTCGATGGCGCTGTCACACATCGGCGTGAAGGCGCGTTCGTTCACCGGCTGGCAGGTGCCCATTGTCTCCGACGAGTTTCACTCGAAGGCCCGTATCGAGCGGATCGAGGACGACAATCTGCACGCTGCGATCGATGCGGGCGCGGTGGCCGTGGTGGCCGGTTTCCAGGGCATCACCGGCGACGGCTCGATCTCGACGCTGGGCCGCGGCGGCTCCGACACCACGGCCGTGGCACTGGCCGCCGCGCTCAAGGCCGATGAGTGCCAGATCTACACCGACGTCGACGGCGTCTACACCACCGATCCACGCGTGGTCTCCGGCGCCCGTCGCCTGGACAAGATCACGTTCGAAGAAATGCTCGAGATGGCCAGTCTCGGCTCGAAGGTCCTGCAGATCCGCGCGGTGGAGTTCGCCGGCAAGTACGGCGTGCCGCTGCGCGTTCTGTCGACCTTCGAGGAAGGCCCCGGCACGCTGATCACCCTGGAGGAATACGTGGAAGAACCGATTATTTCCGGCATCGCCTTTACCAAGGACGAGTCGCAGCTCACCGTGCTCGGCGTGCCCGACCGGCCCGGCATTGCCTATTCGCTGCTCGGCCCGATCGGCGAGAACAACATCGAAGTCGACATGATCCTGCAGAACGTCTCGGGCGACTCGTCGAGCGACTACACGCTCACCGACTTCACCTTCACCGTGCACAAGCGCGACTACGAGACCGCCAAGGAACTGCTCGAAAAAGCCGCTCCGGGTGTCGGCGCGCGCGAGGTCACCGGCACGCCCGACGTGTGCAAGGTCTCGCTGGTTGGGGTGGGCATGCGCTCGCACGCCAACGTCGCCGCGCGCATGTTCAAGGCGCTGGCCGACGAGAACATCAATATCCGCATGATCTCGACCACCGAGATCAAGATATCGATCGTGGTCGAGAACAAGTACCTTGAACTCGCCGTGCGCGCGCTGCACGACGAATTCGAGCTCGAGAACGAGCCGAAGCGGGTCGAGTCGGAACTCACGCCCGCGGCGGATCGGTAGGCGAACGGCATGGCGACGGGCGCTGCAGAACCGGCGTGCGCCGTCGTCCCGGTCAATGCGATCGGTCGTGAAAAAAAGGGTTTACCCCGGGCCATCGAATCGCTATCATGCGCAGCCTCGATTGATTGCGGATGCATCGCACGGTCGCTTCATTCGAAAGTCGCTTTGTTCGACGAATCGACGCAAAGGGCTGTGTAGCAACCAAGCCTTCGCGTTGAACGAGAGAAAGGATTTTTGGAGAGGTGGCCGAGTGGTCGAAGGCGCTCCCCTGCTAAGGGAGTAAGGGGTTTATAGCCCCTTCGAGGGTTCGAATCCCTCCCTCTCCGCCAAACAAGAAGTTAAGCGCCCGTAGCTCAGTTGGATAGAGCGTGCGGCTACGAACCGCAAGGTCGGGAGTTCGAATCTTCCCGGGCGCGCCATCAGAAGAAGACCAGAAGCCGACGGCTTCTGGTCTTTTTTTTTGCGCGCTAACAACGCGTTATAGGTGTTAGCCGGTCTATTGGCAGAGCGATTAGTAGCAAATTGCTCGATCGCTTCTGCGCGCTCGATAACTCTCCGTGCCCACCTCGTGCCTTTCCTGTGCCCAGATTGCAACGCGGCGTTTTTGCTCGGGAGCCGGTTTGACGCTAAGGCCCCGTGCCCCATCGCGCGATTTCAGTCGTCCGCGACTACTTCGAAGAGGTCTCCAACCTCGCACTCGAACAGGCGGCACAGTTTCTCTATGGCGTCGAGATCGACGCGAGTGGCGGTTTCTTTATAGAGGAGCGTGATGGTGTTGCGATGCAGGCCTGTTTCCCGCGCAACGTCCATCACCTTTAGCTTCTTCTCGCCCATCATCCTCGAGAGGTGGCATCTGATCATCTTCGTTATCCCAGAATGTCAATTAGAATGACAAAACGTTGACACGCGCGACGTATCGTCATACTGTAGGTCATACAGGATGACAAATAGCACATGGAATAAGCGTTTTGTCAGCCTGCGGATCATATCGCTATTTGACTGGAGGCGACAGTGAACGAAGAAACCTATCTCACGACCGAGGAATTGGCGCAGAGGATCAAGTATGACTGCCGCACGATCCGCGACCGACTAAAAGATTCGGTGCTGATCGAAGGCAAGCATTACTTCCGCCCATTTGGCGGTCGGAAAATTCTCTACATCTGGAGCGCGATAGAGAGGGATATGAAGAGCGCGGGTACGGCGCAGCAACCTGAAGTTGAGAGTGCGGGCATTCCCATGGCCGCGGGAGGATATTGCAATGTCTAGTATCCGAGCGAGGCAAGATACTGGACTGCTCTTCTTCGACTTTCGGTTCAAGGGAAAGCGCTGCCGCGAGCAGACCATGCTTCCCGACAATCAGCGGAACAGAAAGCGCCTCCAAAAAATCCTGGAGCAGATTGATGCAGAAATAACGCTGGGTGATTTCGAGTATCGGAAATACTTCCCCAACAGCAGCCGTGCCGCTCAGTTTGATTCCGATTCGGAACAGAGCGTAAGCAGTGTCGAGCAACCTACGCCTCTCTTCAAAGACTTCGCCGACACCTGGTGGCGGGAGAACGAAATCCGCTGGCGTCGCAACACGCAACTGGGCAATCGAGCGGTCCTGAACCGCCACCTGTTGCCCGCCTTCGGTGATCGGCCTGTCGGCGAGATCACCAAGGCGGACATACTGGCCTTCCGCGCCGAGGTGGCACAGTGCGC
>NZ_JBQDYF010000006.1:0-231801 GCF_052044135.1 Salinisphaera sp. RV14
GGCATCATGCGGCATGATCTCGTTGACGATTAATCGTGGTCTGTCCCATATTATTCTCTAATCGTGGTCTGTCCCCTTCTGCCCCGACTTATTTCAACTTACTAAGAATTCCTAGGTCCAAATATATGGCAGCGAATCAGCAAGAATTAGTAGTTCGTGGCGAACAACTAGAACGTATCTATATAAGCTATATAGGCGAAAAATACGTAGTAAACCGCCGATATCAAAGAAAGCTTATTTGGACATTAGAAGAAAAGCAAAAGTTTATTGATTCAATTATAAACGGTTACCCCATACCAATTATTCTGTTAGCCGAACCAGCTGATCGCAACGATGGGTCGCTCGAAATTATCGATGGATTGCAGCGGATGAACGCCATGACATCGTTTATAAGTAATGAGTATCCGGTAGCTGACGGTTACTTCGATCTAAATACTTTCGCTACGACGAAAGATTTACTTGACAGGGATGTTTTGGAGCAAAAAACACCTGTCCTTTCGCGTGAACAATGTCTGGCTATTGCGTCCTATCCTGTTCCATTTTCCATATACGAGTTTGCTCAAGCCGAGTCAGTGAATGAAGTTTTTCGTCGAATCAATTCTGGAGGGCGGCAACTTTCCCGCCAAGAGCTGCGCGCCGCTGGTGCAGTAAATCCCTTCGCTAACTGTATACGAATCATCGCTTCTCGAGTCCGTGGTGATACTTCAAATTCAGATGTTCTTCTGCTCAATCGAATGAAAGAGATCAGCATTACGAATCATGAGCTGCCTTACGGCATAAGGGTTGAGGATGTTTTTTGGGTAAAAAATGGAATCCTTGCAAAAGACCAATTGAGGCAAAGTCGGGACGAAGAACTAATTGCAGATCTAGTTGCTTACATGATTTCTGAAGCTCCTACAGCTTCTAGGACAGAACTTTTTGATGACTACTTTGGTGCTTCGTTTCCGCTAGAGGGTGCGCGGCGCGAGCGATTTGAGGCAGTCGATCAAGGAATCCGGCGAAGGACAGAAGAGCTTGTAGAGAATGACTATCAACGTGTCCATGATGCAATAGAGCTAACGTTGCATCACGCTGGTAAGAGTTTCTACGAGCTCTTATTTGAACGAGATCGTAGTAACAATCCGGTCCCGAGATATTTTCAGGCTGTCTTTCTTGCTTTTCATGAGGTAGTTGTGAAACGAGGGATGCAGGTGTCTGATCGCGCGGGACTCGTCAATGTTCTCCGTGATCTAGGGAAAAATATTACGATTCAGGAAGGGGGACGTTGGGGCGCCGATAATCGTGCCAGTGCTGTCAACTCCGTTGTCGGCGTAATTCAGAGCTGTTTCGAAGAGGATAATGCGCCAGACCCGGCGACCATTCAATGGGTCTCTAAGTTCCAAAATTTATTAATGAACTCGAAGACTGAACAGGCGGCGTACGATTTTAAGCAAGGTTTTATGACATTGGCTACTCAGCCATCATTTGATGAAGACTCTTTTGAAAAGATTTTAAAGACATGTACTGCTATTTCGAATATTGCTCCGCAGCATAAAGGTTATGTGATCGTGGGTGTTGCGGAAACCCTAGAGACAGCAAGTCGGGTGGAAGAAACGTTTGGCATTCGAGCGATGACCTATTCAGGGTTCTACGTTACCGGTGTGGAGCATGAAGCAACTCAAATGAGTAAAAGCCTAGACCAATTATTCCAAGAGGTGACGAATCGAGTTTCGCAGAGCGGAATTTCTGAACCGCTTCGTTCGTATATCACGTCAAGAATTAAGACAGTTAGCTATTACGACAAGGTTGTTTTCATATTCGAAGTCACTGGCCAGGACCAGCCATCCCTATACGAGGAAAGTTACTTCGAGAGGAAAGGCGCGCAGGTTTTTGAAGTTGTACCAGCAAGCTATCCCGCGCTTTTCGCTCGGTTTCGCGCTTAAAATATAATTTGGCTGACTCAACTTCCCTCACTGTCAGACTACCTGTCGTGCCTTCGAATACACTGTCTTAAACGAGAGGGCGATAGGAGAATGTCATGCCTCGTTATTCTGAGAGATGTTTTACTGAGAGATGTTTTAGGGTCAGATACGAGGTCTTGCCTTTTGCGTCAAGAGAGATGTTTTAGGGTCAGGTCTTGCCTTTTGCGTCAACGCCGTAATAGTGGAGGCAGACCGCTGCTTTGCAGGCGGCTGTCCGGTCGGGTCTTGGATCGTGCATGAATGGCCTCCCGATTTCTTTGACACTCCTGGGTTTGATTTCGCCTCGCGCGTGGTGTGGGCGCAATGAAGCGTTTTGGTTTTCGAGTTGAGGATGTTTCGCATCTAGAAGATCTGGATCGACGCGACGTTGGCATGGCAAGCGGGTAAGATTCGATTTGCACTCGGGCCGAGCATCTCCGATGATTTTTAGTGCTACGATCGCCGTGGTTTCGTTGACGCGCCCCAGGTCGCGCCGATGACGATTTACGGTGGGTGTCTCACGTGAGCTGGTCCGCGCATCAGTATTCGCAGTTCGAAACAGAGCGGAATCGGCCGGTCGTCGATCTGTTGTCGCACTTGCCGGAGGCCGGAGTTAACCGGGCGGTCGATATTGGCTGTGGCTCCGGCAATTCGACGGGGTTGCTTCGACAGCGATATCCGCAGGCGTCGATCTACGGTATCGACAGTTCGGCCGATATGATCGCGGTCGCACGAAGGCGGTTGCCGGCGATCGATTTCCAGGCGATCGATATCGATGAGTGGAGGCCCGACGTACCGCCCGATTTGATACTGGCCAACGCCGTGTTGCAGTGGCTACCCGATCACGAGCGGCTGTTTCCGCGTCTGCTCGGCCAATTGGCAGGGGGCGGGCGCCTCGCGGTGCAGATGCCGGACAATCTCGATGAACCGGCCCATGTCCTGATGCGTGAGGTGGCCAGCTGGCCCCGATGGGCCGGCGTGTTCGACGACGTCGGCACCTTGCGTGCGCCGCGTCATGATGCGGCTTGGTACGTGCAGCGCCTGGATGCCCACGCCGGGCTCGTCGACGTATGGTGTACGACGTACTATCATCGGCTCGCCGCGGGCATTGATGGGGTAGTCGAGTGGTTCAAGGGTTCGGCGCTGCGCCCGTATCTCGATCGACTGTCGGCCGCGGACGAGCCGGCTTTCCTGGCGGCGTATCGAGAGGCGCTCGACGGCGCTTATCCGATCCTGGCCGATGGCGCCGTGCTGTTGCCGTTCCCTCGGCTGTTCATTTTAGTGACCGCCGAAGCCGATTGAGCGCAAGCGAACTGCCGGCGAAGTCATGGCTGATGTGATCGTGGGGACAGACCACGGTTTTCGCTGCGAGCGACCGTCCTTTGCCTGGCGGGGTTCGCTGAACGGGCAATATGGACCGGGCCAATTTGCATTGGCTTGCCTCACGCTTTTTAGCCAGCCGCGCCCGGTCGGCGTAATAATGACCGCATGACACGATCCGACCCGCGCCATCGTCCGCTGCCCAACGGGATTACCCGCGAGGTGCTCGAACGGGACGAATTACGCCAAGCGCTGGCCACGGCGCATCCGGATGTCGCGATGATCAGCGACAAGCAGATGCAGGACTCGATTCAGGCGATGCTGGCGCAGCGGCCGCCCGCCGCCGATCTCGACACGGGTGTATGGGTCTTCGGCTATGGATCGCTGCTATGGAACCCGTGCGTGCCGGTCGCGGAATGGCTCGACGTTTTGCTTTATGGTTTCCATCGCGATTTCCGCATCCGGCTGACGCATGGTCGCGGTTCGGCGGAAGCGCCGGGGTTGATGCTCGGCCTGGTGCCGGGCGGTTCCTGCCGGGGCATGGCGCTGCGGCTGCCGCCGGACGATCTGGAGCACGAGCTGCTGATGATCTGGCGGCGCGAGATGCTCACGGGGGTTTACACGCCGCGTTGGGTCACGCTGTACGATCGTGGTGGCGCGTCGCTGCCGGCCATGACCTTCGTGGCCAACACCGCACACCACAGCTTTTGCGGGCGGCTGAAAGACTCGACGGTGATCGATATGCTGGCCACCGGCCACGGCATGATCGGTTCGGCCGCGGAATATCTGAACAGCACCGTGGCTCATCTCGACGAGCAGGGCATCCACGATCAGCGGCTGCGCTCGCTGCGTGCTCGGGTGAATGCGGCGGTTGCCGCGCGTAACACCGGCAATTAACCGCCGTCCGGCGTGAAGCTGTAAGGGTCAAGTCTACTCATTATCTAAATGTGACTAAGAAACAAGCGGCGTGTGTATAGACTTGACTCCTGGTATGAATTGCATCGCAAGCATCTGTGCCAAAAAGACTTTTGTGGCGCCGATTTCGGCCTATCCCAAGGGCATCATGGATTGCGATGCAATCCATATGGTCTAGTGTCTGATCTCGCTTATGGGGTGCGCAAACACCAGATGCCCTATCAACCCCAAGACGTCGTATGAGTCCCTTGGTGCTGCGTCGGCAAGATTACATCTAGCTTTCGGCGACCGCCGGCCGGGCCGACGGTTGTTTGTCGGCAGCGATCGCCTCGGCGTGATGACAGGCCACCAGGCGCTTGTTGAACCGGCGGAGCGCGGGTCTGTCCTGCCTGCATACATCGGTTGCATAGGGGCAGCGCAAATGAAACGCACAGCCCGGCGGTGGGTTCATCGGCGACGGCGGTTCACCGGAAACAGCGACCCGCTTGCCGCGCCGCGCCGGATCGACCGCTGGCGTGCTGCCCAGCAACGCCATGGTGTAGGGATGCGCCGGCGCCTCGAACACCTGCGCCGACGGCCCTTTCTCGACCGCACGGCCTAGATACATCACCATGATTTCATCGGCGAAGTGATGCACCACACTCAGATCGTGGGCGATGAACAGATAGGCCAGCTGCAGTTCGTCCTGCAGATCGGCGAACAGGTTCAGCACCTGGGCCTGGATGGACACGTCGAGTGCGGACACCGGCTCGTCAGCAACCACGATAAGCGGATTGAGCATCAGCGCCCGGGCGATGGCCACGCGCTGGCGCTGGCCACCCGAGAACATATGTGGATAGCGGTCGTAGTGCTCTGGGCGCAGACCGACCTTCTGCATGATCGCGAGCGCCTTCTCGCGGCGCCCGGATCGCTTCAAGCGCGTGTTGATGACCAGCGGCTCTTCGAGAATGCTGCCGATCTTCTTGCGCGGATTGAGCGAGCCGTAGGGGTCCTGAAAGACCATTTGCACACTCTGGCGCAGGCGTTTTCGGGTCGCGCGCGAAGCAGCGGCGGCATTCTCGCCAGCGATCTCCAGGTCGCCGTGATCGGCGGTCTCGATCAAGGCCACCAAGCGCGCCAGGGTCGACTTGCCGCAGCCGGATTCGCCAACCACGGCCAGGGTCTGCCCCGCAGACAGAGAGAAGCTGACATCGGTCAGCGCTTGCACCTTGGCCCGGCGGCCCATGCCGCCGACGTCATAATGGCGGGTCAGGTCAGTGGCCTTGAGTACCGGTTGCTCGCTCATGTCTCGATCGCCTGTCTGGCCGGCTCCGGGCCGTCGGTGGGCTGGCCGTCGTCGAGCGGAAAATGGCAGCGAACACGCCCGTCGCGGTCGGGATCGAAAGCCGGCCGTCGGGCGCGGCAGTAATCCTCGGCAAACCGGCAGCGTGGCTCGAACACACAGCCGGTCGGGCGGTCGGCCAGCCCCGGCACCACGCCAGGAATCGTGGGCAATCGATCACCGCGGCTGCGCTCGGGCAACGCATCCAGCAGCGCTGCCGTATAGGGGTGACGCGGATTGTCGAACAGGCTGGCGGCCGGGCGTTCCTCGGCCTGCTGACCCGCATACATTACACACACACGCTCGGCGGTTTCGGCGACCACCCCCATGTCATGGGTGATCAGTACCAGGCCCATGCCGTGATCGCGCTGCAGGCTCACCAGCAAATCCAGAATTTGCGCCTGGATGGTCACATCCAGCGCCGTGGTTGGCTCGTCGGCGATCAAAAGACGCGGATTGCAGGCGATGGCCATGGCGATCATCACGCGCTGGTTCATGCCGCCCGATAGCTGGTGCGGGAACGCCTTGAGCCGATCCGCCGGAGCCGGGATGCCGACCTGGCGGAACAGCTCGATGGTGCGTTCCCGGCGTTGCCGGCGGCTGCCGCCGCGATGCGTGGCGAGCGCCTCCATGATCTGGAAGCCGACCGTGAACGACGGGTTCAGGCTGGTCATCGGCTCCTGGAAGATCATGGCGATATCCGAGCCGATCAGGCGACGGCGTGCCTTCGGCGTCAGGCTCAGCAAGTCGCGGCCGTCGAAGGTCAACCGGTCGGCGGTGATGCGCGCGGTCCAGGGCAGAAGCCCCATGACCGCGAGCATGGTCACGCTCTTGCCGGAGCCGGATTCGCCCACCACGCCGAGAATCTCGCCGGCGTCCACGCTCATGTCGATGCCTTCCAACGCCCGCAGCGCGCCTTGCGAGGTCTGGAACTCGACTTGTAGGTTGTGGATTTCGAGCAATGGCATAGCAGAAACTCAACTCCGCTTCATCTTGGGGTCGAGGGCGTCGCGCAGGCCGTCGCCCATGACGTTGAAGGCCAGCACGGTGATCAGGATGGCCAGCCCCGGAAAGGTCACCGCCCACCAGGCGCTGAGTACGAACTCGCGCGCGTTGGCCAGCATCGTGCCCCATTCCGGCAGCGGCGGCTGGGCGCCCAGCCCCAGAAAACCCAGTGCGGCGGCATCCAGGATCGCCGAGGAAAAGCCGAGCGTGCCCTGCACGATCAGCGGCGCCATGCAGTTGGGCAGTACCGTAATCAACATCAACCGGATCGGCCCGGCACCGGCCAGACGCGAGGCGGTGACGTATTCGCGCGACAGTTCGGTGATCGCCGAGGCCCGGGACAGGCGCGTGAACTGCGGCAGATAGACCAGCGCGATGGCGAACATGGCGTTGAACAGGTCCGGCCCGAGAATGGCGACGATGACGATGGCCAGCAACAGACTGGGCACAGCCAGCATGATATCCATCAGCCGCATGATCAGGCCTTCGATTACACCGCCCGCGAAGGCGGCAATCAGGCCCAGGAGGGTGCCGACCGAGAGCGACAGGGTCACTACGATCAGCCCGATCAGCAGCGAGTAGCGCGCGCCGTAGAAGATGCGCGACATGATGTCGCGGCCCACGGCATCGGTGCCCAGCGGAAACGACCAGCTGCCGCCGTGCATCCATACCGGCGGTTGCAACAGTGCGTTGTTGTGCTGCGCGTCCGGGCCGTGCGGCGCCAGCACGCCGGCGAAGATCGCGATCAGGCAGATGACGACGATGATGACGAGTCCGGCCAGCGCGCCGCGATTTTCGGCAAAGTAGTGCCAGGTCTCGCGCAGCGGATGCGGCGGTTTGGTGGCCGGCCGGGTGATGGCAACGGTTTGACTGTTCATGACGCTAACGCTTGTACCGAATGCGCGGATTGATCAGACCATAGATCAAATCGACGGCCAGGTTCACCAGCATGATCAACGAGGCGATGATCAAGACACCGCCCTGTACGGTCGGATAATCCCGCTGATAGACGGCGTCCACCAGCCATTTGCCCACGCCCGGCCAGGAGAAGATGGTCTCGGTCAGGATCGCGCCGGAGAACAGGAGCCCGACCTGCAGGCCGGTGACCGTGACCACCGGGATCAAGGCGTTGCGCAGTGCATGCACGCAGATCACCCGCATCGGCGACAACCCTTTGGCGCGGGCGGTGCGCACATAGTCTTCACCGAGCACCTCGAGCATGGCCGAGCGCGTCTGGCGCGCGATCACCGCCAATGGAATGGTGCCGAGCACGATCGCCGGCAGAATCAAGTGATCCAGCGCCGACCAGAATGCCGGGATATTGCCCTCCAGCAGGGTATCGACCAGCATCAACCCGGTGATCGGCTTGATGTAGTAAGCCACATCGATCCGCCCGGACACCGGCGTCCAGCCGAGAAAACCGGAAAAGAACACGATCAGCAACAGCCCCCACCAGAAAATGGGCATCGAATAGCCGGTCAGGGATATGCCCATGACCCCGTGGTCGAATATGGAGCCGCGTTTGACCGCCGCGAGCACCCCCGCCGGCAAACCGACCACGAGCGCGAACAGCATGGCGAAGAACGACAGTTCGAAGGTGGCCGGGAAACGGGTCAGAAACGCGCTGACCACCGGCTCGCGGGTCGTCAACGACTTGCCCAGGTCACCGTGGGACAGCCGGTCGAGGAAATGCAGATACTGCTTCCACTCCGGCTGATCAAAGCCATATTCGTGCATCAGCCGTGAGTGCTCGGCCGGGGTCAGATTGTGCTGGCCGGCCATGACCTGGATCGGATCACCCGGCACCAGACGTACCAGTCCGAAGGCGATCAGGGTAATCCCGAAGAAGGTCGGGATCACCAAGGCAAGCCGGCGCAGGGTGAATCTCAGCATAAAAACGTGGGTTCGAGAAAAAAACAGTGCCCCGCCGAATGGCGGGGCACGAGCGGCGACAACACGGCGGCTGCGCTACTTCTGGATACTGACTTCGCGGAAGTAGTGCTCGCCCAGCGGATCCATCACATAGCCGTGCACTTCCTTGCGCATCGGCACGAACACGGTGGAGTGATCGATGGTGATCCACGGCGCCTGCTGCTTGAAAACCTTGATGGCCTGCTGGTACAGCTTGGCGCGCTTGGCGTTATCCGTGGTTTGCTGGGCTTCGGTCACCAGTTTGGTGTACTTCTTGTTGCACCAGCGCGCGATATTGTTGCCGGTATGCACACCGGGGCAGGCCAGCAGCGTGTAGAGGAAGTTGTCCGGGTCGCCATTGTCGCCGGTCCAGCCCATGAACGCGGTCTGGTGGTCGCCCTGCGCAGTGCGCTTTAGGTACTCACCCCATTCGTAGGTCACGATCTTGGCCTTGACCCCGACCTTGGCCCAGTCGGCCTGGACCATCTCGGCCATGCGACGGGCGTTCGGGTTGTACGGACGCGCCACCGGCATCGCCCAAATATCGGTGCTGAAACCGTTCGGGTAGCCAGCCTCCTTGAGCAGCTTCTTGGCCTTGGCCGGATCGTATTTGTAGCCGGTCACGTTCTTGTTGTAGCCGAGCATGGTCGGCGGGATCGGATTCGAGGCGACCTGCGCATGCCCATGGAAAATAGCGTTGATGATTGCCTTCTTGTTGACCGCATAGGCCAGTGCCTGCCGGACCTTGACCTTGTTGAACGGCTTTTTCTCGGTATTGAAGGCCAGATAGCCGATGTTCAGCCCGGGCTGGGACTTCATCGTGATCTGTGGATTCTTTTTCAGCGAAGCGATATCCGACGGATTCGGATAGACCATGACCTGGCATTCGCCGGCCTTGAGTTTCTCCAACCGCACCGACGCATCGGGCGTGATCACATAGATCAGGTTCGCAAGCGACGGCTTATTGCCCCAGTAATCCGGGTTGCGCTTGTAGCGAATGACGGCGTCCTTCTGATAATGCAGAAGCTGGAACGGCCCGGTGCCGACCGGCTTGAGGTTCATCTGGTCCGGGTGGCCGGACTTGAGCAGCTGATCGGCGTACTGCTTGGACAGAATCGCCGAGAAGTTCATCGCCATGTCCGCCAGAAAAGCGGCGTTGGGCTTGTTGAGGGTGAACCTGACCGTGTACTTGTTCACCTTCGTGATGGACTTCAGCAGCTTGGAAAAGCCCATCGACTGGAAGTAGTTATAGGTGCCGCCGTTGACCTTGTAGTAGGGGTTATTCTTCTTCCACTGGCGATCGAAGGAAAACACCACATCGTCGGCGTCGAAATCGCGCGTCGGCTTGAACCAGGGCGTGGTCTGGAATTTGACGCCGTGGCGCAGGTGGAAGGTGTAGACCAGTCCGTTCTTGGAGACCGTCCAGGACTTGGCCAGCGCCGGCTCGATCTTCGTGGTGCCCAGCTTGAACTCGACCAGCTTGTCGTAAATGGGGTGGGTGGCATCGAAGGTCGTGCTATCGGTATACAGCTCCGGATTGAAGCCCGACGGGCTGCCTTCGGAACAGTAGACGAGCGTGCCGTTGGCCGCACTCGCGACCGCCATCTGCGTGAGCGACAGCGCGGCCAGTAGCAGCACCAGCCCGAACCGGGCATGGCCGCGACTGCCGACAGGCGCGGCTTTTGACAAATATGCCTTGAATTTCAACTTATCCCCCTTGCCGTGCTTGCTTGGCAGCACAGACTGTCGAATGGCGATCACGCTTGGTCGAACTGTCCCAGCAAAAGCCGCGCCAGTCTGCAGCAGATTTCCGAACCGTGGGCTTCATCTACGGTATGGCGCCCAGTATTGGCAATGAGCGATAACGTTATCACCCCCTTGACTGTTTCGGATTCACCGATTAGGCGTAGAAATTAACGGCCCTGATTTGCTGGGTGCCCCTCAAGAGGGCCCGCACCCGGTGCCAGATATCCGACGTCAACTGCTTTGGCCGGTCGATGATGCGTTCGGCGATTGGCGAACCAGGCATCGGCGCCTGCCGCATCAATGAGACACGGCTTGCCAACGCGATGCAGGATCGACTCGTCGGTGCCGTTGGTTTCGACAGCGTGATGGAAATGCCACTGATAAACGTCGCCCTTCTGGACGATGACCGGTTGGCCGCAAGCGATGCAGCTGCATTCGCAGTCCCGGCTGCGAGATACAGTCGACACCTGGACTGGACTGGCCGGCGCGATCGAGGGCCCAGCCGATCTTGGTTCTTGGATGGCGTGGCTCGCGATCCATAACCATTTGTAAAGCCGAGTATTTTAAGGCTGCCGAGACGCCAACATATCAGCTGAATGATATGGCTGTAATATCACCAGACCGAATAAAGCCTAACAATATCATTTTAATGATATTATTCTATTATCATTAAAACGAATAAATGCTGAGGTGTTTCTCGACATGAAAGTCACGACGCTGAAACAGCTTGGCGCCTTCATTCGTGACCAGCGCCGCCAGCGCAAGTGGACACAGAAGCAACTTGCAGACGCATCCGGGACACTGCAGTCCTGGTTATCGGGCGTTGAGAAGGGGAAAGGCAACCCTGAGTTCGGCAAGCTCATGGCGGTGCTGCGGGCGCTTGATGTGACGCTGGACCTTCATCGGCAAAGCGCCGGGCCTAAGCCTGTTCCGCGCCCGAATGCTAGTCCAGCCCAATTGGATCGCGCCAGCACGGTTCGACGCACGGCTTCTGGCGGACTGGACTCGTCTCGGCGTGACGCCCCCTCTCCGGCATCGGGGGGCATCGCTCGTGGAAGCGCGCAAGCACCGTCAGTGCAATCGCTTCGTGCGCGTTTCCAGAAGAGCGGCAAGAAGTAGCCGGCATGGAACAAACGGTCGAGATCTTCTTGAATGAAATCCGGATCGGTGCGGTCACCCGGCTGACCGGCGCCCGGTTCGAATTCGAGTACGACAAAACATATCTTGCGGACGAGGCCAACCATCCGCTGTCGCTTTCCATGCCGATGACCGCGGCTGTGCACCGCGATTCGCGCGGCGAGTCGATCGTGAGCAACTTCATGTGGGGATTGCTCCCCGATGATAGAGAGGTTCTGCGCCGATACGCGGCACATTTTGATGTACCCGAGGCCGATCCGCTCGCCTTACTCGAGGCCATTGGTGAGGATTGTCCGGGTGCGGTGAGTTTTGGAACGTCCGACCTGGGGCGAGGTTTGGGTCCGCTCGATGAAGCGGAAATGGCCGAAGTCGTCGATGGACTCAGGCGTGGTCGGACACCAGAGATTTTCGGTCGAAATCCCGGCTATTTTTCATTGGCCGGCGCCCAGCCGAAAACTGCCTTCGTTTATCGCGACGGCCAGTGGTACATGCCCGTCGGCGACGAGCCGAGCACGCATATCGTCAAGCCGGCGATGCGTAATCTTGATGACCAGCCGCTCAACGAGCATTTCTGTTTGCAGCTCGCGCGTGAGGTCGGCCTCGCTGCGCCGGAGTCATGGGTCGAGCGAATGGGCGCGGAGCAGGCAATCGTGGTCGAGCGATTCGATCGAATGACCGATGCCGGGCCTGAGACGCGTCGCATCCATATCGAGGATATGTGCCAGGCGCTGGGGTATGCCCCGAGCCAGAAATACGAGGAGAACGGCGGCCCCGGCATTCGGGCTATCGGCGAACTCCTACGTGACAACGCGACCGATCCTGCCGCGGACCTCGAACAGTTCATGCGGGCGGTGATGTTCAATGTGCTTATATGCGGTACAGACGCCCACGCCAAGAACTACTCGATCTGGCATGTGACAGGGCCGCAACTCGCGCTCGCGCCGCTGTACGACATCAACAGTGTCTACCCATATTTTCTGCGATGGAATGATCGGAAGATGGCTATGGCAGTTCGCGGCAAAAAGGTTCAGCACAATATCCGTCCGGAACATTTCGTGGCCGATGGCAAGGCACTGGGTCTGTCGGCAGAACAGATTCGGGGATGGTTGGGCGATATGGCCGAACAGCTGCCGGAGCAGGCCCGGTGGACCCGTGATCAGATGCCTTATGAATCAACGGTCATCGATCTCATCGTCGATGAGATCGCGCGCTGTACAACACGTCTTCTCGGTCAATTGCGTGGCCCAGCCGGGTGATGAGGTCTGCAACACTCACTTCGGCTTGAACGCTTCGACGGCGAACCGAACGCCTGAGTCAGGATAGAAAACAGCAGCTTTTCACCGTGCCGTTATACGTCCGGGGCAGATCTTGTCTGATGCGTCACATGGCCATTCGATGTCTGACCTTAAAAGGCGTCGTCCGCCGCGGGTCGGGCCGAGCCGTCGGCCCGCGGCGGACAAGTCATGCGCTTTTGCCGAGATAGGCTTCCTGCACTTCCGGCGAGGCCAGTAGGGCCGAGGCCTTGTCTTCGTGGACCATGCGGCCGACCTCCAGCACATAGCCGCGGTCGGCGAGCTTGAGCGCGATGCGCGCGTTCTGCTCGACCACCAGCACGGTGACACCCGAGTTGGCGATCTCGCGCAGTGCGGCGAAAATGCCCTTGACGATGAGTGGCGCCAGGCCGAGGCTCGGCTCGTCCAGCAGCAACAGGCGCGGTTTGGCCATCAGCGCCCGGCCGATGGCCAGCATTTGCTGTTCGCCGCCGGACAGGGTGCCGGCCAGTTGCGCGCGCCGCTCCTCCAGCTTGGGAAACATGCGGTAGACCTCGGCACGGGTGGTGCCGACTTCCGCCGGCGGCCGGGTATAGGCGCCGAGCCCGAGGTTCTCCTCGACCGTGAGGGTGCCGAACACGCGCCGGCCTTCCGGCGACTGGGCGATGCCCTTGCCGACGATCAGATCGGCGCGCACGCCCACCAGTTCCTCGTCGCGATAGACGATGGAGCCCGACTTCGGGCGCAGCAGACCGCTGAGCGAACGCATCAGCGTGGTCTTGCCGGCGCCGTTGGAGCCGAGAATGGCCACCACCTCGCCCTCGGCGACCCGCAGCGAGACGCCCTTCAGGGCCTCGATCTGGCCGTAGTTGACGTGGAGGTCGGATACCGTCAGAAGATCGCTCATGCGGCCGCCTCGTCATCGTCGTCGTCGGCGCCCAGGTAGGCTTCGATTACTTGCGGGTTGTTGCGCACCGAGGCGGGATCGCCTTCGGCGATTTTCTTGCCGAAGTTGATCACCACGATGTTGTCGGTGACCTTCATCACCACGTTCATGTCGTGTTCCACCAGCAGCACGGTGATGCCGGCGTCGCGAATGCCGAGAATGGTGTCGTTGAGCTCGGCCGATTCCTGGTCGTTTAGGCCGGCGGCCGGCTCGTCGAGGATGAGCAGTTCCGGACTGGCGGCCAGGGTACGCGCCATCTCCACCCGGCGCTGGATGCCGTAGGGCAGGGACGTGGCCAGCTCGTGGGCCACATCGGTCAGATCCAGGCGCTCGATGATTTCCATGCAGTTTTCCCGCAGGGCGCGTTCTTCGCGCCGCTGGCCGGGGGTAGCGAGCAGGCTGGACAGCCAGCTCTGCCGGGTGCGCATGTGTTGGCCGGCCAGCACGTTTTCCAGCACGCTCATGCCGCTGAACAGGCGGATGGTCTGAAAGGTGCGCAAAATGCCGCAGTGGGCGACGCGATACGGCGGCAGACCGCTGATGCGCTCACCCTTCCAGCGCACCTCGCCGTCGGTGGGTTTGTACACCCCGGTGATGATGTTGAATACCGTGGTCTTGCCGGCGCCGTTGGGCCCGATCAGGCCGACGATCTGGCCCTTGTGCACGCTGAAATCGAGCGCGTCCACGGCGCGCAGGCCACCGAAGCTGATGCCCACGTTGTCGAGCGTGAGTAGTGCGTTGCTGTCAGTCATTCCATGCGCCTGCGTCGGGGCCAAATACCCTGGGGACGGATCACCATCACCACGATCATGCCAATGCCGAAAACGAAGTAGCGGTACTGGGCGAGTTCGCGAAATACCTGGGGCACGACGAACATGAGTACCGTGCCGAGCAGCACGCCCGGAATCGAGGCCTGGCCGCCGACCAGGACGATCGCGAACAGGGTGACCGACTCGGTGAACACGAAGGCGCCCGGCGAAACCACCGCCAGCTGGCTGGCGAACAGGGTGCCGGCGGCGCCGGCGACCCCGGCCCCCAGGGCGAAGGCGAGAATTTTGTAGTAGCGGGCGTTCACGCCCAGCGTGGTGGCCGCCAGCTCGTCTTCCTTGAGATAGCGAAAGACGCGGCCGAGGCGGCTGTGCTCGAGGTTGTTCATCAGCAGCAGCACCAGCCCCAGCAGCACCCAGTCGACCAGGAAGTTGCCGCCCTGGGACATAATGGCGTGGCCGAACAGGCTCGGCACGCCGATGCCGAAGATGCCGTCCGGGCCGCCGGTGACGCCGCCGACATTATTGACCATCACCAGATGAAAGATCTGGCTGATGCCGATGGTGGCCACCAGCAGATAGTCGCCGCGCAACTTGACGATCGGTGCCGCGAGCAGGCCGCCGACCAGCGCCGCGGTGATAATGGCCGGAATCATGCTCCAGAGCACCGGCACGCCGTAGACCGTGTTCAGGATGGCGGTGACATAGGCGCCGATGCCGAAATACACGGCATGGCCCATGTCGAACATCCCGGCGCGGCCGAGCACGATGTCCTGGCTCAGGGCCACCACCGCATAAATGGCGAAAATGGCGAGGATGCTGATCCAGTTGGCGCCGAGAACGAAGGGCACGGCCAGCCCGGCGACCCAGACGAGCGGTCCGAGCCAGCGAAATATTTTTGTGTTCATACCTTCTCCGCCACGCGTTCGCCGAGAATACCGGTGGGCCGGACGAGCAGAATCGCGATCAAAAGACCGAAGGTAATGGCCTCTTGCCAGGTGCTCGAGATGTAGCCGGCGGCCAGGGCGTTGAACAGACCGAGCAGAAGGCCGCCAAGCATGGCGCCCGGGATGTTGCCGATACCGCCGATGATGGCGGCGATGAACGCGTTCAGGCCGTAGATCCAGCCCATGTTGAACACCGCCTGGCGATAGTACAGGCCGATGAACAGACCGCCGATCGCGCCCAGCGCGGGCCCGAGGATGAACACGCTCACGATCACCCGGTTGACGTTAATGCCCATCAGGCGCGCGGCATCCTGGTCGATGGCCGCCGCACGAATCGCGGTGCCGAAGCGGGTGCGGTTGACGTAGAGATACAGGGCGCCCATCAGCGCCAGCGACACGACGATAATGAGCAGCTGGGTGAAGGTCACCTCCACGCCGTGGATGTTCCAGCTGATGCTCGGCAGGGAGCCCTGCGGAAACACCAGGGTCTGGGGGCTCCAGATCAGCATCATGCCGTTTTCGAGCATCATCGAGGCGCCGAGCGCCGAGACCACCGCCGACAGCCGGTGCGCGCTGCGCAGCGGCCGGTAGGCGGTGAACTCCAGCAACACCCCGGCGCAGGATACCGCCACCACCGCCCCCACGAAGGCCAGCCCGACCACCCAGACCGCGGGGGAGCCGGCGGCGCCCCCGAGGCTGGAGATCACGGTCAGACCGATGAAGGCGCCGAGTACGCACAAGTCCCCATGTGCGAAGTTAATCAGCTTCAGAATGCCGTAGACCATCGTATAGCCCAGCGCGATCAGGGCATAAATACCGCCGACGGTCAGGCCGTTCACCAATTGCTGGCAAAACTCGCTCATGTGGTGCGTCCCCTGTGGTGAGCCAGGCGTCGATCAGCTGGCCGATGCGGAGGTCGGGTAGACCGTCTTGTAGCTGCCGTCGGCCTGCACTTCGAAGGCCTGGAACGCGCTGCCGATACGTTCACCCTTGGACGAGAAGCTGATCGGGCCGGTGATGCCCGGGAACTTGTCGACCTTTTGGTGCAGGTAGGCTTCGACCTTGTTGGGGTTGAGGCTGTGGGTTTCCTCGACCGCCTTCATCACTACGCGCATGCCGTCGGCGTTGGTCAGGGTAAAGATGCTGGGCGGGGCCTCGCCATAGGCTTTCTGGTAGGCGGCGAGGAACTCCTTGGCTGCCTTGTAGGGCAGATTCTCCGGGGCCGGCACGTTGACGATGATCGAGCCCTGGGCGGCGTCGCCGGCGATTTTCGCAAACGCCACATTCTGGTTGGCGTCACCGCCGACGAAGGGCACGTTCATACCGAGCTGCTTTTCCTGCGAGCGCAGCAGGCCGCCGTCGGAGTAGTAGCCCGAGAAGTAGATGACGTCCGGGTTCTTGGATTTGATATCGGTGAGTACCGAGGTGAAATCCTGCGAGCCGGAGTTGATATAGGCGCGGGTGAGTACGTGGCCGCCGTCGCTCTTGATCGCCTCGGCCACGGCGTCGCCCAGACCCTTCGAGAAGCTCGAATGGTCGGAGATCACCGCGATCCGCTTGTAGTGCTTGTGATCGACCAGATACTTGCCGGTGAACTTGGCCTCGGCGCTGTTCGGCGGCGCATTGCGGAAGAAGGTCTTGAAGCCGCGCTGGGTCAGTTCGTCGGCGGTGCCGTCGCTGGTCTGGATGACATTGGCGCGGGCGTAGATCGGCTGCGCCGCGGAGGCCGCACCCGAGGTATAGCTGCCGATGACCGCGAACACCCCGGCGTTGGTCAGACGGCGTCCGCACAGCGCGGCCTGGGTGGCCTTGCCCTCGTCATCACACACCTGCACTTTGATCTGTTTGCCGAGCAGGCCGCCCTTGGCGTTCTGTTCCTTGGCCAGCAGTTTGACTGCTTTTTCTATGCCCTGACCCTCATTGGCATATTTACCCGTGATCGGCGCCTGCACGCCGAAAGTGACTGTATCCGCTGCCATCGCCAGCGACGACACCCCCATCGCAACGGCGGCTGCCGTTGCCAGAATCGCTTTATGCATCGTTGTGACCTCTCGTTATTAGAATATTCAATATATAGGAAGATACAATCGATGCTTCAGTTATTGTGTATTATACAGAGGCTTATCCGGCCTTCGGCACGGTGTGGATAGCCTGCGACAAACGTCATCGGCGCCCGTGAGCCGGGCGCGCCGCATGGCGCGGTTTGATGCATCGAACACTCGGCGTCAGGCTTGGCGGTGTGTGCGAGGCAAGACCTGGCCGCGGGTTGGTGGACTCCAACATTGGGCAGCGGGATGAGGGGATAGCCTTTCAAGTTCGCAAGCCGCGCGCGCAGTTCGGCGTCAGCCATTGTCGGCAAGGCGCGGATAGGCTTCTTGTACCACCGAGAACACAATCCCGCGCAGCCAGCCATGTGCCGGGTAGGCATCCATGCGCGGGTGCCACATGGCATCAATCGTGAATTCCGGGGTTGGGACCGGTAGGTCGAAGTGTTGGAGCCCGAGCTTGGCGGCGTGGTCGCTGGCCAGCGCATTCCCGAGGCACGATTGCGGGACCAGCGCCACCAAATCCGAGTGACGGGCGATCCGCATGGCGTCCGGGAAACCGGGAACAACGGTATGGATCTCCCGCCGCAATCCAAGCGCCGCCAGTGGCTCGTCGACGGAAGCGGCGACCTCGCCGCGTGGGGAGGCGGCCACGTGCTTGCAGGCCGCATAGCGTTCGGGGGTCACGTTCGGCTCCGCCAGCAGCGGATGGCCTGCTCGCACGACGCCGACATACCGGTCGTGAAACAGCAAGCGAGCGCGCATCTCCGGTGCGGTTGTGTCTCCCACGCCGATTTCCAGGTCGATCGAGCCGTCGCGTAGCGCTGCCACATCCTTGTTCGGCTTGGGCGTAAAGCAAAGGCGGACGTGCGGCGCTACCGCGTCAACGGCCTGCATCAGGGGAACGGAAAAGAACGCCACGAAAGCCTCGTTGGCGCGCAGGGTGAAATTACGCTCCAGCGCAGCAAGCTCGAGACGATCGTTGCGCGGTTGCAGCATTGCCCGGGCGCCGCGGGTCAGTTCATGCACGTGATCGTGTATTGCCGCGGCATACGGCGTCGGCACCAGACCGCGACCCGCGCGTACCAGCAACGGGTCGCCCGCGAACCTGGGGTCTTGCGACATGCGTTGGCAGACACGCGGCTACAGGCCGGTCCCATCTGGCGGCTCATCCAGCCGTATGTAGGCGCTCAGGTGGCGGGCCAGGTGACGGAATACAAGGCGGACGCGTTGCACGCGCCGCAGGTCTTCGTGCATGACCACCCACGTTTCGAGCGGGTAGCTCATCAGATCGGGAAGAATCCGCACCAGATCGGGAAAGCGGCGAGCCAGGGGCGCCTGGCACACGCCGATCCCCAGGCCGGCTCGGATGGCCGCGAGCTGCGCCATGTCACTGTCGGTCCGGTAGGCGAAGTCCTGTCGTTGTTCCGTGAGCCCCAGGGCGCGCATCGTGCGGATGCTCGCCGTTTCGGTGTCGAAGCCAATCCACGGGAAGCGGCGTAGATCGTCGAGGTCGGCGGGCATGCCGCGGCGTTCGATCAGATCCCGGCGTGCGTGCAAGCCAACCGTGATATGCCCGATGCGTTTGGCGATGAGCGCGTGTTGGGTCGGGCGTACCATCCGGATCGCGATGTCGGCCTCGCGATGCAGCATATCGGCGTTGTCATTGCTCAGGCTGAGTTCGATGGTCAGCGTGGGATGTTCGGCCATGAGTGACGTAAGCAGCGCGGGCAGCACCTCAACTCCCATCACTTCACTGGCGGTCACGCGTACCACGCCCGAGATCTGATCGGCCGAGGCCGAGCCCGTGCGCGAAAAGGCGCGCGCGGCGTTGGCCATGGCGCGTGCCGGGGCGACCAAGTCGAGGGCGATCGCGGTCGGTTCGAGCCCGCTCGGGGAGCGGGTGAACAGGGCGGTGCCCAGCTCATTTTCCAGCGCCTCGATGCGGCGCCGCACTGTGGGTTGCATCGCGTTCAGCGCCCGCGCCGCCGCCGACAGGCTGCCGGTATCGACGACGGCGAGAAACGCGCGATAGCGCTCCCAGTCGGTGTCATTCAAGCTGAGAAGGCTCGTTCATCATTGACGGGCCGCTGGTTGGTGTTTGCCAATTCTAACCGAGCTTGTCCGCGCCTATCGTGAGCTTCCCTCATCTCTCCGGATCGGCTCATGAATACAACAGGTCAGGCACTGGTATTGGGTGCAGGCGGTGGCGTTGGCGGCGCCATTGGCCGAGCGCTGCTCGCGCACGGCTGGCGGGTGCGCGCCGTGGTTCGACGCCCAGACAGTGCGGCGGCCGTCCGGTTGCGGGCCGACGGCTTTGAAACGGTGGCGGGCGATGCGCTGAATCGGCAGGCGGTGGTACAGGCAGCCGCCGGAGCCCGCGTGATCGTGCATGCCGTCAATCCGCCGGGATATCGCCATTGGGACACCCAGGTAATGCCCATGTTGGATAACACCATCGTGGCGGCTCATGCCCAGGGCGGGCGTATCTTTCTTCCCGGCACGATTTACAACTACGGGGCGGATGCGCTGCCGCTGCTGTACGAGACGTCGCCCCAGAACCCGCAGACCAGAAAAGGCGGGATTCGGGCCCGGATGGAAGCCAATCTCGCCGCGGCCGCCGCGGATGGGGTACGCTCGCTGATTGTTCGGGCCGGCGACTTCTACGGGCCGCGTGCCGGTAGCAGTTGGTTTTCCCAGGTTTTGGTCAAGCCCTGTAAGCCGCTGCGAAAAATTGTCTATCCCGGGCGGCCGGGTATCGGCCACAGCTGGGCCTACCTGCCCGACCTGGGCGAGGCCTTCGCGCGGTTCGCCGATCGTGAGCAAGAGTTGGAGCCGGCCGCGCGGTACCATTTTGCCGGCTACTACGATGGCGGCGGTCACGGTATGACCGCCAGCATCAAACGCGCCGCCGGCGCGCTCCATCTGCCGGTAAAGCGCTTTCCCTGGCGCTTGTTGTCGCTCCTGGCGCCGTTCAACGCGACGCTGCGTGAAATGCGCGAAATCCGTTTTCACTGGCAAACCGATGCGCGTCTCGACAATACCGCGCTGACCGCGTTTCTCGGCGCCGAGCCGCAGACGCCGCTGGACGACAGCGTGAGAGCGACCTTGCAGGGGTTGTCCGTGCTGTAGTGCTCAGGCGTATGTGTTGATCTGCGTACCAACCGTGCCGCTCGTGGCCGGCGCGGGCTGCGCTTCCACCGACGACATCAGCTGGCTGAGCTGCGACGACTGACTATCGAGCGACTTGCGCAACAGGTTCGCCTGTATGTCCTGGTTCTGGTTTTTTTGCTGTAGCGCGACCGCCGTATTGACGGCCGAATTCACGCTGCTTCCTGCGTTCATAACGCCTCCTCTTCCTGCGAGTACCCATGGCCGGATGGAGGTTATCGGCGTCTATCGCATGGACTTGAATCGGTAATGAGGCACCACGCCGTACCACCCGTTCCGGTCCGCGTCCTCGTCCGGGCCCGCGACTCGGGCGCTGGACCGGTCTCGCGATCAAGGTGCTGCCCGGCTCGGAAAATGGCCGGCGTTGCCTCATCGTCGGCCTCGGGCCCGACGCCGACCGGCGCGATCCGAGTGTTCTGTAATGCCTATTAATCAGGCTGTTTCGTGCGCTTTGTTTCGCGTCACCGCGCCGGGCAATAAGGATTGCCCGAAATCCATGACGCGAACTCACGTGACAGGACACTCGGTTATTAATCCGGCATCAAAACAGCTGACTTCATCCGCTGTTTTCAACGCCTTCAAAAATAAAAGCCGGCGCCTGTCCGTCTTTTATTTTCAAAGGCTTCGCGGCCAATGGCCGCGGCGAGCATGCAGTCGCATACTCGCGCTATTAAGCCGAAGAATCATCCATTTTTGTGCCGGGTTAATAACGCGGTATTCGATGCTCGAATTATCCGCTAATCGAGGCGAACGCTTAGTCCAAGGCGCCGACGTCCCACCCACAGCACAAGACACAAGGCGGCCAGGAACATGGGAAGTGAACCGGGCTCCGGTACCGACACCCCGGGCGAAACATAATCCAGTGCCTGAGTCTGGGTGGCGACCGCCACGCCGTAGAACGCATTGCCGCTCGAGCCCGGCGATCCGATGCCGTCACTCCACAAGCCCACCACGTCGCCATTACCCAGATTGAACAAGAGTCCGTAGATATCCAGCAAACCGCCGTGAAACGGATAGTCGGTAGCCGTTTGGGGCGAGCCGTCCGGCCAGATCAGGTTGTCATACGTGAGATAGCCGTTGCTATTGGGCGATAAACCGAAAGCAACGGCAAACCGACTGAAATCATGGGGGGCGAGGTGGTTGGTGGGCTCCGGTGTCGCATTGTTGACCGCGACGAGCGAGGTGACGTTCTCGTTGGCGATATCGAGCCCGTTATTGGCGTCGGAAAACGTTCCGGAGATTGCGGTGATTTCATGGCCATCCGAAAACAAGGCATCGGTCGCCGGGCCGTAGGTCAACGCAAGTGCCCCGCTGATGCCCGACGTACTGAAATTCAGATAAGTCACAGTGGCCAGCGCCGGCCCTGAAATCAGCAGCGACAGGCTCGCAAGCACTGCAAGCCCGAAATGTTTTGGTGTCATGGAAATCTCCGGGTCGGTGAGGTTAGCGCAAGCGCCGATCCTCTGTTTTTTCTTAAGAGAGATGCCTTATAAGCAAATTACGATCCAGAAAATTTTACGCAATAAAAACATGGGGCTAAATTTCATCTCCGTCTGATAACCATCGATGATGTAAGAAAATCTGACACTTCAAGGGCTGGGGCGCTCGATCGCCAAGATCCCGTCGTATGCGCGGTCGGGGCAGGGCCCGAGTCCGGTCACCAAGCGGCATCAATCACCGGTCTGACTTTGGGCTGCCGACGTCACTCACGCTTGCGTGCAATAAGCGCTACCGCTGCACAGGCAACGGGCCTGGATAACGCTCAATTTAATAGCGCGCGTATGCGACCGCATGCTCGACGTGGCCATTGGCCGCTAAGGCTCGGAAAATAAAAGACGGACAGGCGCCGGCATTTATTTTTGAAGGCGTTGAAAACAGCGGATGAAGTCGGCTGTTTTGATGCCGGATTAATATATCCAAATCGGGGGGGGCGACTGCCGCGTGCACGCACGGCAACGTGTTCCGGGACGGGGCTTGTGTCCGTATCCCGCCGCCAACGCCCGAGATGGCGGATGCCGTAATCGTCGGTAAGTCTCTATCAACTTTCGAAATTTTTATTTTTTTTAATAATTTATGCCAGAAAACACTTTTCTTAATATATACGTCATATTGCGAAACTAAGCTAGCGGCTCGGTGGAGTCGGGCCGGGGGTTGCAAAGGTTCGAGCGCCTTGCATTGTGGAAAGTAACGGGTACTGACGGTTCGGCTGTCTGGTGAAGCCGGCAACATTGATAACGTTACCATTACCGCGCTGCCCCTCCTATCGGCCCTCTCCTTTATCGTTCTTGGGAAAATAAGGAAACGATGATGGTTTGCAAAGATAAACGGTGGGGCCTGGCGGTCGCGGCGCTGGTTGTCACGATGTCCGCCTGTAACGACAATAGTAATAACAATAACAACGCCAAGACCTATACCGAACCGAGTGTTCCGCAAGGGGTCGGTTATATCCAGGCAGTCGACACGCCGCAGCTCGGATCGGGTGAACAGGCGGTCGTGGACAGCCATCTCGCGGAGACCAATAATAATAATTACGCGATCGCCTACAGCCCGACCTACGATCCCATGCTGCAGATCCTGAAGGGTTTCAACAAGATCTACATCCTGGGCGACCCGACCTGGTCGGATTATGGTTCGGACAAACTAAAATCGGGCAGCCCGCAGGGCACGTACAGCTATACCGGTGTCGCGGGTGGCGGGACGAAACAGACCAACGGCGTTCTGAGTACGGTTTCGTTCGATAACGCCCAAGTCCTCAATATGACGATTTGGAAGGAAAATTTCGATTACGTCAAAACACTGACCCGTGCCGGGCAGAGCACCCCGGACGTCGACCGCTCCCAGGTCCAGTCGCAACGCGGCGCCTATCTCGACGACCAGCGGGAGAAGGGCTACAGCATCACCTCGGGGCTCGGGCCGCTGGCCCCCGCCTATCGCGTCGGTGCACACTCGGTGACAACGTTGTCAAGAGACAGTAGCAACCCGGATCAGATCGTTTACGATCCGGCTTCCGGCAACAAGACCTCGTTTTCGATCACCGACAGCAACCACTTGATCAATTCGATCAGCGACGGGGGCTCGGGTGGTACAAACTACGGTCAGACCGGTTACAGCCTGGACGCGGTCGTATCATTGCTGAGCGATATCGCGGGCTACGGAGCCTCGACCGAGGCGCCCAAGTATCATTTTGAATCGCCGCGCCCGTGGCGCATCAATGCCGGGGATTATACGGTTGCCTCCTTCAATGGGCAGGACAAGAGCAGTTTGCAGAAACTGACCTGTTACAACCCGGACGGCACCACGCAGACGAAATATTTCGAAGAGCCGAGCGATCCGCTCGTCCGCGCCATTACCGGGCTGAAGTGCGCGCGCCGCTCGGTATACACCGACAATGGCGATGGCACCTACGCCAGCGATTTCAACGGCACCGGCACCTGGAAATCCAGCCGCGCCAAGGATGCGGCGTTCCCCAGCGGCCATACCACCGAAGCCTATGACCGCGGCCTCGGCATGGCCTACGCGATCCCGCAACGCTTTGCCGAGATGGCGGCCCGAGCGGCTGAACTCGGTGAAAACCGGATCGTCGCCGGGATGCACTCGCCGCTGGATGTCATCGGTGGCCGCATCATGGGCGAGGCTGTAACGGCGGCGACGCTTTACGATCGCAGCAATCAGGGCGCGGCTGACCAGGCGGTGGCGCAGGCCTACGCATACTTCAGCGACCAGGCGAAAACCGCCGGGTACGATTCCGTCTATGCTTGGGCGCATAGCGCCGACACCGTGGCAGCCCACAAAGCCATGAAGGCGCGCTACAGGGCGTTTCTTACGTACGGCCTGAGCAAGCTGAACGAGCCGGTCAAGGCGCCGGAGGTACCCAAGGGCGCCGAAGTGTTGCTGCGGTCGCGTTTTCCCTATCTTGACGCGCAACAACGTCGGGCGGTTCTCGCCACCACCGAGATCGCATCGAATTACCCCGTCATCGACCAGTCGCATGGCTGGGGGCGGCTGGATCTGGTGGCGGCGGCTGACGGATACGGCGCGTTCGATGGTGATGTGGATGTGACCATGGACGGCACGAACCGCAGCGGCTTTAACGCGGAAGACTATTGGCAGAACGACATATCGGGCCCCGGCCGGGTCCGCAAATATGGCACGGGTACGCTGCATCTGAACGGCGACAATTCGTACAGCGGCGGCACATTGCTGGTCGATGGGGGCCTGGTGGCCGGTTCGGCCCGCGCCTTCGGCAGCAATACGCTGTATCAGCAGGGCGGAACGGTCGGCATAGCAATCAAGGCGGGCGCCGACAAGAACGCGCAGGGGGCCCTGAAAGTCGCCAACTTCGTGCAAAAGGCTGGTACGCTCTCGCTCGATCTCGCCGATCAGGCGCAGTTGCAGGTCTCCGGCAGCGCTTTCCTCGATGGCGGCTCGTTGCTGCTCAAGGTGCCGACATTGACCGGGCAAACCCATTATACGGTGGTTACCGCCGATCACCTGGAAGGCAAGTTCAGCCAGGCGATCGCCAGCGACGCGAGTGGCAAGACGTACAACGTGGCGTTGCAATACAGCCAGGGCGAGGTCGTTGCCACGATCAAACCCTGATCCAGCGCTTGGCGTCGGGGCCCCGGTGCGCCGGGGTTCCGACAGCGGCGGAGGGCGGGCGAGGATGCCGCGATTGCCGTAACATCCGGGCAGCGTTGCGGGCGGAGCCTGCATCAACCGTCAGGGAATGGCGCTAAACAGCGAATGTCGTTGCTGTTGAAAGCCGCGCTATCTTCGACCAGCGTCCCTAATCCGTATCCGGCTCACGCATGGTTGTGACTCGGCTGACGCGGCCCGATGGATGCTCCGCGTGGTGCCGAGCAGTTCCCGCCGTGGTTATGACCCTGCGGCTTCCGTCAGCGAATCTGGACCATGAGCTGCTGACGATCTGGCGGCGCGAAATGCTCACCAGAGTCTATGTCCCGCGGTTGGTCAATCTGTATGACCGCAATGGGCGGTCGCTGTCACCCCTTATCTCCGCGACCAACGAGCCGCCCCTTCCGCCATAGATCATCGTCGACGGCCTCGACCCAGTTGATTCGCGATGTCGACGACAAACAGTGCCACGTGGTTGTCGCCTGCATGTTCAGCGTAATCAAATGCGGTGTGTTGCGGTTGACGCCGGCCGCCGGCGAGTTGCCCTGTCGCTCATGGTTTTGCGCGTATTCGACGCGGCTGGCGCCGCTTTCGGCGTGGCCCGCGGCGGCGTTCTCGTATACCGGGGGCGTCGTACAGATTGGCAACCGATACCGGGGCAAGCCGTGACCACCTATCGGCATGACGGGCCAATCGTTATCGGTCTACCGCCCGTCGACGCTGATTGGCTGCCTGCGAGGGAGAGTCAATGAACAACGGGCTGGCGCGCCGCACGCATTGTCTCGCGGCTCTGGCTTTGACGGCTGCGCCCATGATGACCGTGTTCGGCTACGGTCACGACGGATGGCATTCGGCCGATAGCAGTCATTGCCAGCGGAGGCCCATGGGTGGGTGGCCCCGACCATCGCGACCGCGTCGGCCGCTACGGCGGTCCGTGCTTTACCTGCTCAGCGCCGGACTTCGGCGATCACCGTGGTTTGGCTGATCGCGGGCAGTGGTCGGGGCGGCATTTCCACGTCGACCATTGTGATCCACTGCCGGGCCCGTGGTTTGGATCCATTTACGTAGGTGGTTCATTGCCTTGGCCACGCCGGGAAGGGCTCGATCAGATTGTCGACTCCCCGGGCTGCGATCTCTATCCGTCGCCGCCCGGATGTGGCTCGGTGTGCTAGCGATGATGCCCGCGTTCTCGACCTCGGTAGGCGGCGGGTGAATGGCATTGTCTACGCCGTGTTTTCTAACCGTTGGCGGCCGACCATCGTCGAAACTGTGCTTATCCCTATACGCCCGCGTGTGACGGCCTACCAGTCAGCCGGTTTCCCGAGGGAATTCATGGGTAAGGCCGACCCCACTGTAATCACCGCCGGCATTTGTGCCGTTGTGAGGCTGGCACGACACCATTCCACGAGACGCTTTTTTACTTGGGCGGGTGGAAAATTTTCATCGGAGGGCACGACATAGGCCTTAAGACGGTCTCCCTCGCCGGGTCGCATGAGCCGCACGTACGCTTGATCGATATCCGGGTGCTGGGCAATCTGCATAGCGATCTGGTCGGGATAAACATTATGACCCGCGACCTGAATAGCCTGATCCAGTCGCCCGCGCAGCTGATAGCGACGCGGGTCAACCCAGTCAACACGATCAGGCAACAACACGGTTTCAGACAGATCACGATTTCTGGCCAAGCGCGCCTTATCCGGTCCGACATGCCAGCGATTCATCAGCGTATAGGGATCGCTGCCATGCGACCGATAACCTATACCGGCCGTTTCGCTGGATCCATGTATTTCGATCATCGCCTTCAGGCCCCTTGCTTTGAGACGCGGACTTATGTCAGCGTCCAAGGAACCGGTTGATGAGAGGCCGATACAGGACTCGGAAAACTGCGTTCCCGCTTGCGCCAGGGCGCGCCAAAACCAGGGAAAACCGACGATAAGATCACCGTCGCTGAAGCGCCCGGCGTGCGCTGTCAGCATTGCTTGCGGACGATCGAGTACCGGCAGATCCAAAACTGCGGGCAACACAATGCCGAATAGAAAGCCGTAAATGTGGTGCGTTGGGACACATACGACGACCCGCGTGATCGGCTGGCCAAGATGAGTGGCGAATTTCGGCGCCAGATCCCGTACTTCGTCAAGTAAATCGATCCATTCGTGACGATAGGTGGCGGGTTCTCCTGTGCTGCCTGAGCTCGTAAATGCCAGCGCCTGAGCGCCGCTGTTTCGCGACTCCATCACCACATCGACCCAATCGCCGATCGTTTGTCCGCGCAACAGATAATCTTCAAGCCCACTATCGGGTATTTGGAATAGTGTGCTGACGTCCATCGCCAGACTCATCAACTTGAGCGAGTCGATATTCAGTGCGGAGTTCGTATCGTGCGCGCGCAGCGGGGTATCAAGGCCCATGTTAGCAAGCGGGCCGAAATGACCCTGACCTCGGTACGACCCATCGAGCTTGGCCGCGATTAGCGAAAACAGACAACGGCTTATAAAAGTCCGCCCAAGCATGCTCACAGCCTTTGACCCGTTCCGCGCCAATGCATTAAAGACGTTTGACGAAGATCCAGTAGCTGTCACCCGAGATCGCTTTCTTCATCTGGACTCTTACCTTGGTGGGTGTCATCTCGTAATCGAATGTATATTCGAAAACGGCACTTAAATCACCGTTACGCACGCCGTCGTCGAAGCGGCCTTTGAACTCCGGACGATTGGTGCACGGTGCGACGTCCCGAAAAAAGTTTTTCCCTATGACTTGCGAAGGGTCGCGGCCCGTTATTGCACCTTCGGCTGAGTTGTACTGCAGAATTTTTCCGCTGCCATCCAGTTGAATTGCGCCAAAAGCCATCTGGTCTATCTGCTTTTCCGACATCTTGGACAATGTATTTTCGATGTCGTCGGCACCAAACTTTACGATTTCTATAGCTATAATCCTATTTTATATAAGGAATTTTATTATGGCGCGATCGAAAAGATGCGCCGGCCCTTATGTTGCCGCTGCTCAAGTCCTTTCGTTTTAAACGCGGCCGTCAGGCATAGGTATTGATCTGCGTTCCGACGGATCCGGTCGTTGCCAACGCCGGCTGTGTTTCCAGCGACGACATGAGCTGACTCATCTGCGAGGCCTGGCTGTCGAGCGACTTGCGCAGCAGGTTTGTCTGCACGCTCTGGTTTTGATTACTTTGCTGCAAAGCCATGGCGGTACTGACGGTCGAGTTCACGCTTCCTGCGTCCATGAGATGATCTCCAAGCTTTGGGAATGTCTGGCCGAAGTCGGTTTATCGGCGAGCGGTGGCTGAGCTTTAGCAATCATGGCGATGCGTCTGCCGGGGCCGTGTCGCGTGGCGATCACCCTGTGGGTGCGGCGCCCGCGTTATCCTGACCGCCCGACGCCTCACCCAGTGAGGCCTGATTCAATCCCGCAAAGGAGCGCCCCATGCGTTGGCATCATCCGGCTCACAACATTGCCATGGCGGCGAGCGACGCGGCCGGCGCCGGTGGCGTGGGCGATGTGCCGTTGATCGAACGCGAGCGGCTGTTCGGCAACCCCAGCCGTATACAAGGCCGGCTGAGCCCGGACGGCCGCTGGCTGTCGTGGATCGCCCCGTTCAACGACGTGCTCAATCTCTGGGTGGCGCCCGTCGATCGCCCGGATGAAGGCCGGGCGCTGACCGACGAGCGCAGCCGCCCGATCCGCAGCTATTTCTGGTCGCCGGACAGCCGGCAGCTGTTGTTCGTGAACGACCAGGGCGGCGACGAGAACTTCCGGCTGTTCGGTGTGGACGTGGAAAGCGCGGCCCAGCGCGCCCTGACACCGCAGGAAGGGGTACGGGTGCAGGTACTCGGCGTCAGCCGACACGTGCGCGACCATATCGTGGTGGGCATCAACGACCGCGATCCGCGCTGGCACGATGTCTATCGCCTGGATCTGGCCAGCGGCGAACTGGCGCTGGCAATGCGCAACGACGGTTATGGCGGCTTTCTGGTGGATGAAAGCCTCGATATCCGCCTGGCGCAAAAGCCCCGCGAGGACGGCGGCGAGGATTTCTTCCGCGTGCGGGACGGCGCGGTGGCGGCCGAGCCGTTGGTCAGCATCCGCTTCGAGGACAGCGCCAACACCGGCCCGGCGGGCTTCACTCGCGACGGCAACACGCTCTACTGGATCGACAGCCGCGGCCGCGATACCGCCGCGCTCGTCGCCCAGAATCTCGAAACCGGTGACATGCGCGAAATCGCCGCCTCGCCGAAGGCGGACGTGACCGGCGTGATGGCCGACCCCGAAACTCACGAAATCCAGGCCTGGGCAGTGGATTATCTGCGCACCCAGTGGCACGTGATCGACCCGGCCATCGGCGACGACCTGGCGTTTCTGGACGCGCGGCTCGAAGGCGACGTGCACGTCACCTCCCGCACCGACGACGATCGCCGCTGGGTGGTGGTCAACGACCCGGTTACCGCGCCACCGGCAACCCATCTCTATGATCGCGACGCCGGGACGCTCACCACGCTGTTCGTCAGCCGCCCGGAACTGGTGGGTGCGCCGCTGGCCGGTATGACGCCGCTGGAGATCACCGCCCGCGACGGGCTGACGCTGACCGCCTATCTCACCTTGCCGCGCGGCAGCGGCGCCGAAGGCTTCACCGCGCCGGGTGAGCCGCTGCCGATGGCGCTGCTGGTGCACGGCGGCCCCTGGGCGCGGGACGACTACGGCAGCAACGGCTACCACCAGTGGCTGGCCAATCGCGGCTATGCGGTGCTGTCGGTGAACTATCGCGGCTCGACCGGCTTCGGCAAATCCTTCACCGCCGCCGGTGACGGCGAGTGGGGCGCCGCCATGCACGACGACCTGATCGACGCCGTGAACTGGGCGGTCGACAAGCGTGTGGCCGACCCGAAGCGGGTGGCGATCATGGGCGGTTCCTACGGCGGCTATGCCGTGTTGGCCGGGCTCACGCTGACGCCGGAAACCTTCGCCTGCGGCGTGGATATCGTCGGCCCGTCGAACCTCACCACCCTGCTGGAGAGCATCCCGCCCTACTGGGAAGCGGGCCGCCGCCAGATGTATCGGCGCATGGCCGACCCCGGCACCGAGGCCGGTCGCGCCTGGCTGGCCGAGCGCTCGCCGCTGACCCATGCCGATCGCATCGTTCGCCCGCTGTTGATCGGCCAGGGCGCCAACGACCCGCGCGTCAAGCAGGCCGAGAGCGACCAGATCGTGAACGCAATGGCCGAGAAATCGATACCGGTCACCTACGTGCTGTTCCCCGACGAAGGCCACGGCTTTGCCCGCCCGGCCAACAACATCGCCTTCAACGCGATTATCGAGGCGTTTCTGGCCGAATACCTCGGCGGGCGTGCCGAGCCGATCGGCGACGCGCTGGCGCCGTCGACGGCGACCGTGCCCCACGGCGCCGATTACGCACCGGGGCTGGCGGTAGCGCTGGGCTCGGGCGCGGCCTGATTGGGTCCGCGGCGTCGCCATAATTGCCGTACCATGACGGCCCCGTCATTCAGTGAAGCAGGACTTTCATCATGGCCAAAGCCAGTGCCCGTCATATTCTGGTCGACAGCGAAGACAAGTGTGTCGAACTCAAGCAACAGATCGAAAACGGCGGCGATTTTGCCGAAGTCGCGCGTGAGCATTCGACGTGTCCGTCCGGCCGCAAGGGCGGCGAACTCGGTACATTCGGCCCCGGCCAGATGGTGCGCGAGTTCGACGACGTGGTGTTCAGCGCCCCGCTCAACGAAGTACAGGGGCCGGTGAAGACACAGTTCGGTTATCACCTGCTGGAAGTCACCGCGCGCGGTTGATGGGCCGGGGCCGGCCGCGCGCGTCGCGCGCCGGCTCATTGCCCGGCGGTGTCGTCGTCTACCAGTGCGAGGCGACCGCTCAGCCGGGCGTCGAGTTCGGCAAAATCGGTATCGGCGTCCCGGGGCCAATCCACCGCCAGCGTCACGCCCCCGCCATGGTAGCGGGCGTCGATGATCCGGCCCTCGTGTTCGCCCAGCCAGCGCCGCACGGGTTGCTCGTCGGCAAAGGCCAGGTCGAGCGCCAGCCGGCGTCTTGGCACGTGCTCCCGTGTCGGCAGGTCGGCGATGAGTGCGCTGACTGTCTGGCCATAGGCGCGCGCCAGGCCGCCCGTGCCGAGCTTGATACCGCCGAAATAGCGTGTCACGACACAGGCGATGCGACCGAGGCCGCTACCCTCGATCACTTGATACATCGGCCGGCCGGCCGTGCCGCCGGGTTCGCCATCGTCCGAGAACCCGATCACCCGATCGTCGCCCGGGGCGCCGGCGATCCAGGCTGAGCAATGATGCGAGGCGTCGGGATAGCGCTGACGTGCCAGCGCGATCAGCCGGTGCGCGTCGTCGACGCCGTCGATGCCGGCACACCAGCCGATGAAGCGGCTTTTCTGTATCTCGAGTGTTGCCGCATGGGGGGCATCGAGACTTGTCGCCGGCATGGGATAACGCATCGGAACTCCACAGCAATGGACCCGGCGGCGCGATGGCATGGCGCCGGGCGGTCGCTATCGATCGCTTCTGGCGAATGCTAGCGGTTTTCGCACGGGATGTGACGAGTGGGCTGCGGGTCCGGGAAGGCGGTCGCCCGGGCGGCGCGTCTGGCGGTGTGCGACCGGATGGCGACGGCGCGAGCGGTATTGGCTGTCCGCAACCGATTCGCCCGCCGGGCCCCGACTTTCGTATAGTCTGCGCACTCTGTCCGGATATCCTCGAAGCCTTGATCACTCATCGTCGACGCGAGCGCGCGATTGCCATAGCACTGACGGGCCTGGCCGGCTATGTCGACGCCCTGGGGTTCATGACGCTGGGTGGGTACTTCATTGCCTTCATGAGCGGCAATACCACGCGGCTCGGGGTCGGCGCCGTGCGCAGTCTGTCGACGGCGTTCGTGCCGGCCGTGGTGATCGCTTTGTTCGTGCTCGGCGTGATGATCGGGTCGCTGGTCAATCATCGGACCGGGGCCTGGCGCCGTGCCGCGGTGATGGCGCTGGTAACCGGCCTGTTGGCGCTGGCCGCCTGCTTTGCCGGTGCCGGCGTCACATGGGGCGCGGTCGTCTGCATGGCGCTGGCCATGGGGGCCGAAAACACCGTCTTCGAGCGCAATGGCGAGGTCAGCCTGGGTGTGACTTACATGACGGGCACGCTGGTCAAGCTCGGTCAGCGGCTGATGGGCGTCCTGTTGGGTGGTGACCGCTGGGCTTGGGTCTGGTACTTCCTGCTCTGGGCCGGTCTGCTGTCGGGTACCGTGCTCGGCAGTTTCGCGTATCTGCGCTTCGGTCTGCACAGTCTCTGGTTCGCGGTCGGGCTGGGCACGGCGTTGACCGGCCTGTTGCGCTGGTGGGCGCCAGCCGGCCATTGAACGCATGCGCCCGTCGCCACCCGCCCGGGCGAGGTCTGCGCCCGGGTTATCGGCCGGGCCGTGCCCGGTCGGCGCGGCGGACTTGCCTCAGATCCGCAACACGCCCTTCTTGAGGATAATGTTGCCGTACAGCCGCCGCTCACCGGTGGCGAGTACGGCGTAGGCTGCGCGGGTGCGGTTGTAGAAATCGAAGCGATCGATGCATTCGATCGGGATCTCCCGACCCTCCGCCGCGGCCAGCATGCGGTCGAATTCGGTGTAGAGCGCGGGTCGGCCATCGGGCGCGTCCATCGCCGCCGTGGGGGCAGCGACGAAGTCGTCCAGCGGGAGCAGGCTGAGCACGGCGGACAGCGTATCGGTGGCCGAGATACCCGGGAGTTGCACCAGACGTTTCGCCAGGGCGTCGGCCGGGAAATTGGCATCCACGATCGCCAGTTCGTCGCCATGGCCCATATCGGCGAGCAGGGCAAGCACGTCCCCCGTCAGCAGGGGATTGATGTGTTTGAGCATGGGCATTCCTTGCTGACCCGGCGGGATGTTGCGAACCGGGCATGAATGTCGGGTCGAAGGTATTGCAAGCCGTCGACCTGCCGCGGCAACAGAGTGGTTCCGCGGTGTCAGTCTATCCGGTCATGGCCCGATGGCAGGCGGCGCCCGGTGATCAGGGATAAATCGCCGCGCATCCTCGCTCAGCGGTAGCCCTTGAATTGGCGGTTAGCCCTGTTCGGCCCGGGTGTCTTGCCGCGCGCCGTGTCCTTGATGGACTTCAGGCTCTGCCGCGGCAGTTTCTGTTGTGATTTCTGCTTGGAGCCCATGCTGGTCTGGCCGGTATCGAAAGGGGGCGCTTTTCAGGTATATCCAGTGTAGCCCGTTTTGACGTCAACCGGCAGCGGCCGGCAGCCGTGGCTCATCGCCGTGGGGGGCGGTGCCGGTATCGCCGGAACACCAGCCAGGCGCGGCCATCGAAGGCTGTCATCCCAGCAGCGCATCATCGCGCTGTCATCGCGCCGGCACGACAGAACCGCCCGCCGCAGTGGCGGGCGGTCCCGAGCCGTTGGCTAGGCCGTCACATTGATGTGCTGGCCGATGCTCTGGCCCGACGCGTTCACGCGCGGGCCGGCCGTCGAAGCGGCCTGGGCCGGCTGGGCGCCCTGCTTGTCCGAATCGCCGTCGTGGTCCCGGGTGCCGGGCGCTTCCTGGGATTCGTTGGCCGAGTGCATTTGCATCTGCATCTGGGCCTGGGCAGCCAGCTGGCTGCTTCCGGTCGCGGTAATACTCATAAGGTACTCCTTTTCGAATGGTTCACGGCCACTTTGCCGCACTGTTGTATCGGCGGAAAACCTTTGAACCTGAATAGAAAATTAAATTTACGACGTAAAAACGAATGGGTAACGCCAAGCAAACGATAAACGAACGCTTTTAAAACACATCGATTGGCGTCGATGGCCTCGTCGAGCCCGTACGGCGGCTGTCACCCTCGGCCGTGGCGAACGGCGGGGCGACGCGCCCGTTTTGATCTGACTCAACAAGCGGGTGCGGGCGCGGGCGTAGGATTTCGGCTCATTGCTCGATTGATCGATTCACGGGGCCTTTCCATCACACGACATGAATAAGCTGGCCTCCCATTGTTTGACGCGTGGCGACCTGACCCGCGATGCGTTATTGCGGACCGCGATGACGGCGTTCGCCGAGGCGGGGTACGACCAGGTCAGCCTGCGCGCGCTGGCGATTCGGGCGGGTGTCAATCAATCCCTGATCGGTTATCACTTCGGCCACAAGCGGGGGCTGTATCAGGCCGTGTTCGTGGCGATTGCCGGGCGGGTACGGGCCCGGCTCGATCCCGAGATGACGCTCGTGGAAGCCGCGCTGCATGATTCCGCACCCGGCGTGCACGGGCGGGAGGACGATTTTCGTGCGCTGTTTCGCTTGACGGACGGCTTGCTCGATCTGATGACCGATCCGGGCACGGACGCCTGGGCTCAATTGATCATCCGCGAACAACAGCTGCCGACCGAGGCGTTCGACCTGCTCTACAGCGGGTTCATGGACCGTCTGCTCACCCTGATCGTGCGTCTGATCGGGCGGCTTCGCGGCTCCATGCCGGAACCGGAGGCTCGGCTTTTGGCGTTGACCGTGCTCGGCCAGATTCTGGTGTTCCGCGCGGCGCGGGCCGGGGTATTGCGGGCGCTGGCCTGGTCGGACATCGACGCGGGCGCGGTCGAGGCGATTCGTGCCCGTTTGCACGGCAACCTGCGGGCGCTGCTGGCGGCGTCCGGCTCATGACGCGCCGGCGTCTGGGCGCCGCGCTGGCGCTGATCGCCGTGTTGCTTGTCGGCGCGGGCGGCCTGCTCTGGTGGACCTGGCCCGGGCACGGCGATCATGGACTGCGTCTGTATGGCAATGTCGACATCCGCCAGGTCGAGCTGGCTTTTCGGCAACCCGGTCGCCTGGTATCGGTCGCGGTCGAGGAAGGCGATCGGGTCAAGGCCGGCCAGCGGGTCGCCGAACTCGACGCCACGCCCTACCGCCAGGCGCTGGCCAAGGCGAAGGCGGCGGTCCGGGCCGACGCGGCCGTACTGGCGAAACTGCAGGCCGGCAATCGCCCGCAGCGGATCGCCGAGGCCCGGGCCGAGGTTAAGCGGGCGCGGGCCGGCTATCGCAATGCCGGGCGCAACTACCACCGCGAGCGCTTGATGCGGGCATCGCACGCCGCGGCCCAGCGCGATCTGGACGCGGCGCGCGCCGCTCGCGATCAGGCCGCCGCCGAGCTGGCCGCGGCCACGCAGGCTCTGTCGTTGCAGCGGGCCGGCGCGCGCAGCGAGGACATTGCCGCGGCGCAGGCCACGCTCGCCGCTGCGCGGGCGGCCCGCGATCAGGCCCGGACCGCGCTCGGCGATACCCGGCTGCTGGCCCCGGCCGCAGCCACGGTACTGTCGCGGGTACGCGAGCCCGGGAGCATGGTCAGCGCCAGCACGCCGGTACTGACGCTCAACCTGCGCGATCCGGTCTACGTGCGCGCCTATGTCGACGAGCCGGATCTGGGCCGTATTGTGCCGGGGGCGGCGGTGACACTACGGACCGATTCTTCGAAACGGGTGTACCACGGGCGCATTGGCTTCATCGCGTCGCAGGCCGAATTCACGCCGAAGACCGTGGAGACGGCCCGGCTGCGGACCGATCTCGTCTACCGGCTGCGCATCGTGGTATCCGATGCCGACCAAGGCTTGCGCCAGGGCATGCCAGTCACCGTCGATGTCCTCGGCAAGGGGCCGTGACATGGCCGAATCACCACCCGAGTGCCCCGGTCCGCCGGCCGACGATGCCGGCATCGAGATCGTCGGCCTGAGCAAACGTTTCGGCGACACGGCGGCGCTGGCCGGTCTCGATACCTGCATCCGCCCCGGTCGGCTCACAGGCCTGGTCGGGCCCGACGGCGCCGGCAAGACCACGCTGATGCGCATCCTCGCCGGGCTGATGGCGCCCGACGCGGGCCGGGTGGTCGTGGCCGGCTGCGATGTCGTGGCCGATAACACGGCCGTGCATACGGTCACCGGCTACATGCCGCAGCGCTTCGGGCTGTACGAGGATCTGTCGGTGCGTGAAAACCTGCGCTTGTACGCCGAGCTGCACGGGCTGCCGACGATGCCACACGATGACACCTTCGAACGCCTGCTGGCGTTCACCCGGCTCGAACCCTTCACCACACGCCTGGCCGGCAACCTCTCGGGCGGCATGAAACAGAAGCTGGGCCTGGCCTGTGCGCTGATGGCCCGGCCGCGGGTGTTGCTGCTCGACGAGCCGGGCGTCGGCGTCGACCCGCTCAGCCGGCAGGATCTGTGGCGCATGGTCGACGCGCTGACCGGCGAAGGCATGACCGTGGTCTGGTCCACGGCCTATCTGGACGAGGCCGAGCGCTGTGGGCAGGTGCTGCTGCTCAACGGCGGCCAGCTGATCTACGATGGCCTGCCGCAGGCACTGACCGAACGCCTGACGGGCCGCAGTTTTCGGATCGATGGGGCCGCTGGCGAACGGCGGGCCGTGCTGGCCGAGGCCCTCGATCTGGCGTCGGTCTGCGACGGCGTGATCCAGGGCAGCGCGGTGCGCGTGGTGCTGCGCGACGGCGCGGCCCGCGACCCGATCGACACCCTCGCGCGCAAGGCGGGCGCCCGTATCGCCCGGGTCGCGCCCCGCTTCGAGGATGCCTTCGTCGATCTGCTCGGCGGCGGGCCGGGTGGCACGTCGGCGCTGGCCGCGCGCATGGCGCCGGTGACGCGGGCCGAGCCGCATCCGGTGACCTGCCGGGGGCTGACGAAATGTTTCGGCGAGTTCACTGCCACCGATGACGTCAGCTTCGCGGTGGCCCGCGGCGAGATCTTCGGTCTGCTCGGGCCCAATGGCGCCGGCAAGTCCACCACCTTCAAGATGCTCTGCGGTCTGCTCAAGCCGACCCGCGGCGAGGCGCGCGTGGCCGGTCTGGACCTGCGCCGGGCGGCCGGCGCGGCCAAGAGCCAGCTCGGCTACATGGCCCAGAAGTTCTCGCTCTACGGCCTGTTGTCGGTGCGCCAGAACCTGGATTTCTTTGCCGGGGTGTATGGCCTCGACGGCGCGCGCCGGCGCGAACGCACGGCCGAAATGATCGAGATCTTCCAGCTCGCGCCGTATCTGGACGCGGCGCCGGAGTCGCTGCCGCTCGGCTACAAGCAGCGCCTGGCGATGGCCTGCGCCCTGATGCACAACCCGCCGGTACTGTTTCTCGACGAGCCCACCTCGGGGGTGGACCCGATCACCCGGCGCGAATTCTGGACCCATATCAACGGCCTCGTGCGCCGCGGCGTGACCGTGATGGTGACCACCCATTTCATGGACGAGGCGGAATACTGCGACCGCGTCGCCCTGATGTATCAGGCCCGCTTGATCGCGCTCGACACCCCGGATGCGCTCAAGCGCGCCGCGGCGACGTCCGCCTGCCCCGATCCGAGCATGGAGGCGGCGTTCATCCATCTCGTGCAGGCGGCGCGGGCTGCGAGGTCATGAGTGCCCGGCGCGTCGGGCCCGGCGGCCGGTCGATCGCCGGGCCGCGCCGCTTCAACCGGCGCCGGCTGACGGCCCTGGTGCGCAAGGAAAGCCTGCAGCTGGTGCGCGACCCTTCGACCATTCTGATCGCCTTCGTCTTGCCCGTGGTTCTGCTGTTCCTGTTCGCCTACGCCGTATCGCTGGATGTGCGCGGCGTACGACTGGGTGTCGTACTGCAATCCGACGCCGCGCCGGCCCAGTCGCTGGCCGCGGCCTTCGCCGGCACGCGTTATTTTCGCGTCCGCATGTTTCAAGACCGGCGCGAGGCGAACGCGCAACTGGTTTCGGGCGCGTTGCGGGGCTATGTCGTGATCCCGCAGGATTTCGCGCAACGCCTGGCGGCGCAGGGGCGCCGGCCATGGGTTCAGATCGTTACCGACGGCTCGCACCCCAATACCGCGAACTTCGTGGCCAACTATGGCCGCGGCGTGGTGAGCGACTGGCAGGCGCGGCAACCCGGGGCCGCTGCAACGCCGCCGCCGATCGCGCTGGTGCCGCGGTTCTGGTTCAACCCCGGGATCGACAGCCGACGCGCCCTGATTCCCGGAGCGATCGCCATTGTGATGACAATCATCGGCACCCTGCTGACGGCGCTGGTGGTCGCCCGTGAGTGGGAGCGCGGCACCATGGAGGCGATCATGTCCACGCCGGCCTCGGTGGCCGAGATCCTGCTCGGCAAGCTGCTGCCGTATTTCGCTCTCGGTCTGGCCGCCACGCTCGTCGCCACGCTGCTCGCCGTATTCGTGTTCGACGTGCCGCTGCGCGGTTCGCCGTTGGCATTGCTGCTGTTGTCGATGGTGTTTCTGGTGCCCGCCCTCGGTCAGGGCTTGTTGATCTCGGCGCTGGCACGCAACCAGTTCGTGGCCGCACAGGTGGCATTGCTCACCGGTTTCCTGCCGGCCTTTCTGCTGTCGGGCTTCATTTACCCAATCGACTCCATGCCATGGCCGATCCGGCTGCTGACCTGCATCGTGCCGGCGCGCTATTTCGTGACTGCGCTGCAGACCGTATTCCTGGCCGGCGACGTCTGGCCCCTGCTGCTGCGCGATCTCGCCGCCATGCTGGCGATCGGCGCGGTGTTCTTCGTTCTCGCTCTGCGCCGTACGCACAAGAGTCTGGACCGGTGATGCGGCGCCTGTGCCATGCCCGGCTTCGGGCCCAGATCATCAAGGAATTGCTCAGCCTCCTGCGCGATCCGCGCAGTCGTATCGTGCTGATCGTGCCGCCATTGATGCAGCTGCTGATCTTTTCCTTCGCCGCGACACTGGAGTTGAACCACGTCGATCTGGCGGTCTACAACCGCGACACCGGGCGCGCCTCCCACGAGTTGCTGGCAGAGCTCGGTGCGGCCGGCTTTGTCGATCATCTGTTCATGGTGCACAGCCCGGCCGAGCGCCGCGCGTTGATCGACCAGGAGCGGGTGATTGCGGCCATCGAGATCCCGCCGGATTTCTCGCGTCGTGTTGACGCCGGGCGAACCGCCACCGCGCAGGTCATTCTCGATGGCCGGCAGGCGAATGCCGCCCGGATCACGCTCGGTTATCTCGACGAGATCGCCGCACGGACGGGGGCCATGCTCGTTGCCGGTGGTGCGCACATGCGCGACCCGACGGTCGTGCGTCATGGATTCAACCCGAATCTCATCTACCGCTGGTATGTCGTGCCCAGCCTGTCCGGCATCCTCGCCACGATCATCGCGCTGATCGTGACCGCGCTGTCGATCGCCCGCGAGCGCGAGCTGGGCACCTTCGACCAGCTGATGGTCTCGCCGACCCCGACGTCCGAAATCATCATCGCCAAGACCGTCCCGGCGCTGCTGATCGGTACGTTGCTCGGCCTGGTCATGATCGGCGCCGATGTGTTTTTGTTCGGCGTGCCGTTCCGGGGCTCATTCGTGCTGCTGCTGATGAGCCTGGGGCTGCTGATCCTGTCGGTGGTCGGGATCGGGCTGATGATCTCGGCGATCGCCCGGACCCAGCAGCAGGCGATCCTCGGCGCCTTTGCGGTGGCCGTACCGATGGTGGTGTTGTCGGGATTTGCCACGCCGGTCGAGAACATGCCGCGGGTGCTGCAGTGGGTGGCCGAGGCCTTGCCGCTGACCCATTTCCTCGTGATCGTTCAGGGCTGTTTCGTCAAGGCGTTGCCGCCCGCGGTGGTATTCGCCGAGGCCTGGCCCATGGCGGTGATCGCACTGGTGACGCTGGTATTTGCCCAGGCGTTCGTACGCCGCCGGCTCGGCTGATCCGCGTGGCCGCGGGCTTGCGGCTCGGCGCCGGATGAAAACGGCCGCCCGAGCTAAGCCGCGCCCGCCTGCATGAAGTGTTGCAGCGCCGTCAGTTCGGGTTGCGAGATCTCGTGCCCGCCGGGCGTGATCACCGGCTCGACAGCCGCGCCCTGGCCTTGCAACCAGTCGATCAGGGCGTGAGTCAGCGCCGGCGGGCAGATCGGGTCGTGGGCGCCGGCGCTGATGAACACGGGCAGGTCCGCCAGCTCGGGCTGCGGGTCCGGCGTCCAGGGAATCAACGGATGCAGCAGCGCCACGCGCTCGAACAGACCCGGCTGGTTGAACAGTACCGCCGCCAGGATATTGGCCCCGTTGGAATAGCCGAGCGCATAAATGGGTCGCCCCGGGTGCGCGCTGCGCGTGGCGGCGATGAAGCGGGTCATGCGCTCGGTACGCATCGCCAGATCAGCCATATCGTAGACGCCTTCGCCGGTACGCCGGAAGAAGCGGTTGGCGCCGCCTTCGCAGACATCGCCGCGCGGCGCGACGATGCCGGCTCGGGGCAGCATCTCGCGGATCAGGCCGACGAACTGGTTCTCGTCGCCGCCGGTGCCGTGAAAAGCCATGACGAGTGGCGCGCCGGGATCGCCGGCGAAGCGATACGTTACATAGGACGATGCCGTCATGACACGCTCCGTAAAAGCCGCCGGGCACGCCGGCCCGGCCGCGGGTGGTCAATCGGTGATCGGCTCGAGACGAGAGGCGATCCGCTCGCGCTGGGCTTCGTAGCGATCCGGCAGCTTGAGCGCTTCGCCGAGATGCGCTCGGTCTTCGTCGCGGTCGAAGCCCGGTTCGTTGGTGGCGATCTCGAACAGCACGCCGCCCGGGGTCCGGAAATAGATCGCCCAGAAGTAATCGCGATCGATCACCGGCGTGACCTGGTAGCCGGTATCCAGCAAGGCCTGGCGCACCTCGGCCTGGGTCGCGCGGTCGGGCACGGCAAAGGCGATGTGATGGACCGAACCGGCGCCCTGGCGCGAGGCCGCGGTGTCCGGCAGCACTTCGATGTCGATCGTATCCGCGCCGTTGCCGTTCGGCATCACGAATCGGGTGACGTTGTCCTCCTGCTCGGCGCGTTCATAGCCCATGAATTCGAGCAGTTCGCTGGTGGCGCCGCCGTCCTGCAGACGCAGCCGAGCGCCCGCAAAACCGTGGATCGCCGATTCGGCCGACACGCCGCCTTCCGGCCATGCGCGGCGCGCATCCTCCGGGCGCTCTACCAACGCGAGCTCGTCGCCGTCCGGCCCGGCAAAGCGCAACCGGCGCTGGCCGAAAGTGGCATCCGTGGCCAGATCGGTGGCGCCGAGTTCGGCCAGGCGGTCGGTCCAGAACGCCAGGGCGCCGGGAGCGACGGCGAACTGGGTCTCGCCGACTTCGCCGGTGCCGGGCGTGCCGCGGGCAGCTTGCGGGAATGGGAAATAGGTCATCACCGTGCCGGGCGTGCCGACCTCGTCGCCGTAGTAGAGGTGGTAGACGCTGGGCTCGTCGAAATTCACGGTCTTCTTGACCCGGCGCAGGCCGAGCGCATCGGTGAAAAAACGATTGTTCCGGTTGGCATCGGCCGCCAGCACGGTGATGTGATGCAGGCCCTGGATCTGCGTGATCATGCGTGTGTCCCGCCGGTGTGATGCCGACTTCTGGAAGTATGGGGATAATCTAGCAACGTGGGGCGCTACAGAGAATTGGCATAATCATTTTCACACTATTGCGAAAGGCGCAATAATAGCGATGGACGATTTCAAGGCACTGCGCACTTTCCTGCTCGCGGCCGAACGCCATAATTTCGCGGCTGTGGCCCGCGAACTCGGGGTCACCCCGGCCTCTGTGACGCGCACGATCGCGGCGCTGGAAGCCGACCTTGGGGTGCAGCTTTTCGTGCGTACGACACGCCGAGTGAGCCTGACCAGCGCGGGCGCCGCCTACGCCGCGCGGCTGCGCCCGGCCATGGCCGCGGTTGCGGAGGCCCGGCGCGAACTGCTCGATGCCCATCGCGCGGATGCCGGCACGCTGCGGATCAACGCGCCCATGTCTTTCGGGATGCGGGTGTTGCCTGCGGTGCTCTCGGCCTTTCGCTCGCACCATCCGAACATCCAGGCGGAGGTGTCGCTGTCGGACGAAATGGTGGATATCGTGGAAGGCGATTTCGATCTGGCCGTGCGGATTTCCGGGCCGCCGAACGACAAGTTCACGATCTGGCGCAAGATCTGTCCGATCGAGCGGTTTCTCGTCGCTGCGCCCGACACACCATTCGCCGCGGCGGTTCATCCCAACGATCTGCCGCGCGATGCCTGTCTCGGCTTCAGCCCCGACGGCCGGAGCGAAACCTGGCGGTTATCGCATGGCACCACACACGTTGATGTGCCCGCCGGGCGACCGATCTGTGCGAACAACGGTGAATTTCTGGCCCGCATGGCGGCGGCGGGTGACGGCGTGGCGCTGTTGCCCGAGTTCATCGTCGCCGACGCGCTGGCGGCCGGCCGGCTGGTGCGCGCGCTGCCCGAGTGGTCACCCCCGCCGATCTGGCTGACGCTCTATTACCCGCCGTATCAGCGCTTGCCGCCACGCGTCGCGGCGTTCTCCGATTTCTTCGAATCGATGATGCACGCAAACCGGGGTGCCGCCGGGCCGGCGGGCTGAGTTGCAAGCCGAGCACGTGGCCGGGGCTGCCCGGGACGGGCGCGCGCCTGTATTCTGGCGCGCAGGTTCACGGCCAACGAAGCATATGGCGATACGCAAGATCGCGCGCATGGGCCACCCCGTGCTGCGCCGGCCCACCACGGCTGTGTCGGATGTGTCCGATCCCGAGATTCAGCGCCTGATCGCGGACATGAAGGAGACGCTGGCCGATGCCCAGGGCGTTGGCCTGGCCGCGCCGCAGGTGTATGCGACCAGCGCGGTACTGATGTTCTTCGTGCCGCCATCGCGAGCCGTCGGCGACGCGAACGAAGACGGCGTGCCGCTGACGGTATTGATCAATCCCGAGATCGAGCCGATCGGCGACGAACAGGTCGGTGGCTGGGAAGGTTGTCTGTCCATTCCCGGCCTGCAGGGCTATGTGCCGCGCTGGCAGCGCATCCGTTACCGCGGGCTGGATGAGACCGGCGCCTCGATCGAGCGTGAGGCCGAGGGTTTTCATGCCCGCGTGGTGCAGCATGAATACGATCATCTGCGGGGCGTGCTCTACCCCGAGCGCATGACCGACATGACGCGCTTCGGCTTCGCCGAGGAGCTGATGCGCCACCCGATGGGCGAGCCGACGAACGCCGATTGAATCGGGCGCGCCCGGGTGGCGCGTCGGGCGTGTAGATTGCCTCTAAAGAACGGGACGTTCCACGTGGAGGCAAGACCATGAAACATTGGGCGCTGGCGTTGCTGTTGTTCTGCAGCGTAGCCGGCGCGGTGGATAACCCGGATACGCCGGATTATCTCGGCGCTTTTCACCAACGCATGCAGGCATATCAGCAGCGTATCGATCACGCCCGGACCACGGCCGACATGAGCCAGGCGTCGGTCGCCAAGGCCAAGGCGCTGGATCACGAACTGAACACGGCCTATCGGATGCTGATGGCCCGCCTCTCGCCGGAGCAGCAGACCGCGCTGCGTGCGTCGCAGCGCCGATGGCTGAAATATCGCGACGCCGAATTCGCGTTTCTCAACACGACGTTCACGCGGCAATCGCATGGCACGTCATCGGTGCTGACGGTCGGCCATGCCCGCAACGCGCTGGTCTACGCACGCGCGCAGGAACTCTGGGATTATCTGGAGGAGCTTTGAGTTGCGCCGTCGTACTCAGCGCTTGTGCAGCGGCCCGGTGCTTTCCCGGCGCCGGGCCCGCTGATGCGCTAGTCGCGCCTCACTCGCTCCACTGTTCGTGGAAGCTGCCGTCCTTGTCCACGCGCTCGAAGGTGTGGGCGCCGAAGAAATCGCGCTGGGACTGCAGCAGGTTGGCCGGCAGCCGGTCGGCGCGGTAGCCGTCGTAGTAGGCGATCGCGGAGGCGAAGCAGGGCACCGGCACGCCGGCCTTCACCGCCGTACCCACCACTTCGCGCAACGCATCCTGATAACGATCGGCGATGTCCTTGAAGTACGGGTCGAGCAGCAGGTTGGTCAGCTCGGGGTTGCTGGCGTAGGCATCGGTGATCTTCTGCAGGAAGCCCGCGCGGATGATGCAGCCGGCGCGGAAGATGCCGGCGATGGCGCCGTAGTCCAGCGGCCAGTCGTATTCCTCGGCGGCGGCGCGCATCTGGGCGAAGCCCTGGGCATAGGAAATGATCTTGGAGAAATAAAGCGCCTTGCGCACCGCTTCGATGAAGGCATCGCGGTCGCCGATGTCGATCTTCGGATCGGGGCCGGTGAGCTGCTTGGAAGCCGCCACGCGCTCGGTCTTGAGCGAGGACAGCACCCGCGCGAACACCGATTCAGTGATCAGCGGCAGCGGCACGCCGAGATCGAGCGCGCTCTGGCTGGTCCACTTGCCGGTGCCCTTCTGGGCCGCGCGGTCGAGCACCATGTCGACCAGATCGTTGCCGGTCTCGCCGTCCTTCTTGAGGAAGATCTGGGCGGTGATCTCGATCAGGTAGCTGTCGAGCTCGCCGGTATTCCATTCGGCGAAGGTCGCGGCCAGCTCGGCGTTGGACATGCCGGCAACGTGCTTGAGCATGGCGTAGCTCTCGGAGATGAGCTGCATGTCGCCGTATTCGATGCCGTTGTGCACCATCTTCACATAATGGCCGGCGCCGTCCGGGCCGATGTAGGCGACGCACGGCGTGCCGTCCGGCGCGCGAGCGGCGATCTGCTCGAGGATCGGCGCGACCATGTCGTAAGCCTCGCGCTGGCCGCCGGGCATGATCGACGGCCCATTGAGCGCGCCTTCCTCGCCGCCGGACACGCCGGTGCCGATGAAGTGCAGGCCGGATTCGGCCAGTTCCTTGTTGCGGCGGATGGTGTCCTGAAAGAAGGTGTTGCCGGCGTCGATGAGAATGTCGCCGTCCTCGAGCAGCGGCTTGAGTTGTTCGATCACCTTGTCGGTGCCGGTACCGGCCTTGACCATCATCAGGATCCGGCGCGGTTTTTCCAGTGACGCTACGAAGTCCTCGAGCGAGAACGTCGGCACCAGATTGCGGCCCGGCGACTCGGCGATCACTTCGTCGGTCTTCTCGCGCGAGCGGTTGTAGACCGAGACGGCATAGCCGCGGGACTCGATGTTCAGCGCAATATTGCGGCCCATTACGGCCATGCCGATCACGCCGATCTTCTGTTTGCTCATGACAACGTCCAGTAGGGGAAACACAGAGAAAATACCGAAAAAACCCCGCCCTTGTCTGGGCCATATCGCGACGCGGCGGTCTCGGCGCGCGGCGCTTTGCACGGAGGATGCATCACCTGGCCGGGATATCCGTGTGATCATGGGACCAGGAAACGGCGTCTGGCGCCGCGAGTACGGCGCCGTCCGGCGGAGTCGTTCCGGGAGAGCAACGTGCAGATATGGGTGGATGCGGACGCCTGTCCCGTCGCAGTGAAACAGACGCTCTATCGCGCGGCCAGGCGCACCGGCACGGCCGTGACGCTGGTCGCCAATCGCCCGTTGAAGGTGCCGCGTCTGCCGCAGGTCAGCGCCGTGCAGGTGGCCGCGGGCTTCGACGTGGCCGACGACGAGATCGCCCAGCGTCTGGAAGCCGGCGATCTGGTTGTCACCTCGGACATCGCGCTGGCGGCGGCCGTCCTGGAACGGGGCGGCGCCGCGCTGAGCCCGCGTGGCGAGGTCTTCTCGGCCGATGACATCGCGGCCAAACAGACCATGCGCGATTTCATGGACACGTTGCGCGGCAGTGGTATCCACGGCGGTGGCATGCCGCCGCTGGGCCCGCGCGAACGTCAGGCGTTTGCCAACGCACTGGATCGCTGGCTCGCACAGGCGCGCAAATCCTGAGCCGATCACCCGTTCGCGCGCGGAATTTGCGCAACAATCCCGGGTTTTTGGTCGCCGGCGAAATAAATCGAACGCCGGTTTGCCGCCGGAAAGGGGCGTCGGCGATGGCCGGCCCGACATGGCTGGGCGGCGTTATTTTATTTATAAGTTTCTGAAAAATATTATTTATTTCTATGCGGGCAGCGATGGAGGCCGAGTCGCCCCGGGCCGGCCGGCCGGCGAAATACCCTGGCCCGGCCGGTTGCCGTGCAATAAAGCGTTCGTGCATGCGCCGACATCCGCGTATGGTGGGACCCGCAGGCAACTGCATTAATCAAAATCGGTTAGATACCAAGAGTAAATTATGTCCAAAGGCACAGTGAAGTGGTTCAGCTCCGAAAAAGGCTTCGGCTTTATCGCTCCTGAAGACGGCAGCAACGATCTGTTCGTGCATCATTCCCAAATTCAGAGCGGCGGCGGTTTCGCCACGCTCAACGACGGCCAGGCCGTCGAGTTCGAAGTTGGCGAAGGCAAGAAGGGCCCCTGCGCCAACAACGTGGTCCCGCTCTAAGTAGCGATTCCACGCAGGAACGAAGGCGGGCCGGGGTTTTCCCCGGCCCGTTTTTTTTGCCCGGCGTTCCGGCTTCGGTCCTACGCCGACGGTGCTGACGAAACCACGCCCGTCGAGACAGCCCTGGCCAGCATCCCGTCCCGGAACCCCTTGATGCCAGCGTGGCCGTTGTCGCCCCGGGTGATCTCGTTGAAGGGCAGGCGGGGAGGTCGCTTCGTACAACTCGCGGGTCAGCCTGCTCACCGGCTGTTACCCGTCATCGGCCCTTGCTCTAATTCGCCCGGCCGACGAGGGCGACGAATACCGAGTAGGCCACTGAGGTGCGGCCGATCATCGCCTTGTTCCGTTGCAAGATGATCTGATAGCTGTCGGCGAGCCGATGCTCGCGATCCCCTGCGATCAACTCAAAGGCATTCTCAAACCGCGTTTTCTGCCGGGCGGCGGCTGACGGTGCCCGCCTGCCTCACAGCCGAATCCACCAGGCGAGCCCGATCAGAACGACGTCGACGGCGACCAGAAGGTAGGTATTCGTGATAAACCAAGGGTCGATCATTAACAGCGTACCGACCATCCAGGGCATGATCGCTTTCTGGCGACTGCCGTAGGTGAAAAAGCCGATCCCGACCGCGCCGAACAGTAGGCTCCAGATCATCAATGCCGAATCGTTCATGCCGTGGCCGGACTGTGAAGTGGACAGGAGCCGTCATGGTACGGCAGCGCGCCGGTTTGCCGGCTATCGACCGGGGCCGCGCTTTCGGGCACTATCGCATCGTCACCACTGCCGCGGCGCGGCTATTCCATTGCCCATGCATCCGTGTATGACCTGTGGCGCGTGCTGCGCCACGTATCGTGTGGCCTTTCACTGGCTGGAAACCGAGGCATCGCCGAGCCACGAAGGTGTGCCGGCCGCCCTGACCGAAGCCCTCGATCCGCACCGCCTGGTGATGCGGGGAACGCGCAATGCGCCGACGCGTTGTGTGGCCCTGGCGGCCGAGATCGGTCGCGCCGCGCACTGTCGTATCTATGAGCGCCGGCCGAGCGTTTGCCGCGAGGTCGCGGCGTCCTGGGAATTCGGGCAGGCCAGTCCGCAGTGTGACCGCGCGCGCTCGGCGCACGGGCTGGTGCCGCTGACGCCGGCCGACTGGCCCGACCTGGCGCGCCCCGCGGCCAACGAGCACGGCAATCACCGCGACGACGAGCCGCCGTCGCCTGCCCGCCCGCCGTTCGCTGCCTAGCTCGCGCACCTGAAGCAGCAATGCCTTGATTCTACTTTTCATTTGCGCTCAGTCGCGTGTATTTGCGGACAAAATGCCCAGCGGATGCAGCCCGCTGCGTGTCGGACATGATCAAGACAGGCCTCAGAGGCCGGGTTCCGGCCGGCACGCGACGGCCGGACGGCATGTTTCATGCTTCGGTGCCGATGTCATATTGGCGAATGGGCGAATCGTCAACGCACGAAGTCCCCTGCTAATGTGATCACGATCCGGCGTCGCCGGATTCGGGGGTAAGCCAGAATGCCAGGACGCCAGTTCCGAGATGGGTCAACGCGAGATGTCGATGCGTCGTCGCGCTCCGTTGCCGTGCGTGCTGGATGTGTTTGCCCGCCCGGGTCCCGTGGCCGGTAACGATCGACAATTCAGGCACAACGGGAGTCCGTGCGATGAGCGAATCAGCCAATCATAATCCCACCCTGGAACGGAGCCTCGGGCTCGGTTCGGTGGTGCTCACCGGGGTGGCCTATATGGCGCCGATGATCGTGCTGGGCACGTTCGGCGTGGTGGCCGAGGCCTCCAACGGTACGGTGCCCACGGCCTATATCGTCACCCTGATCGCGATGCTTTTCACGGCGTACAGTTACGGTCGCATGGCGCGCGCCTATCCGGTCTCCGGCTCGGCCTATACCTATGTCGGCAAGGGCATCGGGCCGAAGCTCGGCTTTCTCGCCGGCTGGCTGATCCTGCTGGATTATTTCTTCCTGCCGCTGGTGATCTGGCTGATCGGGGCCGCGTTTCTCTCGCCCGAGTTTCCGGGGGTGCCGAACTGGGTGTGGATCGTCGCCTTCATCGGGCTGACCACGGCGCTCAACATCATCGGCATCAAAGTGGCCACGGGCGTGAATTTCGTACTCATGGCGTTCCAGATCCTGGTGCTGGTGATCTTCGTGGCCCTGAGCTTCGGCCATTTCTTCGCCGGCGATACCGGCGCCACGGCGCTCACGCCGTTCTTCAATCCGCACACGTCGGTGGCGGCGATCTCCGCGGGCGCGGCGCTGGCGGCCTATTCCTTCATCGGTTTCGATGCCGTGACCACGCTCACCGAGGAAACCAAGGATCCGAAGCGCAATATCCCGCGGGCGGTGATCATCACCGCGCTGATCGGCGGCGTGGTGTTCATCATCACCAGCTACGCGGTCGAGCTGGCGCATCCGGGCACGCACTTCAAGGAAACCGACTCGGCGGCCTACGAAATCGCGATGACGATCGGCGGCAATCTGTTCGCCTCGTTGTTCATCGCCGGCATGGTTGTCACCCAGTTCGCCTCCGGCATCGCCGCCCAGGCCACCGCCTCGCGCCTGTTGTTCGCCATGGGCCGTGACGGCGTACTGCCCAGGCGCGTGTTCGCCTTCGTGGCACCGAAGCTGCACACGCCGGTGTTCAGCATTGCGTTGATCGGCATCGTCGGCCTGGCCGCGATCGGCATGAGCGTGAGTACCTCGACCTCGTTCATCAACTTCGGGGCGTTCAGCGCCTTCACGCTGGTTAACCTGAGCGTGATCGTGCACTTCTGGCGCGAACGCTCGCATACCAGCGTCGGTAACGTGTTTGGCTGGTTCATCGTGCCGCTGCTCGGTGCCGCGGTCGATGCCTATCTGCTGTTCAGCCTCGATACGCCCGCGCATGTCGTTGGCGGGATCTGGCTGGTGCTCGGCCTGGCCATGCTGGCCTGGCTGACGCGCGGCTTCACCCAGGCGCCGCCGGAGATGGCGATCGGGGAATGATGCAGATCGCCCGCGGGCCGAGCGGCCGCGGGCGGCGTGTCGGTTGGCACAAGTCTGTAGGTCGGCATCGGTGGATGGGCGCCCGGTGTCCCGGGCTCGGGTTGGCCGTACATGCGCCGGCCATGGAGGCTGCAGCGGATCGGCCGGTGCCGCGCCTACGCAGGGTCGGCGTCGCTCGCTGGTCGGGTTGGTATGTTCCCGGGCCGCACGGCCCCTCATGATCGGTCCGGTGACATCCATTCGGTCCGGCGCGCGGCGCCGGGCTGCCTATCCTCGATTCGCATATCGCCCGCGACGTATCTCCAGGGATCGGAATCGGGTCGTTTTTCCTCGAAATTCCTGCCGCACGCGCCGGCATTGCGCGCTGAAATTCCTTTCGCCCCGGGCGTTCGATAATTGCGGGGATAGCGGCCTGACCGCGGCGTACAGCCGGCACCGCGGGCATGGGGCCTGCCGACGTGGCGCGATGTTTGCTGCCTGTCGACAGCGCGACTGACGCTGAATACGACAAAGATGGTACAGAGTTTGCTCGCGTCAACGCGCATGCTCAATGTGGCATTTTGATTAACTCGATAAACAGAATAAAGGGAGATTCCATGATCAATAAAAAATGGATCGCGGTCGCCGCTCTGGCCGCCGGCTGTGCACCGTTGGCGGCCATGGCCGCTCAGACGCCGCTGCGTCTTGGTGCAGTACTGGCCTTGACTGGCGACCTGCAGTCCCAGGGCGGGCCAGGCCTGAACGGCGTCAAACTCGCCGCGCAGGAAATCAATGATGCTGGCGGCGTGCTCGGCTCGCCGGTCAAGATCTATTCGGGGGATACCCAGACCCTGCCGCAACCGGGCGTGGCGGCGGCGCAGAAGCTGGTGAACGCGAACAGCGTGGTGGGCCTGGTGGGCGCCATGTCCAGCGGCGTGACGATCCCGATCGCCCTGTCGGTAAGCAAGCCAAACCATATTCCACAGATTTCGACCGCGTCCACGTCGCCCAAGATCACCCATCTGGATGACGACGACTATTTGTTCCGCACCATTCCTTCGGATGCGTTCCAGGGCGTGGCGTTGGCCAAGGTCGTGCACGACGCCGGCGTGAACAAGGTCGGCATCATCTATGTCAACAACGATTACGGCGAAGGGCTGAAGGATGCCTTCGCCAAGGCCTACAAGGCCGATGGCGGCAGCGTCGTGGCCTCGGCCGCCTATGAACAGAAACAGGCCTCCTACGATGCGGAAATCAGCCAGGCCTACGGCGACGGTTCGACCCAGTCGCTGGTGCTCATCGGCTATCCGGAGAACGGTCAGACGATCCTGCGTCAGTCGTTGGAAGGCGGTAAGTTCAACCGGTTCTTCTTCGCCGACGGCATGAAATCGACGACGCTGGTAAAGAATCTGGGCGCGAAGTACCTCAACGGTTCGCTGGGTACGGTCCCGCAGGCCAATACCGATACGCCGGCGGCCAAGCATTTCGAGGCGGCTTACAAGAAGGCCTACGGTCAGTTGCCACCGCAGCCCTATATCGACACCGCCTATGACGCGACCTATCTGCTTGCGCTCGCCGCCGAGGACGCCAAGACGACCACCGATAGCAAGGCGATCAAGGATCATCTGCGCGACGTGGCGGATCCGCCCGGCGTCAAGATCTATCCCGGCCAATGGAAGAAGGCGGTCAAGCTGCTGCAGGCCGGCAAGAAAATCGACTATGTCGGTGCCGCCGGTGACGAGAACTTCGATCAGCATGGCGATGTCGCCGGCAGCTACGCGAAGTGGGCCATCAAGAACGGCAAGATCCAGACGGTCAATATTTTCACGCCGTCCAAGCAGTAGACGATCGACATCGCGATCGCAGACGACCCGACCCCGCTGGATCGGGTCGTCTGCGTTGGCGCGATGTGCCGAGGGCGCGCATCGTCGCCTCTCCGTGTGCAGGCAGGTAGCGCGGGCGGTGGCGGTTGGCGGTGCGCGGTGTTCCGATTCGTTGGACGGGTCCCGCTTTGATAAAAATCGAGAAGATATCCAAGTCGTTCGGCGGTATTCGTGCCGTCAATGAATGCTCATTCGAGGTCGCCAAGGGCAGCATCACGGGGCTGATCGGGCCCAACGGCGCCGGCAAGTCCACCCTGTTCGGCATCGTCGCCGGCTTCATCAAGCCCGATTCGGGGCGCATCCTGCTCGATGGCGAGGACGTCGCCGGCGTCGCGCCGCACCGGCTGTTCCGGCGCGGCCTGGTACGCACGTTCCAGACGCCGCACGAATTCTCGCGCATGACCATCCGCGAGAACCTGATGCTCGTGCCCGAAGGCCAGAGCGGTGAGAGTCTGCTGCAGTCCTGGTTGCACTGGGGGCAAGTCAAGGCAGAAGAGCGCGCGCTGCTCGACAAGGTCGACGACGTGCTCAACTTCCTCAATCTCGCGCACGTGGCCGACCAGAAGGCGGGCAATGTCTCCGGCGGCCAGAAAAAATTGCTCGAGCTTGGTCGCACCATGATGACCGACGCCAAGGTGGTGCTGCTGGACGAGCCCGGCGCAGGGGTCAATCGTACGTTGCTGGCCACGCTGGCCGAGGCGATCGAGCGGCTCAATCGCGAGCGCGGCTATACCTTCTGCGTGATCGAGCACGACATGGACCTGATCGGACGCCTGTGCGATCCGGTCGTGGTCATGGCCAACGGTAGCGTGATCGCGCAGGGCGATTTCGACAGCGTGCGCAGTAACCGGCAGGTCATCGATGCCTATCTCGGCGGCGAGGCGGCCTGATGAGTGACAGCAATCAACCCATGCTGGCGGTCGAGAAGGTCAGCGGTGGCTACGGCGACGTCAACATTCTGCACGACGTGGACCTGGAAGTTCGGGCGGGCGAGCTGGTGGTCATCGTCGGTCCCAACGGCGCCGGCAAGTCGACCCTGATGAAGGCCGCCTTCGGCCTCGTGCGGATCAATGCCGGCAGCGTACGCCTGGCCGGTGAGGACATCACCAACGTCAGCCCGGACCGGCTGGTGCACAAGGGCATGTCCTACGTACCGCAGGAACGCAACGTGTTCCCGACGCTCAGCGTTCAGGAAAACCTGGAGATGGGCGCCTATATCCGCAAGGATGACGCGCGCCCCCAGATGGAGCGCATTTTCGATCTGTTCCCGCGCCTCAAGGAGCGTCGCCGCCAGCCGGCGGGGCTGATGTCGGGCGGCGAGCGCCAGATGGTGGCGATGGGCCGCGCGCTGATGATCGAGCCGAAGCTGCTTTTTCTCGACGAACCCACCGCTGGTCTGGCGCCGGCCTACGTGCATCAGGTGTTCGACTGGATCAAGGAGATCAACGCACAGAACATCAGCATTCTCATGGTGGAGCAGAACGCCAAGCAGGCGCTGCGCATCGCCGATCGCGGCTACGTGCTGGCTACCGGTCAGAACCGGCACGAGGATACCGGCGCAGCCCTGCTCGCCGATCCGGAAGTCGCGGACATGTTCCTGGGGGGACGATAGGGATGGACATACTGCAGCTGACCTACAACGGCATCGTGCTGGGCAGCATTCTGGCGCTCGGCGCGATCGGGCTGACCATGATCTTCGGCGTGCTGCGGTTTGCGCATTTCGCCCACGGCGACCTGATGACGGTGGGGGCCTACATCGCCTTCACTTTCGTCCACTGGCTGGGCTGGCCGCTCTGGCTGGCCGCGCTTCCGGCGATCATTCTGACCTCGGTGATCGCGGTGATTCTCGACCAGCTGTTCTACCGTCGCATGCGTCGCGTGGCACCGGTGATCCTGCTGATCTCCTCGTTTGCGACCGCGCTCATGCTGCGCGCGCTCGTCCAGATCATCTGGGGCCCGGACAACCAGGTCTACGAGACCGGCATCAGCATTCCCTATCGCGTGGCCGGTCTCGTGGTCACCCCGGACAGCCTCAAGGTGCTCGTTGGCGCGGTGGTGATGGTGGTCGTGGTGCATCTTTTCCTCGCCCATACCAAGATGGGCAAGGCCATGCGCGCGATGAGCGATAACGTCGATCTGGCGCGGCTGTCGGGTGTGCCCGTCAAACGGGTGATCTTCTGGACCTGGGTGTTCGCCGGGGCGCTGACCGCGGTCGCCGGCATTCTGCTCGGCATGGACACCCGCCTGATCCCGACCATGGGCTGGAACACGCTGCTGCCGATCTTCGCCGCGACCATCCTGGGCGGCGTCGGCCGGCCCTATGGCGCCATTCTCGGCGGCCTCGTCATCGGTCTGGCGATGAATTATTCTGTACTGATCATGCCCTCGGCCTACAAGCTCGCCGTGGCGTTCGTCATCATGATCGGCGTACTGATCCTCCGCCCGCAGGGCCTGCTCAAGGGCATCAGTCTATGAGTTACCTCGGTCTTTACCATTACGGCCTGTACTTTCTCGCCACGGCCGGCATCTTCGGCATCCTGGCCCTCGGCCTGAACTTGCAGTGGGGTCTGTCGGGCGTGTTCAACCTGGGCATCGCCGGCTTCTTTGCCATCGGGGCCTATGCCAGCGCGCTGCTGACCGGTGCACCGGACCCGGAGCACTGGGGCGGCTTTTCATTGCCGCTGCCGGTGGGCGCGATCGCGGCGATGATCATGTCGGGGGCAGTGGCCTTTGTCATCGGCGCGGCCACGATCCGCTTACGATCGGATTATCTCGCCATTGCAACGCTGGGCATTGCCGAAATCATCCGCCTGGTGATCAAGAACACCGGCGATCTGACCGGTGGCGTGCGTGGCATCGCCGGTATTCCGTCGCCGTTTCATGCCGACAGCCAGCTGGTACTGCTGATTGTCGTGCTGGTCGTGATCGTTGTGCTCTACTGGCTGGTCGAGCGGGCGCGGGTTTCGCCCTGGGGGCGCGTGCTGCGCGGCATCCGCGAGAATGAAGACGCCGCCATGGCGGCGGGCAAGTACGTCACGCGGTTTCGGCTCGAGGCATTCGTGGTCGGGTCGGCCTTCATGGGCCTCGGCGGCGCGCTCTATGCCAGTTCCATCGGCTTCATCAGCCCGGAAGCGTTCCGGCCGGAATACGGCACGTTCCTGATATGGGTGATGCTGATCGCCGGCGGCAGCGGCAACAACGTCGGCGTGTTGGTGGGTACCTTTCTGGTGTGGCTGGTCTGGTCGTTCTCCAGCCTGTTGACCGACCTCTTGCCCGGCGGGCTCGCCACCCAGGCCGGCGCCGTGCGGATATTTCTGATCGGTCTGCTGCTGCAGGTCATTCTATTGGTTCGCCCGGAAGGCCTGTTTCCGGAAAAATCGCCCCGGCTGATCGGGCGATCCCGCGCCGACGCCAAAAGCCGGCACTCGCCACGCGAAAGCTGACGCCGCGCCGGATTCGGCGTCTCGGTGTCGGGCCGGGATCGATTGGAACGCGTGATATCGGTCCGACATGGCGCGCGCCTGTGGCGGCCACAGGCGCGTGAAGTCGACGCGGAATTTCCCGGCCCTAGGGCCTGTTGCCGTTTTGTACACGTGCCGCGTTGGAGACCGCAAATCCGTCGAGACAAGGCGCGCAACGCCGTATCGGCGGATTTGCGGCCCAACCCTTCGGGCCAAGCGCTGTTTTGCGGCAATACAGCGTTGTAGCTCTCTCACGTAGAACGACTACGCTACGTTCGCTACGCCTCGTCTTGCCGCAAAACTGCGCTTGGCGCGGACGCGGACGAAACGGCAACAGGCCCTAGTCCGGCAAACGGGGCACGGGCAGCCGCCAGCCGTGGCGCAGCGCCATGAAGCGCAGGCCGAAGCACAGGGCGGCGCCGGCAATGGCCGTAGCCGCCGGCGGTAGCGCCAGAACCGCGCCGAGTACGACCACCGCGGCCCCCGCGAGCGCAGCCACGGCATAGAGTTCGGCGTGCAGCACCGCCGGGATGCGCGCCAGCAGAATATCGCGCACGATGCCGCCGCCGATCCCGGTGAGCATGCCGAGCACGGCCGCCATGATCGGGTGCAGGCCGAAATCCAGCGCCTTGCGGGCGCCGACCACGGCGAACAACGCCAGGCCGGCGGCATCGAAGATCGAGACCGGGCTCTGGATGCGTTCGACCCGACGGTGGCCGAAAAAAGCCACCAGCGCCGCGATCAGCGATACCACCACATAGCGCCAATGGCCGATCGCGGCTGGCGGCGTCGCGCCGATGAGGACGTCGCGCAGAATGCCGCCGGCGTTGCCGGCCGCGAACGCCAGTACGGCGACGCCGAATATGTCGAGCCGCTTGTTCACGCCGGCCATCGCGCCACTGATCGCGAACACGAATGTGCCCGCCAGATCCAGCACGGGTAGCAGCTGGTTCAAGCGCTGCGTCCGGTCGGCGCCTGCGGGCGATGATGGCCGCTGCGTTGTCGAACCGCGAATCGCGCCACGCAGCCAGTCACGATCATCCGTAGATCATCGAACCGGGCCTCGAGTTCGTCGCGCAGGCCAATCAGGCTGTCGTCGACGTTGTCGAAGATGCCGCGGGCGTTGTAGAGCGCCATCAACCGTGTCGCCGCGGACGAACGACGTACGCCCTCGGACAGGATGGTGGCGCCGAACAGCACGCCGCCCGGCGCCAGATAGGGCATCAGGTGATCGAAGGCGCGGGCCTTGTAGGTCATCGGCCCAGGCAGGCAGTGCAGCAGGTAGTTCATCGCGATCGAACCGAAGGGCTCGGTCTCGACCGTGATCTGGGCCAGCACATCGACACGCTCGGTGCGCGGTTCATGGCGGGCGATGCGCGCCCCAGCATGCGCCAGTGCCTCGGCGTTGAGGTCGAACAGCGTCAGACGCGGCCTGGGCACGGGGAAGTGGCAATGGTCGAGGAAATAACCGGTGCCGACGCCGACGTCGAGATGGGCGGCGGCCACGTGGCGATCGTAATCGGCGCGCAGTCTGGACGTCGGGCAGCGCCAGACCCAGCGGTTCGAGGCTCGCAGCACTACGGTGTCGTAAAGTGCCAGATTGCGCCGGGTATGGATGGCCTGGCCGGCATGCGAGGACGGGGTCGGTACGTTCATGGTGTGGGCACGTGCAGGGGGGTCAGATTCGCTTGCGACCCCCGGCGCGGTCAAGGCTGGCGTCGGCGTGGCACCGAGCGACATGGCAACGGTCGCTCAAAGCAGCAGTTCCGGCCGGAACAGGGCGCGCCTTTCGATCATGTCGCGCGACAACCGGAACACGCCGTCGCCGGTGTAACGCAGCATCTCGGGCACTGGCGGGGTCGTCGCGACACGGGCCTTCACGATCTCGAATACATGGGCCTGTTGCCGTTTCGTCCGCGTCCGCGCCAAGCGCAGTTTTGCGGCAAGACGAGGCGTAGCGAACGTAGCGTAGTTGTTCTACGTGAGAGAGCACCAACGCTGTATTGCCGTCGTGTCGTTAATCTTGGGGCGCTTGTCCCTTCGGGTTGGGCCGCCCATAAAATCAGCCAGGGTCCCGATACGGCGTTGCGCGTCTTGATCGTGGCTCGCCACGACCGGCGACGCGCGCCTTGTCTCGACGGATTTGCGGTCTCCAACGCGGCACGTGTACGAAACGGCAACGGGCCCTACGAAATCGTAGCCGGCCACCAGGGTGTCGTCGTGTAACCGGCACTCGAAGCAGACATGGCACTCGCCGATCAGCGGTGCATCGACGCGCTCGGCCTCGATCGCGGTCAAGCCGAAGGCGCTGAACTTGTCGATCTCCCGGCCTGTGGTGTTGCCGACACGACAGACCGTGTCGACGAGATCGGCGCTTGGGACGTTGATCACACAGACGCCCGAAGCGCGGATCAGACGATGGCTGTGGTTGCCGCCCGAAATCATCAGCCCCACCAGCGAAGGCGAGAACGAGAGAATCGTGTGCCAGCCGAGCGTCATGATGTCGTGCTCGCCGGCATGACGGCACGACAGCAGGACCACCGGCCCCGGCTCCAGGTCGCGACGCGCCTGGGTCACCGGGAAATCCTGTTTGTCCGAAACGATCATGCCCTGTACTCGTGCGGAGGATCGCCGTTCGGTTTTAGCGGGATCGCCAAGGTCGTGCAATGGCCCCGGGGCTGGGCGCGGCACGCTGAGGCCCGCGTGGTATTGTTAATTACGATCGCTGTCCGGCGAGCGGTCGGTAATGCAATGAATTGACTAGAAATAGTAATACCATGTTTATTCCGGTCGAGTAATCCGTTCGGATTGCTTTTTTAAAGGGAATGGCGTAATTACTGTTTCCATTAAATAAACCGGACGGCCATATGCCGCGACAGGAGAACTCGATGCGTTTCATACAGCGCCCCGCCCATACGTCATTCATCGCCATCGGCCTGGCGGCCGGCGCGCTCGGCCTCATGGCCGCGAGTGTCGCGGTTGCCGCCGATACGAGCGATGCGCAGCCGGCCACCGGCGCGGCGTCCCTGCACGAAAAGGCCGGAACGCCCGGCAGCAATGCCATGACCTCGCGCATGGCGCCGACGCAGAATACAACCGGGTCGGGTGCCAACCCGGCCGCGAACAAAGCGCCCCGGATGGGCGCCAACGCGATGAGCGGCAGCAGCGGTCAGATGAAATCCGGCGCCGGCCACACGTCGATGCTGCCGCGGATGGCGCCCACGCAGAATACCAAGGGCTCCGGTCGCAATCCCAAGGCCAATAGCCTCAAGACCCAAAGCTAACCCTGGTCTGTCGCCTATCCCGAGAGCCGGGTCATTCGCCCGGCTTTTTTGGGCCGCGGCCTGGCCACGAAGCGGCAACGGCCACCCGCAGGCCCTAATCGCGCTTGTCGGTTCGGCGCTTGATGCAACTCCAGATGCCTTGATAGTCAGGGGCCCAGCGGTCCCGGCAGTATTGGGCGGCCTTGGCGGCCGGCTTGTCGGGTATGCGGCCCTGGTCCAGCATCTTCTCGCTCAGGTCGTGCTGGGCCAGGAACTGCCGGAATTCCAGCTGGTTGCGATTCTGAAGCTGCTGGCAGAGTAGATAGGTATTGTGATCGTTGGGCCATTGCCGCAGGCAGTACTGGCCCGAAGAAGTGGCCGCGGCGGCGCTTGCCGGGACCAGCATGGCGCCGGCGACCAGCAATGCAGCCAGCCCCGGGCACGCGCGCCCGGCGCGGTTTGACCGCTGCGGCGTAAATAACGAATTCATGTCCGTTTCCACCTGCCGGCGCCGCGAGGCCGCGGCGCGACCCCGATACATGTTTCATTGCCTGCAAGAGCAAGATGCGCCTTCCGCCCGGCGCGTGCAAGATGGCGCCAAGACAAGGAGCCCCGTATTCCGCCGGCGATGCGAAGCGCCGCGACCGCCGGTATTGCTATGTCGCCGGTTCGCTGAAACGCACGCAGGTACCGTCCCAGTACAACATGCGATCGGCACGAGACGCGCTGGCCACGATGCGTTCCGCGTTCGGGCGGTCGGTGGCGGCCATCCAGGCGCGGGCCTCGGACTCGCTGCGGCCGAAGCGCATATGTCGGGCGACCAGCCAATGCTCGCGACGGGTGGTTTCGACATCGAGATACCAGACGGCGTCGAGCTCGGCGGCGACAGCCGGCCAGGGGGCCTCGTCGAGCAGCAGATAATTGCCTTCGGTGATGACCAGCGGTGTGTCGGGCGGCACCGCCAGACTGGCGGCGATCGGCTCCTCGAGCTCGCGGTAGAAACCGGGTGCATAGACGATCTCGCCGGTGCCCGCGGCGGTGCGGATTCGGGCCAGCAGGGCACGATAGCCGTCGCCGTCGAAGGTGTCTGGGGCCCCCTTGCGCTCTGCCCGGCCCAGGATGTCCAGTTGCCGCTGCGACAGATGAAATCCATCCATGGGAATATTGGCGGCCCGGCCCGCCAGCGCGGCTGCCATTGCCGCGGCCAGGGTCGACTTGCCCGAAGCGGGCGCGCCGACCAGCCCCAGTATCCGCCGCTTGGGCCCGGCCGCCAGGGCGCGCACCGCGGCGAGGACGGCCGGGTCGATGGCGATGCGGTCGTCGATTGTGGCGTGGCTCATGGCAGCTGTCCTGATGCGGGGGCCTTGGCCCATTCGTCGTTTCAACGTCAAGTATGCCCAGCCGGGCCCGGGTCGCAACGTACCAGTCGTTTATTGTGCACAAAGTTCAGTCAAGGGCCTGACGGCGCGAGTGCGCGCGCAAATGAATCAGCACTGCCTTGATCTTCCGTCTTATTCGCGTGCATTGGCGGACAAAATGCCCTGGCTTATTCAGCCCGCGGCCTGTCGTACATCATCAAGACGGACCATGGCCTTGCGGGGCGGTTTCGGCTGACCGATATTGACCGGGTCATTCCGCCTGCAGCTTTTATTGCCATGTCGAACTCGACCGTCAACCCCTCGTCCGTGCCCGCCTCGGGCCGGGCCGCGCTGGTCACCGGCGGCGCCAGCGGCATCGGTTTCGCCGTTGCCGAAGCGCTTCGCGCGCGCGGCGACGAGGTACTCGTCGTGGACTTGCCGGCCGCCGATCACCGGCCCGTGGACGCCCTGGGGGCGTATTTCTTCGCCGCCGATCTCACCGATGGCCTGGCCTGCCGTGACGCGGTGGCGGAAGCCGTGCGGCGGTTTGGGCGGCTCGATATTCTCGTCAACAATGCCGGTATCCAGCATGTGGCCGACATTGAATCGTTTCCGGAAGCACGCTGGCGAATGATGATGGATCTGATGCTCACCGCGCCGTTCGTGCTCACCCAGGCGGCCTGGCCGCACATGCGCGCCGTTGGCTGGGGCCGGATCGTCAACATCGCGTCCATTCACGCCAAGGTCGCCTCGCCGGGCAAGGCGGCCTACGTAAGTGCGAAGCACGGGTTGATCGGTCTGACCCGGACCGCGGCGCTCGAGGGCGGCGCCCACGGCATCACCGTCAATGCATTGTGCCCGGCTTATGTTCGCAGCCGGCTGGTCCAGGATCAGGTCGCGGATCAGGCGCGTCTGCACGACATGAACGAAGACGATGTCATCCGGGAGATCATGCTGGCCGGCGCGGCGATCAAGCGATTGATCGAGCCGAGCGAAGTGGCCGCGACGGTGGCGTATCTCGCCTCGGATGCCGCGGCGGCGGTGACCGGCGCGGCCTGGGACATGGATCTCGGCTGGACCGCGCGCTGACGCCGGCGCGGATCGCCTAGGCAGCAAGGACGAACGGCAGCCCGCGGGCTGCCGTTGGCCGCGGGAAGCCCCCGCCTATTCGGCGATCATCACCGACTTGATATTGACGAACTCGCGCATGCCGAAGCCGCCGTGCTCGCGGCCGTAGCCGCTGTCCTTGACGCCGCCGAAGGGCAGTTCCGGTTGGGCCATGTTGAAGCCGTTGACGTTGACCATGCCGGTGTCGAACAGATCGCGGGCGATATGGGTGGCGCGGGCGCGATCGCCGGCGAACACGCCGCCACCGAGGCCATAGCGCGAATCGTTGGCAATACGGATCGCGTCTGCCTCGTCGGCTGCCCGGATCAGCACCGCCACCGGGCCGAACAGTTCTTCCTCGTAGGCCGGCGTGCCGGCGGCCACGTCCTCGAGCAGGGTGACCGGGTAGAAGCTGCCGGGGCCTTCGGGCCGCTCGCCGCCGAGCGCGCAGGTCGCGCCCGCGGCGATCGAGCGCTGGACCTGATCGTGCAGATTGTCGCGCAGGTCGGCGCGGGCCAGCGGGCCGAGCGCGGTGTTCGGATCGGTTGGGTCGCCGTACTCGATCGCCGAGAGCTGTTCGAACAACCGGCGGCGGAATTCGTCGTAGATCGCATCCACCACGATGAAACGCTTGGCCGCGATGCAGGTCTGGCCGGCATTGTAGATCCGGCCCTGGACGCAGGCCGATACGGCGCTATCCAGATCAGCGTCCGCGAGAATCATGTAGGCATCGTTGCTGCCGAGCTCGAGCACCGATTTCTTCAGACAGGCGCCGGCCTTGGCGCCGACCGCGCGGCCGGCAGCCGGGCTGCCGGTCAGCGTGACGCCGCGCACATGGTCGTTCTCGATCAGGCGTGCGGTCTGGTCGGTGTCGATCAGCAGCACCGTGAACACGCCCTCCGGCAGGCCGGCATCGGCGAACAACCGCTCCAGCGCGAGCGCGGTGCCCCAGACGTTGGGCGCATGCTTGAGCAGCACGGCATTGCCGGCAATGATGCTGGCGATGGCATAGCGCACGACCTGATAAACCGGAAAATTCCAGGGCTGGATGCCCAGGATCACGCCCATCGGCTGGTAGGTGATCAGACCCTGGCCGCCGTCGAACGCGCGTTCTTCGTCGCCCAGCACGTCGGCCGCGTGGTCGGCGCTGTAATCGCAGATCGCCGCACACAGGCCGGTTTCCCCGCCGCACTGGGAGATCGGCTTGCCCATCTCGCGGGTCATCAGCTCGGCCAGTTCGTTCTCGCGCTCGCGCAGCAGCTCGCCGATGCGGCGCACGATGTCGCCGCGTTCGGCCAGCGGCCGGGTCTTCCATTGTGCGAAGGCGGCATGGGCGGCGGTCACCCGGGCGTCGACGGTATCGTCGCTCATCAGGGGATAGGTCTCGATGACCTCGCCGGTCGCGGGATTGATGGTCTGAATGCTGCGTGCCACGGTCGGTTCCGGTGCTGCGAATGGTCGGCTCAGTGTACGCCGTAAAATGTGATCACAAAATATACGAGCTGTTGTTGGCGTGCTGGCGGTCCGCGTTCGATAATGCGGCGAAGACATACGGAGGGTGGCCATGACGACATTCTGGATCGTGATCGGGGTGGCCGTGGCGATCGCGATCGTGGCGATTGTGTTCTTCTGGTATCAGAACCAGCGTGCCAGGGCGTCGATGCGCCGGGTCGATCGCAGCAAGCTCAGGAATCTCGACGAAGACGGCTGGGACGACTGGTAGCGCTCAGCCCGCGGCCCCGGCCGGTTCGGCCAGCGGCGATTCGCCGTGCGCGAAGGCCTGAACATAGTCGGACAACGCCGAGGAGACCAGTTCCGCGCAGATTGCCGCCCGGATGACCAGCCGGCGCTCGGCCGGGTTGGTCCCTGCTTCGCCGTGGCCCCGCAGACGCTCCGCCAGATCGTGCATGGCGCGGGCGCGATCGCCGATCTGCGCGATCGAGCCGGGGCGGCGCCCGGCGAACAGGGCGCGCAGGGCGTCCAGCTCGCCGCGAATGTGCGCGTCCAGGCCGGGCGGCAGATTGATACGCTCGGCGAGCACCACCAGTGAACGCGCTTCCAGCCCGATGTTGATGGCCGCCAGTACGGCCTGGCGCGCCGAGAAGCGGAACGGCTCGTCGATCTCATCGAGCGCCAGCGCGTTCAGCCGGTCGTACATCCGGGTTTCAAAGCGTTCGCGGCTGTGCCGCCCGCCGCCGGCCAACTCGTCGAATACGCCCAGCATCTGTTCGCGCAGCCGCTGGCGCGGCGATACCGGCAGTACCAGCCGGAACGCCAGAACGGTCAACCCGATTGCGCCGAAAATGCCGAGCACGATCTGAATATAAGTGGTGAAACTGGGCAAGGCCCCGTTCTGGACATGCACCAGCAGCGAGAACATCACCACCGAGATCCGCCCCGGCAGCGCCAGCCCCGGGTCGGGCACCGCCATCGCCAGCCCGCCGACGAAAACCACGGGCAGCATCGCCAGCATCAACATGGCGTAGCTGGCGGCCTGCGGCAGGACCAGAAAATCGATCACGAAGGCGGCCGCTGCGGCCATGGTCAGGCCCTTGGCAAACCCGCCGGCGGCCGCGACCGGGTTGGGCAGGGTGGCGAAGATGGTGGTCAGCGCCGACAGCAGAATCATCAGCAGCACGGCCGGCAGCTGGTCGTGAAACTGCACCCAGAAAGCGCCGCCGAGCGATACGGCGGTGAGCGTGCGCAGGCTGTTGCGCAGCGCCTGACGCACGTCCATCGGCTGGCCGAATTCCGAGCGTCGGGAAATGTGATCACGCGGATGCTCACGCTCGGCGATCAGCAATCCGTGCGTCGTCATCGCCGCCCGGCCGCGGCTGGCCAAGCCCAGCGTTCGGCTCAACACCACGTAATCGGCCAGACTGCGAGCGTGGCCGTGTTCGGCGGGCTCGTCGGCCAACGCGCGGATGGCGTCGTGCGCTTCGTCGAACGCCCGTTTGGCACCCTGGGCGTCTTCGGGGTGTTCCGACAACCGATGCGCCGGCGCGGCGAGCGCGGCGACCGGACGGGTGTCGACGGTGTCGGTACGCCCGGCCAGGTAGATATGCAGCGACGAGGTTGCGCTGATCAGTGACAGAATGTCGTAATCCAGTCGCCGGGCGATCCGATCGAAGTTGGCGAACTGCGGGGCCTCGTAGCGCACGTATTGACGTGTCTGTTCGAGTGCAAGCGTCTGTGTTGCCAGCGCCTGCAGCGCGGGATGTGGGTCGTCCGTGCCGGCGACGCGCCCGGTCGTGGTCGATTGCCGTGACGATAATGCGGCCAGTCCGGCGAACTCGCGTCCCACATCCCGTAGCAGCGCGATCCGGCTGTTGAAGTAGTTGCGCATGCCGGTGGGCGGGGCGAACAGCACATTGACCACGGCGGTGACCATCGCCGCCAGCACGCATTCGGACACGCGCGCCACCGCGATATCGAACGGCGGCGAGGACAACGTGTGCGACAGCATCACCGTGACCCCGGCAATGAACCCGGCGATGGCGAAACCATAGGACAGATTGTTGCGCAGCAGATTGGCCCAGAACGCACAGAAGGCCACCCAGATCGCCAGCGCGGCGGCGCTGAGCGCGTAGTACTGGCCGAAAAAACCCATGATGGCCAGGCCCGCGCAGCCGGCCACGATCGTGCCCGTGGCGCGGGCGAAGCCGCGGGCCACGGCCATGCCGGGCACCGGCTGGATCATCACCGCCACCTCCAGCGAGGCCCAGTAGGGCCGGTCCAGCTGCAGCCACATCGACAGATAAAGCGCGAGTGCGATCGCCGTGCACAGCCGCAGCGAGAACAAGAGCTGGTCGATGGAAGGCGTGAGCAGCCAGGCCAGACGCGTCATGGCCGCTACTATGCCTGCGCCGCGGCGGCGGCGAAACGCGTCTCAGGCCTGCCGGGAGCGTGCCCGCTGTACGCTGAGCAGGGTGACGATGCCGATGATCAGGGCCATGCCGACGAGCTGCAGTGGCGCGAGCGTATCGCCCAGCACACCGACACCGAACAGCGCGGCGGTGACCGGCTCCATCATCGCGACCACCGAGGCCAGCACGGGCGAGGTGTCGCGCAGCCCGGCGACATACAACGGAAACGACAGACCGCCACCGGCCAGCCCCAGGGCAACGAAAAGCCCGACATCGGCGGACCCCAGCGCGGCGCCGGCGCGCCCGATATCGATCAGCGGCAGCAGTACCACCACGAATACCGCAAAGGCGATCGCCAGCACCGATGGCGGCCGGCCGTATCGGGTGGCCTGACCGAAGCCGAAGATGAACACGGCATAGGACAGCCCGCCGCCCAGCCCGGCGAGAATGCCGAGCCACGACAGCTTGGCGGGATCGACCTGGAAGACCCGGTTCAGCAGGACCACACCGAGAATGATCAGCGCCAGCGCGAGCAGTCGCGGCCAGCGCGGACGCTCGGTACGCATGACGAGCGCAGCGAGATACACGTAAAGCGGCGCGGTATAGAGCAGCGTCGCGGCGACCGCCACGCTGGTATGCGCGATGCTGATGCAGTAAAACCCCAGATTGCCGGCGACGCCCACGCCGGCGATCGCCGACGCGGCGAGCATGCGCCAGTCCGGCCGGCGATACCGCCCCGGCGCCAGAAGCCACCAGCCCAGGATGAGCGCGCCGCCGATCAGGCCGCGGCAGAAGGCCACGAGCAGCGGTGCCCGGCCATGCTCGATGAGCAGACCGGACAGCCCGCCCGATAGGCCCCAGAACGCGGCCGCCGCGATGATCAGAGGCGGCCCGGACAGCCGCGACATCGGCATGCCCTGCATCGAAGCCAGTGCGTCTATGCTGCCGCATCGGGCGCAGCGACTGAACCGAACAGGGTTGAACGCCGTTTTCAGCGGCGTTCAACGCGCCGGCCGGCGCTCGATCCGGGCCGGGCCGGCCGGTCAGATCAGAACTGCCACTGCATCACGATGGCGGTGGTGATCAGCAACGCCATGATCTGGTGGAACGCCACGATCGCGCCCGGGGCCTTGGGCTTGAGATTCACCGCCTGGAACAACAGGAAGCCCACGCCCACCTGCACCAGAACCAGCGCGAAGGCGACCGGATAGGTCGGCATGTACCAGCCCAGCGTACCGACCACCATCAGCCCGGCGATGCCATGCAGGGCCACGATCCATTGCGGCTTGCGCTCGGGCACGGTGAACTGGCCCAGCGCCTCGCCGAAGCCGCGCCCGCCGGTCACCACGCCGCCCATGAAGACGGCGAACAGCAGCGGATGGGTCGGGATGATGATCTTCAGATACAGCCCGAGCCCGATGTTGGCGTGCGCCAGCGGCAACAGATAGGCCATGAAAACCAGATAAGCGAGCAGGCCGTGGGTGCCGTGCACGATGGCCGGCGCGCGCCCGGCCAGCACATACAGCACGCCCATGCCGAACAGTGCCGTGGCCACGATCAAGCCGAGCCCGAGAAACATCTCGTAGGCCGGGTGCGTGATCGTGAGCGCCACGCCGACCAGGCCCACGAGTGTGGCCACCACACGGTGCGCGGCCTCGGGATCGCCGCGCAGCATGAGTACCACGATGTTCTTGGTATACGGCCAGCGCGTGCCCAGCGCCAGGCCGAAACCGAAGCCCTCGACGATGCTGCCGAGCATGATCAGCACCGCGGCGAACACGACCTGCGCGACCAGTAGCCCGTGCGCGAGCTGGCTGCGCACGCCGCCGCCGAAGGTCAGCCCGTGGTACAGCCCGAGAATCACGCCCACCGCGAGCAGGCCGCCGATGGCCAGCCCCACCGCGCGCACCAGCCAGGTCAACTCGCCTTCGACCACGTGATGGGGGTCGGTCGAGGGATCGCGCGATTGCTGCGCGGAACTCGCGTATTCGGAAGCCATGATATTCCTCGTCAGGATCAGTCGATGAGGTCGGCCGGCGCTCGGGGCGGCCATGATGTATTCGATGCCTCGCGCGGGCAACTGGGACGACGCGTGGCCCGCACGTGGCGATCCGGGCGGCCCCATGTGACCATGCCTGCGGATATACGCGCACGGTCGCGTTTCGGAGGCAATCGACGCGTCATCCCGGGCGCCGACAACCTATTATGCACCGCGTTGCCGCCGCCGGCCGCGCCCGGCGGCGATTTGCGCGGCGGCCCGAGCGCGAAACCGTGGCCGATGGGCTTCGACGCCCGTGGCTGTGGGGCGCGCAAGCCCTGCCCCGGGGCTGCGATCCGGGCGCGCTCAGTGCATGGTCGGCGAGGGCGCGTCCGGATTGTCGATCAGGGCCTCGACGTCGGCCGGGCTGAACACATAGGTAGTGTTGCAGAAGTGGCACTGGGTCTCGATCTCGCCGCGTTCTTTGATCAGGCCGCGCAATTCATCGGCGCCGAGCTGGTGCAGGGCGACGCCGAAGCGCTCGCGCGAGCAGGTGCAGGCGAACATCACCGGCGCCGGGTCGAACAGCCGCGGTTGTTCCTCGTGGAACAGGCGATACAGCACGTCGCGGGCATCCAGGCCCGTGAGTTCGTCGTCGGTGATTGTGGCGGCGAGATGATTGAGCCGGTCCCAGGCATCCAGATCGGCATCCGCGGCCAGCGAGATCGATTCAGCCGGCAACTTCTGCAGCAGCAGACCGGCCGCGCCCTGATCGTCGGCCGCGAGCCAGAGCCGGGTCGGCAGTTGTTCGGACTGTGCGAAGTAGGTTTCCACGCAGCCGGCGATGCTCGGCTGGTCGAGGGCCACAATGCCCTGGTAGCGCCGTCCTTCGCGCGGGTCGAGCGTGATCACCACCTTGCCGTCGCCGAGCAATCCGTGCAGCGAGGTGTCGGCGAGGGCGGCCACGGCGTCGGGGTCGAAACGCGCGATGCCGCGCAGGCGCTGCGCGCGTTCGTGGTTGCCCGGATTGGATTCGGCCATCAACAGACTGACCGCGCCGTTGCCGCGGATCTCGATGCCGAGGGTGCCGTCGAGCTTGATCGTCGCGGTCAGCAAGGCGCAGGCCGCCAGCAACTCGCCCAGCAGGCGCTGGATGGGCTCCGGATAATCGTGGTTGGCGAGTGCCTCGTGGTAGGTCGATTCCAGTTGGGCTATCTCGCCGCGAACGGCGGTGCCGTCGAAGAGAAAACGTTGCAGTTGATCGGCGGCCATGCGGTCGTGCTCCTGAGTCCTGTGTCGACGAGATAGGCATCGCGGGCCGGTTATTCAACGTCGTCGCCCGGGCCGGCCCTGTCGCATCCGACGCCGCGGATTGGTCGCCGCGATCGCGCCGTGCCGCTCAACCAGGGTTGTTGCCGATAACCATCCCCACCGCGCCGCTGACTGGCGGCCGTCGGGCGCCACAGGCCGTGATTGACAGGGGCACGAGCTTTCTGGCGGCAATGGTGCCGGCGCATGTGCCGGCAAGCCGGTTCGACAGCGGGTCCGGATCACGGTCGCCGTCTCGACTGGCATGCGCTTACGATAACACTGCGATATCGAGCCGGGCACGACGCCCGCGGGTCGACGCGGTGGCATGTCGCGCCCGTGCTCAGGCCGCGGGTAAACCGCACCCATACGTCAGGTCATGCGCGCTTCGCTTTCCCGCCAGAGCGCGGCGGCCAGGTCCATATCGCGGGCGGCGGCCGTGGTTCGCGCCGGGCGGCGCTTGACGAAGTATTCGCCGCTGGTATCGCCCGCTTGTTCGGCGGTCGCCAGCCAGATGCCGGTATCCGCCCCTTCGGCCGGGCCGATCAGCACAGGCCCGAGCAGGCGCTGGATCGGCGTCGGCAGTTCGCGCCAGAGCCCGGTGGCGACCGCGCCGGGATGGAAGCAGTTGACCGTGACCCGCGTATCCGCCAATCGGCGCGCCAGTTCGCGCGTGAACAGGATGTTGGCGAGCTTCGCCTGGCCATAGGCCAGCACCGCTGCCCAATGCCTGCGCGGCGCGTCGAAGGTCTCGAAGCGCAGCCGGCCCAGCCGGTGCGCCAGCGACGCGGTGATCACGATCCGCCCGGCGGGCGCGGCCACGACCGCCTCGCGCAGCCGCTGCACCAGCCGAAAATGGCCGAAATGCATGATGCCGATCATGGCTTCCAGCCCGTTCGGCAACGAGCGCGTGCCCTGGGTGTACAGCCCGGCGTTGAGAATCAGAACGTCGATGGTCGGCATGCGCTGGCGCAGTTGTTCGGCGAAGCGGTCGATGTCGGCGAAATCGCCCAGATCCAGCGCCATCGCCTCGATCCGGGCCGCGGGATGCGCCTCGCGGATCGCGCTGGCCGCGGCCTGCGATTTGGCCAGATCGCGCGAGGCGATGATCACGTGATCGCCACGAGCGGCCAGCGTGGCTGCCATTTCGCGGCCGATGCCGCTGTTGCCGCCGGTTATCAATACATTGCGCGCCATATCGAAGCCGCCCTGGCTACGGATGTTGTATTCGAATATACAAACATATGCGGACGCCGCGTACATCACACGATTTGCGGTCGCCAACGCGGCGCTCGCACGAAACGGCACCAGGCGCTAGGTGTCCTGTGCTGGCATGATGACTGTCCGCGAAAAACGAGGAGATCGACATGCTTGCCTGCGTGATTCATGGCGTCGGCGATCTGCGCCTCGACCCGGTGCCCGAGCGCAAGCTGGGCGCCCGAGAGGTGCGCCTGGCCCTGGCCTACGGCGGTATCTGCGGCTCCGACCTGCATTATTTCGCCGAGGGCCGGGCCGGCAATTCGATCCTGCGCGATCCCATGGTGCTGGGCCACGAACTGTCCGGACGGGTTGTGGAAACCGGTCCGAATGTCACCGATCTCGCCATCGGCACGCCGGTGGCCGTCAATCCGGCGCTGTCCTGCGGTGTCTGCCGGATGTGCCGGGCGGGCCGCACGAATCTGTGCTTTTCCATGCGTTACATGGGCAGCGCGGCCTGTCGCCCGCACACCGAGGGCGGCTTCGCCGAGCGCCCGGTGGTTGACCGCAGCCAGTGCGTCGTGCTGCCCGATGAGGCCGATCTGTCGCGCGCGGCGCTGGCCGAGCCGTACGCCGTCGCCGCGCATGCCGTGAACCGGGCCGGGGTGGCCGGGGCGCGGGTGTTGGTTACCGGCGGCGGCACTATCGGTGCCTTGACCGCCATCGCCGCCCTGCGTGCCGGCGCCGCGGGCGTGACCGTGGCCGATATCCAGCCGGCTGCGCGCGAACGTGTGGCCGATCTGGCCGATGTGGCGGTGCTGGACGCCGCAGACGAGGACGCGATCGCAGCCATCGCTGCTGATCCGGCCTTCGACGTGGCGATCGAGGCGGCCGGGGCGGCGCCAGCGCTGAATACGGCCATGGCCTGCGTCGAGCCCGGCTCGCGCATCGTGCAGGTCGGGTTTCTGCCGACCGCCGGGGTGGATCTGAACCGTTTGCTCACGCGCGAGATCGAGCTGCACGGCAGCTATCGCTTCGTCGACGAATTCGAGGGCGCCGTGGCCGCGGTGCTGGAAGACGATCGCCTGGCCTGCGCGATCACTGGCACCCATGCGTTCGATGATGCCGAAGCCGCCTTTGCCAGTGCCGCCGACAAGACGTGCCATCTCAAGGTCATGATCGCGACCGAGAGCTAAAGCGGGCCGCGCCGGGCTATGGCGCGCTTGTTACCAGAATGTACGGATAGTCGGCGCCCGGCGCTGTTGCTAGCGTGCGGCGTTTGGCGATCGCACGTCCGGGGCGCCGGGCACGCGCCGGGGAAACACGCATGACCGCGTCGTCCAGCCGCATACCCCAGCCATCGCTGGCGCTTCTGGCCCTGATGATGGCGGTCGGGCCGTTCGGGGATACCGAGTACACCCCGGCGATGCCCGATATCGCCCACGCGTTGTCGACCGATTACGGCCTGGTGCAGTTCACCATGGCGGCGTATCTGTTCGGCGATGCCGTCGGCGAGGTCTGCTACGGACCCCTGTCGGATCGTTTCGGCCGTCGGCCGGTGGCGCTGGTGGGCGCCGGCATCCTGTCGCTGGGCGCGCTGCTGTGCCTGGTGAGTGTGTCGATCTGGCCGCTGATCGGCGGCCGGCTGATCCAGGGCATCGGCGCCTGCGCCGGCGGCGTGATGGCCAAGGCGATGGTGCGCGATGCCTTCGAAAAAGGCCGGCGCGAGCGCATCTACGCCAAGCTCAACGCGGCGTTCTCGCTGGCACCGGCGGTCGGCCCGGTGGTCGGGAGCCTGATTGCGCACGCCATGAACTGGCACGTGAACTTCGCCGTGCTGCTGGGGCTGTCGCTGACGCTCTGGGCGCTGGTCTGGTTCTTCCTGCCGGAGACGAATTTCGAACGCAATCCGCGCGCGCTGGAATGGTCGGGGCTCTGGCAGGCCTATCGCAAGCCGTTGGTCAACAAGGGTTTTCTGTTCCACGCCGGGCTGAGCGGCTTGTGCATCGGCGTGGTCTACAGCGCGCTCATCGGCGCCCCGGATCTGGTGATCAACGTGCTGCACCTGGGCAGTATCGCGGTGGTGATCGTGGCGCTGGTGGTCCTCGTCGGCTTTGCCGGCGGCGCCGGGGCCTGTGCCCTGGCCAGCAGCCGGCTGCGGGATCCGACGGTCATCGGTGCCGGGCTGGCATTATTGCTGATCGGCTCGCTGGCCTTGATGGCGGTGGCGTTCATCGTTGGCAAGCAGGGCAATCTGGCGGAATATCTCGGGCCGGTCGCGGTGTGTTTTCCGGGTATCGGCCTGATCATGCCGGTGTCGACGGCCCAGGCCATGGCGCCGTTCAAGGATATCGCCGGGGCGGCGTCGTCGCTGCTGGGCTTCATGCGCATGCTGCTGGCCGCGCTCGGCACGATGACGATGGCGCTACTGCATCAGTCCAGCGTCTACGACATGCCGATCGTGTTTCTCGGGCTCACCGCGGCCGCGATCGTGGTATTCGCGCTGTTCCGGTTCACTGGGTCGGCCCGGCGCGAGCGGGCGCGACAGTAAGCCCGGCCCGGGCAGGACGATATTCTGGCGGGCCGGTGGTCCGCTGCGGCATCATGGCGCTATTGTTCAGTATTGCGGAGGCGTGAATGCCGAGCCAGGGCAAGTCGCCTGACCGCGACACCCCGCGCCGGGAATGGCCGAGCGAGATTCCGGCGGTGGGGTGGATCGAGATCCTGCGCGGCGTGGCGCGCGGCATGGGACGCGATCAGGTGAGCATCGACGCCGCGGCGATCACGTTTCTGGCGTTGTTCGGTATCTTTTCGGCGGTCTCAGCGTTCGTGGCCTTCTATGGCCTGTATGCCAATCCGGCCAGCGTGGTGGCCGACATGCGCGCCCTGTCCGGTTTCGTGCCCGCGGATGTGGTCGTCTCCATGATCGGGCAGATGAAGACGCTGGCGAGCCGGGGCACGTCGACGCTTTGGCTGGCGGGTACGTTCAGCGGCCTGATCGCGCTGTGGTGCGCTGAGCAGGGTATCGGTGTGCTGCTGCTCGCCCTGCATGCCGCGTATCGCGAGCGGCCGGAGTTCAGCTGGCGGCACGCGCTGCGTTCGCTGGGCCTTGCGGTGGCGGTGATCTGCGGACTGGTGTTCGTGTCGGTGCTGGCGATCGGGCTGCCGGAGATCGCCCGATCGATCTGGTCCTCGCTGTGGATCGCCGAATGTCTGCGCGCGGTGGGCATGGCCTTGGGCGGACTGGTGCTGTTTTTCGGGTTGGCGGCCTTGTATCGCTGGGGACCGGATCGTCGGCCGCCGCGCTGGCGCTGGGTGCGCGTGGGGGCCGGTGTGGTGGTCACCTTCTGGACTATCGCTTCAAGCGTGTTCTCGGTGTTCCTGTCCTACTCGGATTCCTATACCACGCTGTATGGCTCGCTGTCCGGCGTGGTTCTGCTGCTCACGCTCACCTACGTCACCGTGCTGACCGTGCTGGTCGGCGGCGAAATCAACGCGCAGCTCGAGGCCAAGTACGGGCCCTCGGCTGAATAGGCGCTTAGCCGGATTTATTACCCGGCAGATGCGGCTCTTCGCCGATCACGTCCTGAACATAGCTGAGCTGGATGACCACGGCGATTACCAGCGCGATCGGGGTCGCCAGCGCGATGCCCAGCACGCCGGCAGTGGCCCCGCCCAGCACCTGCACAGACAACAAAAAGGCCGGTGCGATCGAGGCCGCGCGGCGCTGGATCAGCGGGGCGAGCAGATAGCCTTCGATGATGTGCAGCGCCAGATACAGCGCGCCGACGTAAAACATCGGCCAGATGCCGTGCATGCCGGCGATCAGCAGCGCCGGAATCGCCGATACCAGCGCGCCCAGGTAGGGGATGAAGGTGAGCAGGCCGGCCAGCAACGCCAGCGACATGGGAAACGGGATGCCGATCGCCCACAGCCCGGCGAGGCTGCCGAGCCCGACCAGACTCATCGAGATGGCCCGCCCGGTCAGCCAGCGCCGCACGGCGTCGGTGGCCTCGTGGGCGATCATGTCGGCCCGGGTCTGGCGCGTCGGCGGAAACAGCCGCAACAGCCCGCTGTAGTAGAGCTTGGGTCGGAGCGCCAGATAAATGCCGATGATCAGGACCACGAACAGATCGGTCAGCGAGGTGATGGTCACCGACAGCGCGCTCGATAGCTCACTGGTGAGCTGCTCGCCCAGTGAATTGCCCGAGCTGGAGCCGCTGGCGCTGCTGTGCGATTGACCGAACAGATGCGCCGCGATCTGATAATGCTGCAGCTTGGCCTGAAGCGCATCGATCGACTGCGCGATCTGGTTCTGCAGCCGCGGCGCCTGCGAGGCGACGTTCATGGTGCCGAGCGTGGTGGCCGCCCCGGCCAGCAGCGCAATGATGGTAAGCACCGCGATCACCGCCGGATGGCGGGCCAGCCCGGTGACTTTCGACACCATGCGCGCCAGGGTGTCGAGCGCGACGGCGACCAGAAACGCCGAAAAAATCAGCAACACGGCGTGGCCGACCGTCCACAGGAACCAGAGCAGGGCGATGCTGCCGATGGCGGTCGCCGCCACGATCAGGCAGCGGCGCCAGAAATCGCGCAGATCCCTGGCCTCGCGCCGCGAACGGCTCATCGCGGTCGCTTCCGTCGTGTTGTCGGCCATGCCAGCAGCCACTCGCATCATCGGATTATCAGACTATCATCGCCCGGCGGCCACGTCCGGGATATCCGGGCAACTGCCGAGGCGGCGTCACGAACCGGCTGTGGCACACTGCACGGCTGCTTCGACGCGCTGTTCGTCATGGCTCAACCGAACGCCGATATCGATGTCACGCTGCGCCGCATCCTCGCCCTCGCCCTGCCTGCGCTCGGCGTGCTGGCGGCCGAGCCGCTCTACGTGCTGGTCGACACCGCCGTGGTGGGCCATCTCGGCGCGGTGCCGCTGGCCGGTCTCGCGCTCGGCGGCACCCTGCTGAGCGTCTTGACCAGCCAGTTGACGTTTTTGTCCTACGGCACCACGGCGCGGACATCCCGGCTCTATGGTGCCGGGCGGCGCGCCGACGCCGTGGCCGAGGGTGGCCAGGCGACCTGGCTGGCGATCGCGGTGGGCGTACTGGTGTTTGTACTCGGCGAGATCTTTGCCCGCGACCTGGCCTGGCTGTTGGCCGGCCGGGCGCCGATCGCCAATGCCGCGGCCGAATGGCTGCGCATTGCGCTGTTCGGCGCGCCGGCGATCCTGATCACGCTGGCTGGCAATGGCTGGATGCGCGGTGTGCAGGATACGGTGCGGCCACTGCGCTACGTGCTCGCGGCCAATATCGCCTCCGGCATCGCCTGCCCGATCCTGGTCTATCCGGTCGGCCTCGGCCTGGCGGGTTCGGCGATCGCCAACGTGCTCGCCCAGACCATTGCTGCCGTGCTGTTCGTGATGGCATTGCTGCGCGAGCGCGCGATGCACCGGCCGGGCCTGGCGGTCATGCGCGCCCAGATGGTGCTGGGCCGCGACCTGATTCTGCGCAGCGCCTCGTTCCAGATCTGTTTTCTGTCCGCGGCGGCGGTGGCGGCGCGCCACTCCGCCGCGGCCGCCGGTGCGCACCAGATCGTCTACGAGCTGTGGTCGTTCCTGTCGTTGATCCTGGACTCGCTGGCGATTGCCGCCCAGGCCCTGATCGGGGCGGCGCTGGGCGGCGATCGCACCGCCGACGCCCAGCGCGTGGCCTGGCGCATCACCGGCTATTCGCTGGCGCTGGGTATTGTGCTGGGCGGCGTGTTTGCAGCGGCCTACCCGGTGCTGCCGCATGTGTTTACCAGCGATACCGCCGTGCTGGCCCAGATTCCCTATGCCTGGTGGCTGTTCGTGGTCCAGCAACCCGTGGCCGGGGTCGTGTTCGCACTCGACGGCGTGCTGCTCGGGGCCGGCGATACGGCTTTCCTGCGGACCACCACGCTGGGCGCGGCACTGCTCGGCTTCCTGCCGTTGATATGGCTGTCCTATGTCTTCGGCTGGGGGCTGTTCGGCATCTGGACCGGGCTGACCGTATTCCTGCTCGCCAGGCTGGTCGCGACGGTGTGGCGGACGCACTCCGGCGCGTGGGCGGTCGGCGGAACCTGACGCGTGCCCCGTTCGGTCCTGCGGACGCCCCGCGCTATCATGGCGCCGCCATTTGGCGGCTTGACCTGACCACGCCATGTCCACGACACGTCAATTGAACCTCATCGACTGGATCTGCGAGGGGGCCGGCCTGGTCGGCATGGCGGCGGCGCTGGTCGCCTGTTCGCTGGCCTACAGCGTCAGTCCGCCGCTGGATTTCTGGGTGACGGTCGGGCTGTCGCTGGCCGGTAATCTGCTCTACATCGTGCATGTGCTCGCGCGGCGTGCGACCGGCAACAGCGCGCTCACCTGGCGCGAGCTGGTGCTGGCGACTCTCGTACCCATCGTGGCGCTGCTGGTGACGATCGTGATCGCGGGCGAGATCGGTGGCCTGTTCGACCTGCCGTTCGCCGGCTCGGCGAATACGCCGGCAAAACACGTCATCACGCTGTCGCCGAACCACCACTAGCACGTCACGCGGCGATGCGCTGACCACCGATGTGCGCCCGGCGCCGGAACCGACCGGCTTGTGCGCTCGCCGCCCCGTCTTTTCCGCACTCTTGAAACTCGGTAGATCCCGGATTGTTTTTGCGGCGTCGCCGTTCGCGGCGTGTGCACGGTCGATGCGCCCGGTGCGGCCCCAGGCCCGACGCTCGGTGCCGAGTCTGAAAGTCGCAATAATATTGTCATCAACTATTAAGCAAGAAACGCTCCCGCCGTTATACGGCGGTAGCAATAACTTGCGGGTGCGGCCCAAAAAGCACCCGTTTCAGGAGCCAGATCATGTCGCCTAGCCCCGCTAACCCGGAAGAGGTTGAAAACAATCACCGTGCCGATGTGCTCGATGCCCTGGATCGGTCGCTGGCCATCATCGAATTCGCCCCCGATGGCCGGATTCTGGACGCCAATACGAATTTCCTGAATTTGATGGGCTATGAGCGCGAGGCAGTGGTGGGCGAGCATCACCGCCTGTTCTGCACTCCCGAGGATGCTGCCGATCATCGGTACGCCGAGTTCTGGCGCAAGCTCGGCCAGAAAGGCCAGTACGACAGCAACGAATACAGGCGCCTGGCCCGGGACGGGCGATCGGTATGGCTGCGTGCCACCTACAACCCGATTCTCGGCGCCGACGGGCGTGTGCAGAAAGTGATCAAGTTCGCGACCGACATCACGGCGGATAAGCTGCGCAACGCCGAATTCGAGAGCAAGCTCGAGGCCATCGATCGGTCGCAGGCGATTGCCGAGTTCGATCTCGAGGGCGTGGTGTTGACCGCCAACGCGCATTTTCTCGCCGCGATGGGCTATTCGCTCGATGAAGTCGTCGGTCGCCATCACCGCATGTTCTGTGAGCCGGATTATGCGCGCAGTGACGCCTATGCCGAGTTCTGGGCCCGGCTGAAGGCCGGCGAGTTCATGGTCGACGAGTTCCGGCGCGTGGGCCGGGATGGGAACGAAGTCTGGATTCAGGCCAGCTACAATCCGGTTCTCGATGCCGACGGGCAGCCCTACAAGGTGGTCAAGTTCGCCACCGACGTCACCGAATCCCGCGCCCGCAACATCGAGTTCCAGGGCAAGGTCAATGCCATCGAGCGCTCGCAGTCGGTGGTGGAGTTCGACCTGTCCGGCAGTATTCTGGCCGCCAACGACAATTTTCTGGCGTTGATGGGCTATCGCCGGGACGAGTTGATCGGTCAGCATCATCGTTTGCTGTGCGATCCCGCGTTTGTCACCAGCGCCGCCTATCGCGATTTCTGGAATGCGCTCGGCGGCGGCGAGTTCTTTACCGACCGCTTCCTGCGGATCGGCCGCCACGGGCAGAAGGTCTGGATCCAGGGCTCCTACAACCCGGTGCTGGATGCCGACGGCAAGCCGTACAAGGTGGTGAAGTTCGCCACCGATATCACCCCGGAAGTCGAGCGCGAGGCGCATATCGGCGAGCAGGCCGATGCCATGGCGGCCGCCATCCGCCAGCTGGATCGCAGCATCCGTTCCGTGGTCGACAATACCCGCGATGCCCGGGGCCAGGCACAAACCACCCGCGGCGAGGCGGAAAGCGGCAGCCGGGCGATTGGCGACTCGACCGAGGCGATGCAGGCGATTCGCAAGTCCTCGGAGGACATCGCCGAAATCGTCGGCGTGATCGGCGAGATCGCCTCGCAGACCAACCTGCTGGCTTTTAACGCGGCAATCGAGGCCGCGCGGGCCGGCGAGCACGGGCTGGGGTTTTCGGTGGTGGCCGACGAAGTGCGCAAGCTGGCGGAGAAATCGGCCGATGCAACACGCCAGATCAATCGCCTTATTGCCGAGTCGCAGCGCCGCATCGACAGCGGCGCGCAGGTCGCCGACAAGGCACGTGATGCCTTCGGTCGGATCAGCGAAGGCGTGGTCTCGACCACCCAGGCGGTCGAGGACATCGCCGGCGCCACGGAGTCGCAGCTGGAGACCGCGCAGCACGTGGTGGAGCTCATCAGCGCCCTGACCGATAGCGCCAGCGGCGGGCGCGAGTCGCAGTCGGCGGCCGCGTAATGAGTGCGCTGAGTCTGGCCACCCTCGTTCTGGCGGGGACCGAGGTCGCGTTGGAAAGCGATGCGTTGCAGGAGGTGGTCCCGCTGCCGGAACGGTTGGCGCCAGTGCCGCAGGCACCGGCCTGGTCGCTCGGGAGCTTCGTGCTGCGCGGCGCGCCGGTACCGGTCATCGATTTCGCGCAACTGCTGGGCCTCGGCGGCGATCAGGCGCCGGCCCGGCGCCTGGTGGCCATCGTCGCCCGCGATGGCCAGGTGTTCGGCTTCGCCGTCGACGGGGTCGGGCAAGTGCTGGGGATCGCCGCCGCCGACTGCCACAGTGTGACCCGGTCGCACGGGGGGCTGGTGCCCCGCATGTTCGCGCGCGACGGCGGCGAGGCGGTGTATGTGCTGGATCTGGACGCCGTATTCGCGCTTGAGAATCTGCTACAGGTTCAACAGGGGGCCGCGGCTGGCAGCGGAGAGCCGGCGACGGCCCGGGCGGCGGGCGGTGAGGTGCGGGCGCTTGCTCTGCGCTGCGGCGAGCTGCGCGTGGCGCTGGCGCTGTCGGTGGTGCACGAAATCACCCGCCGCGGCACGGTGATCGAACCGGCCATCGGCGCCCGCGCCTACGTCGGTCATGTCGACTGGCGGGGCCGGCGGCTGGCCCTGCTCGATCCGGCCGCCCTGGTCGGCCGGCCCCGCTCGGTCGGCAGTGAGGGCCTGGTGGTCGTGGTCGAGCTCGGTTGCGGCTGGCTGGCACTGGCGGTCGACGAGGCGCTGGGCATTGTTGCCTGCGACGAAACCCGGCGGCGGACCGCCACGGACTCGGATCGCATCCACAATCATGTCGCCGCGCTCCTCGAGGACGAAGCGCTGGGCCCGTTGTTGCTGCTCGATCATGCGCAGCTCGCGGCCAACGACGCGGTCGCGGCGTATGCGGCGCTCGCCCAGGGCACGGCCGTTCGCGCCAAGGCGGTGAACGGCGCCGATGCCGCAGGCGCCGGCGAAGCCTGGACCCGTTTTGCCTACATGCACTTCACCGCGGCGGGCAAGCTCTCGGCCGCGGTGGAAGATATCGATGCGGTGACTGCTTATCCGTCGGAAACCATGCCCTGTCCGGTGGGCGGGCCGTTTCAGGCGCGCTTCGTGCACGGCGGACGCACGGTCATGCTGGCCGATTTGCGGGCGTTGTTGTGGCGCGGCACCCCGACGACGGCCGAGGCCGGCCGGGTGCTGATCGTCACCGCCGATGACGGCGCGGTCGGTTTTGTCGTGGACAGCGTCGAGGCCATCGCCTATATCGAGGCGCCGGCAGCGTCGTATCACGAGCACCGCGCCGGGCCGCGCTCCGACGGCGACGGTCTGGTGGGCTGCAAACGCCTGGTCCGGGTCGGCGTCGGCGCGCAGCAGCAGTTCCTGTCGGTGGTGCGGCTGCGCGATCTGGCCGCCATGCTGCTGGCCGAGCCGTCGCGCGTGCAGGCCGCGGGCTGACGGGGCCGGCTCGTCAAGCCGCGCACCGAACGACGGCCCGCCGTCCGCGCGGCAGGCCGGTAACCCTAAGAGTCCATTTGAAAACTTGAAGACGGACACGCCGTGGCAGCAGGCGCCGCCAGGCTTTCGGGCTGCGTTTTCGCGAAGAAAAACAGTCCGCAGATCAACGCCGATGCGGTTATCGTTTGGCGGCATAGCGGATTTGAGGCGCTCACCGGCCACGGAGTCGGCCCGAACATCGCATACGAAGGCTTTACGTGAATCCGCGAGCCCGCCGCGAATGGCCGGCCTATTGACTTCGCTTTCGAGAACTATCCGCAGATTACACGGATTTCGCAGATTATTAGGGCGCGCGGTGCGTGGCATCAATGCCTGCCGTTGTTGCCGCCGCATTCGGGATACGCACCGGTGCCCGCTCTCTTTATTCCAATCTGTGCAATCTGCGTAATCTGTGGATAAAGGCCTTAAACAAGGGTTTTGAAACTCACTCTCAGGCTTCGGGCTCGTAGCCGAGATTCGGGCCCAGCCATTTCTCGGCGGTCTCGACGTCCCAGCCCTTGCGCTCGGCATAGTCGCGGACCTGGTCCCTGGCCACGCGGCCGACCACGAAATAGCGCGATTCCGGATGCGCGAAATACCAGCCGGACACGGCCGCGCCCGGCCACATGGCGCGGGATTCGGTGAGCGTGATGCCGGTGTGGGTTTCCACGTCCAGCAGTTCCCAGAGTGTGTCCTTGCCGGTGTGCTCGGGGCAGGCCGGATAGCCCGGCGCCGGGCGGATGCCGGCGTATTTCTCGCCGATGAGTTCGGCGTTGTCCAGATTCTCATCCGGCTGGTAGCCCCAGATTTCGGTGCGCACGTGGCGGTGCATCCATTCGGCGAAGGCCTCGGCCAGCCGGTCGGCCAGGGCCTCGACCAGGATGGCGTTGTAATCGTCGTGCTGGGCCTTGAACTGTTCGACCTTTGCCGATGAGCCAAGGCCGGTGGTGACGGCGAAGCCGCCGATCCAGTCGTCGACGCCGGCGTCGTGCGGGGCGACGAAGTCGGCCAGGCTGCGATTGGGCACGCCACGGCGATGCTCGGCCTGCTGGCGCAGCTGGTGCACCACCGAGACCACTTCGGAGCGGTCGTCAGACAGCACTTCGATATCGTCCAGGTTCCCGGCGGTACGCGCGGGGAAAATCCCGACCACGCCGCGCGCGGTCAGCCACTTCTCGTCGACGATCTGCTGGAGCATGGCCTGGGCGTCGTCGAACAGTTTGCGCGCTTCCTTGCCCTTGTTCGGATCGTTGAGGATGTCGGGGTAGCGACCCTTCATCTCCCAGGACAGAAAGAACGGCGTCCAGTCGATGTATTCGATCAATTCCTCGATCGGGAAGTCGTCGAATTCATACAGACCCGATACGTCGTCGTGGGCGCCGTCGGTCGTGTCGTTGGCATGCGGCAGCGGCTGGCGCTTGGCGTATTTCGTCTCGCCCGGGAGTTTCGGGGCGGGCGGCGTGTAGGCCGACCAGTCGAGTTGGACGCGGTTGGCGCGTGCGGCATCGAGTGACAGGAACTTGGTCTGGCGCTTGGCGGCATGCCGCTCGCGCATCTTGTCGTAGTCTTCCTTCAACTCGGCGACCAGTTTCTCGCGCGATTCCTTGCCGACCATGCGCGAGGCCACCGGCACCGAGCGGGAGGCGTCCTTCACCCACATCACCGCACCCTCGTAGGCGGGGTCGATCTTGACCGCGGTGTGGGCGCGCGAGGTGGTCGCGCCGCCGATCAGCAGCGGCGTCGTCATGCCGCGGCGTTGCATTTCGGCCGCGACATTCACCATTTCGTCCAGCGACGGCGTGATCAGGCCGGACAGGCCGATGACGTCGGCGTTGTGTTTTTCGGCGGCGTCGAGGATGTCGTTCATCGGCACCATCACGCCGAGATCGATCACCTCGAAGTTGTTGCACTGGAGTACCACGCCGACGATGTTCTTGCCGATGTCGTGCACGTCGCCCTTGACGGTCGCCATGATGATGGTGCCGTTGTTTTTCGAGGCGTCGCCGGATCGGGCTTTTTCCTCCTCGATGTAGGGGATCAGATGTGCCACCGCCTTTTTCATCACGCGGGCGGATTTCACCACCTGTGGCAGGAACATCTTGCCGGCGCCGAACAGGTCGCCGACCACGTTCATGCCGTCCATCAGCGGGCCTTCGATCACCTCCAGTGGCTTGTCGGCGTTCTGCCGGGCCTCCTCGGTGTCCTCGACGGCATAGGTGTCGATGCCTTTCACCAAGGCGTGTTCCAGGCGTTTGGTGACCTCCCATTCGCGCCAGGCGAGATCCTCCTTGGATGCCGCTTTCTTGCCGCCACCCTTGTACTGCTCGGCCAGATCCAGCAGGCGCTCGGTGGCATCGTCGCGGCGGTTGAGGACGACGTCCTCGCAGGCCTCGCGCAGCTCTTCGGGGATATTGTCGTAGATTTCGAGCTGGCCGGCGTTGACGATCGCCATGTCCAGGCCCGCCGGAATGGCGTGGTAGAGAAACACCGAGTGCATGGCCTGGCGCACCCGCTCGTTGCCGCGAAACGAAAACGACACGTTCGACAGCCCGCCCGAGACATGGCAGCCGGGGCAGGACTCGCGCACCCGTTTCGTGGCATTGATGAAATCGACGGCGTAGTTGTTGTGTTCCTCGATGCCGGTGGCAATGGCGAAGATGTTGAGATCGAAGATGATGTCCTCGGGCGGGAAGTCGAGCTCCTCGACCAACATCTTGTACGCACGCTGGGCGATCTCGACCTTGCGATCCTCGGTGTCGGCCTGGCCGTTCTCGTCGAAGGCCATCACCACCACGGCCGCGCCATAGTCCAGACACGCCTGGGCCTGTTCGAGAAACTTCTCCTCGCCTTCCTTGAGCGAGATCGAATTGACCATCCCCTTGCCCTGGATGCACTGCAGCCCGGCTTCGATGACCTCCCACTTCGAGGAGTCGATCATGATCGGCACGCGGGCGATATCCGGCTCGCCGGCGATCAGGTTGAGGAACTTGCGCATGGCCGCGGCCGAGTCGAGCATGCCCTCGTCCATGTTGACGTCGATCACCTGGGCGCCGTTTTCGACCTGGTCGCGGGCGACCTCCAGCGCGGTGTCGTAATCCTCTTCCTTGATCAGGCGCATGAACCGCTTGCTGCCGGTCACATTCGTGCGCTCGCCGATGTTGATGAAGTTGGTTGCTGACGTCATTGAAACCTCTGTTTTGTCCGCAGATCGACGCAGATCAACGCAGATAGGATGAATGGTTAACCCGGGCGATGACTTCGGATCAGTCGCCGGTGCTGTAATTCGGGCGTGCCGAAGTTCAGCAGCAGACCGCGCTCGATGCCGGTGGTCTTCAGATAGTTGATGACCTGGGCCTCGTGTTGCGGCGTTAGCCGGGATAGGGCCTTGAGTTCCAGGATCACGCTTTCAAAGCAGATGAAGTCCGCCCGGAACTGGCTTTGCAGCGGGCGTCCCTTGTACTGAACGTCGAGCAAGGGTTCGCGAACGTACGGCACGCCGCGCTCGGTCAGTTCGATCGCCAGGGCGTCGTGATAGACGCTCTCCAGAAAACCGTTACGCAAGTAGCGATGGACCTCGAATGCAGCCCCGAGTATCGGATATGTCTGCTCGTCCTGCCCCTCGCTCTTCATCTGCGTCGATCTGCGTTGATCTGCGGAAAAATATCTTCAGGCCGAAGCGGTGAATGGCTCCAGGCCGGACAGGCGCATGGCCCGCTTGATCTCGGGCCGGCGGCGCGGGGCTTTGCCGGCCACGGCGCTTGCGATGGCGCCGATATGCTCCGGGGTCGAGCCGCAGCAGCCGCCGGCCATGTTGAGCAGGCCCGATTCGGCCCATTCGCCGATGTGCTCGGCCATTTCGTCCGGTTGCAGGTCGTATTCGCCGAATTCGTTGGGCAGGCCGGCGTTGGGATAGGCGTGGGTGTAGCAGGGCGCGATGCGCGACAGCTCGGCGACGTACTGGCGCAGCGCGTCCGGGCCAAGCGCGCAGTTCAGCCCCATGGTGAGCGGCCGGCCGTGGGCCACCGAGTTGTAGAACGCCTCGGTGGTCTGACCGGACAGAGTCCGACCCGAGGCATCGGTGATGGTGCCGGAAATCATCAGCGGCACGTCGATACCGCGCTCGCGCATGAGCCTGCGCACGGCATAGATCGCCGCCTTGGCGTTGAGGGTGTCGAAGATGGTCTCCATCAGAATGATGTCGACGCCGCCTTCGAGCAGGGCCTCGGCGGCCTGGCCGTAGGCGGTGGCCAGTTCGACGAAATCGGTGTTGCGCTTGCCGGGATCGTTGACGTCCGGCGAGATGGAGGCAGTGCGATTGGTCGGCCCGATCACGCCGGCCACGTACATCGGCTGCGCGTCGCTCTGGAATTCCTCGACTACCTCGCGGGCGAGTTTGGCGGCCTCGACGTTGAGCTCCACCGCCAGGTCTTCCATGTGGTAGTCGGCCTGGGCGATCGTGGTCGAAGAGAACGTGTTGGTCGTAATGATATGGGCCCCGGCCTCGGCATACTGCCGGTGGATGCCCCGGATCAGATCCGGATAGGTCAGCGTCAGCAGGTCGTTGTTGCCCTGCAGATCGGAGGCCCAGTCGGCGAAGCGCTCGCCGCGGTATTCGGCCTCGGACGGGCCGTAATTCTGGATCATGGTGCCCATGGCGCCGTCGATCACCAGAATCCGGTCGGCCAGAACGCGTTCGATGGCGTGTCGCGTATCGCTCATATCACCCTGCAGCTCGCGAATAGGGGTCGTAGTATATCCGCTTATCCGGATAAGCGAAAAACCCACGAGCTCTGGCCGCGTGCGGGCCGCGGGCCGATCGGGCGCGTTGCCGGCGCCAGGCCCGGCTTGACGGCGTCTCGGGGGCTGCCTAGCATCGTCGACGTGACAGGTGTCGCATCCACGGATGCGGTGAAACGGGAAGTCGGTGCGCGCGCAAGCGCCAGGCCGACACTGCCCCCGCAACGGTAGGCAGCGCCGTGTGATAATCCACGGTGTCGCGCATTCCAGCCACTGAGGCGAACACCTCGCCTCGGGAAGGCCGCGCGCAGACATGGGTCTGACTGCAAGTCCGGAGACCGGCCTGGCACAGGGGATCGTCGCCACACGCGATCGGTGCCGGCGCGTGTTCGCGCGCGGTCCGTTCGTCTTGCCCGGCGATGGTCAGCGACTTCGGCACGCGGACGGGCGTGCCCGCCGATCGAGACGACGACAATGCAGTTTCGCACCGGGCCCGCATTTGCGGCCCTGCTCGGGGTATCGTCTGCCTGGGGGGCGTCGCCGCCGCCGGCCGCGACCACCGATTTGAACCCGGTGGTGGTGACCGCCACGCGCACGCCGCAATCCCGGAACAGTACGCTGGCCGCCACCACGGTCATTACCCGGGCCGACATCGAGCGCAGTCAGGCCCAGAGTCTGGCCGAACTGCTCGGCGATACGCCGAGTCTGTCGATCGCCAACAACGGCGGACCCGGCAAGGCCACATCCATTCACCTGCGCGGCACCGATGCCAATCAGGTGGTGGTGCTGGTCGACGGTGTGCGCTGGGGCTCGGCCACCAACGGCCAGGCCGCGATCCAGGATTTCCCGGTCTCCCAGATTCAGCGCATCGAGATCGTGCGTGGGCCGCGTTCGTCGCTGTACGGTGCCGATGCGGTCGGCGGCGTGATCCAGATCTTCACCCGCGACGGCAAGGGGGCCAAGGGCCGCGGGCCCACGCCGTATTTCTCGGTCACCGGCGGCAGCTACGACACCTGGAAAGGCCAAGGCGGCGTTTCGGGGGCGACGAAACGCCTGTACTACAACCTGAGCGTCTCGGGCGAATATACCGGCGGCTTCAATGCCTGTACCGGCCGGCCATTCAGCTCGCCCAAGGGGGGCGCCGGCTGTTACGCCAATCAGCCCGACCGCGATGGCTACCACCGCGCGGACGGTTCGGCGAACGTCGGTTATACATTCGACAACGACTGGTCGGTGAACGGTCACTATCTTCGGTCCGATGGTCATGTCGAATACGATGGCCCTACGACCAACCAGTCGCATTCGGTGCAGGCAGTCTATGGCCTGGGCGTGGATGCGCCGCTGACCGATTTCTGGGATGCCAAGCTGCGTCTGTCGCGCAGTCGCGATCGGTCGAAAAACTATTTCGACGGCGATTATGTCAGCCGTTTCGACACGCGCCGCGATAGCGTCAGCTGGCAGAACGATTTCGCGCTCGCCAGACAGCAGAGTGCCACCGTCGGGATCGATTATCGCCGGGACGCGGTGACCAGTTCGGCCGACTACAAGCAGAACAAGCGCGACAACACCGGCGTGTTCGGCGAGTACCAGGGCCGCTTCGGCGCCCACGAGATCGATCTGGCCGCCCGGGATGACGACAACCAGGCCTATGGCAATCATGCCACCGGCTCGATCACCTACGGCTATCACGTCAACAAGACCTATACGCTGACCGCCGCCTACGGCAACGCCTTTAACGCACCGACTTTCAACGATCTCTACTATCCGGACACGCCGGGTTTTCCGCCGGCGTCCAACCCGGATCTCAAGCCGGAGAAATCGCGCACGGGCGAAATCGGCCTCAAGGCCACGCCGGGCTGGGGCCACTGGGCGATCCATGCCTACCAGACCGATATCAACGACGAGATCACGCTGGACGCCAACTACACGCCACGCAACGTGAGTTCGGCGCGCATCCGCGGCGTGGAGGGCGAGGTGACGGCCTATATCGGCCGCTGGCGTATCGGCGCGAATGCCGACTGGCTGGACGCCGAGAACCGCGGGCGCGGGCCGAACCACGGCAACGATCTGGCACGCCGCCCGAACTACTCGGCTTCGCTGCACGTCGACCGCGATCTGTTCGCGCGGTTCGCCGCCGGCGCCAGTGCCAAGCTGGTCGGGTCGCGCTACAACGGTCCGGCCAACACCGACAGGCTCGGTGGTTACGCACTGTTCGGTCTGACAGGCGAAATGCGGGTGACCGAGGCGTGGAAAGTTCAGGCCAAGCTATCCAACATGTTCGATCGTCATTACCAGACCATCGACTTCTACAACCAACCCGGGCGGGCGGTTTATGTCACCGTCAGCTATAGCCCGGGCCATATCTGAGCCAGCAAAGGCCATGTCATGAGCGAATCGAAAAGCGACGCCCGCCACAAGGCGACGATGCAGAAGCACAAGGAAAAAGTCGACGCGGGCATCCAGGCCGCGGATATCGAGCGCGGCGTGTTCGTGTTCATTACCGGCAAGGGCAAGGGCAAGTCGTCCTCGGCCTTCGGCATGGTGATGCGTGCACTCGGCTACGGCCAGAAGATCGGCGTGGTGCAGTTCATCAAGGGCGTGCAACTCTCCGGCGAGGAGATCTATCTGCGCGATCACTGCCCGCAGGTGGATTTTTACCAGATGGGCACGGGATTCACGTGGAACACCCAGGATCGCTCGGGCGATATCGAAGCCGCCGAGCGCACCTGGGCCCAGGTCGAGCCGATGTTGCAGGACCCGGCCTACGATCTGGTCGTCATCGACGAACTGACCTATATGCTCGGCTACAAGTACCTGGACGAAGAGCGCGTACTGAACGCCATCGCCAACCGCCCGGTCGAGCAGTCAGTGATCGTCACCGGCCGCGGCGGCGGCTCGGGCCTGCGCGAACTGGCCGATACGGTGTCCGAGGTCGACAACGTCAAGCACGCCTTCAAGGCCGGCATCAAGGCCCGTGCCGGGGTGGATTACTGACCCCGCTTCGATTCGGTTTTCGATGAATCTGTCCGCAGATCGACGTCGATCTACGCAGATCTCAATACGGTTTTTACAAGGCGGTTATCCGCAGATTTCACAGATTACGCAGATTCAAGAAACGTATGGAAGCGCCTAGATCATGGCAGCGAGGTTGCAATCGATGCCGATTTAACAGCATCGGACCCGTCATCTGCTTTTTGATCGGCGTGCATCTGCATCGATCTGCGGACAGGCTGTCAAAGAACAAAGCCGAATATTTTGGACTGTCTGCAAGCGGAAAAACGCCCGGAATTAATTGGTGTTGCGAGCTGTTCGATAAACCTGTCCGCAGATCGACGCCGATCTACGCGGATCTCAATACGGTTTTCACAAGGTAGTTATCCGCAGATTTCACAGATTACGCAGATTCAAGAAACGTATGGAAGCGCCTGGATCATGGCAGCGAGGTTGCAATCGATGCCGATTTAACAGCATCGGACGCGTCATTTGCTTTTTGATCTGCGTGCATCCGCGTCGATCTGCGGACAGACTGTCAAAGAACGAAGCCGAATATTTTGGACTGCCTGCAAGCGGAAAACGCCCGGAATTAATTGGCGTTGCGAGCTGTTCGATAAACCTGTCCGCAGATCGACGTCGATCTACGCAGATCTCAATACGGTTTTTACAAGGCGGTTATCCGCAGATTTCACAGATTACGCAGATTCAAGAAACGTATGGAAGCGCCTGGATCATGGCAGCGAGGTTGCAATCGATGCCGATTTAACGGCATCAGAGGAGTCATCTGCTTTTTGATCGGCGTGCATCTGCATCGATCTGCGGACAGGTTATCAAAGAACGAAGCGGAATATTCTCAGCTATCCTCATGCCTGAAAGCCGCCTGCAGTTAATCTGTGAAATCCGTGCAATCTGCGGATGAATGACTTGAAGAACGAAGCCTCGAATATGTCCGTAGGTAAAGAGCTGCAATCGACATCACGGCTAATCTGTGTCGGCGGAATCATCTGCTTTCCGATCTGCGTGCATCTGCGTCGATCTGCGGACAGGTTCTCAAACAACGAAGTCGAGTATTTTGAGCTGTCTTTAAACCGAAAACCGTCTGCAACCCATCTGTGCAATCCGTGAAATCCGGGGATGAATGACGTGAAGAACGGCCACCCATGACAGCAAGGACGCTGATGATCCAGGGCACGACCTCGGACGCCGGCAAGTCGACGCTGGTGGCCGGGCTGGCGCGGGCGTATGCCCGGCGCGGCGTGGCCGTGGTCCCGTTCAAGCCGCAGAACATGGCGCTCAACAGCGCGGTGACGGTCGATGGCGGCGAGATCGGCCGCTCGCAATACCTGCAGGCACAGGCCGCGCGCGTGGCGGCCACTACCGACATGAACCCGGTGCTGCTCAAGCCCGCCAGCGACATCGGCGCCCAGGTCATCATCCACGGCCATGCCATCGGCACGATGGATGCTGGCTGCTATCACGGCTACAAGCCACAGGCGATGGCGGCGGTGCGCGCCTCGCATGCGAGACTGGCTGCTGCCTACCCGCGTGTGCTGGTCGAGGGCGCCGGCAGCCCGGCCGAGATCAACCTGCGCGAAGGCGATATCGCCAACATGGGCTTCGCCGAGGCCGTGGATTGCCCGGTGATTCTGGTCGCCGACATCGACAAGGGCGGCGTGTTCGCCCAAATCGTGGGTACGCTGGCGTTGCTGTCGCCGTCCGAACGCGAACGCGTCGCGGGTTTCGTGATCAATCGCTTTCGCGGCGATATCGGTCTGCTGCAGCCGGGGCTGGATTGGCTGGAAGCGCGTACCGGCAAGCCGGTGTTCGGCGTTTTGCCCTACCTGACGGGCCTGCATCTGGACGCCGAGGACGCGATCGATACCGGGCAGACGACCGCCGCCGATGCGCTCGTAGTACAGGTGCCGGTTACCCCTCGAATCAGCAACCACACCGATTTCGATGCCCTGCGCGCCCATCCGCGGGTCGATCTGCAGTTCGTCGGCCCCGGCGATACCCCGGGCCCGGCCGATCTGATCGTGCTGGCCGGCTCCAAGAATACCCGTGCCGACTGCGCCTGGCTGGTCAACGCCGGCTGGGCGGATCGCATCAAGCGCCACCTGCGCTATGGCGGCAAGCTGCTCGGCATTTGCGGCGGTTATCAGATGCTGGGCCACGAAATCGCCGATCCGGACGGCGTCGAGGATCGATCGGGGACGACGGACGGCCTCGGCCTGTTCGACTTCACGACGCGGCTGGATACGAACAAGCACCTGCAGAATGTGACCGGCGTGCTGGCTGGCGGTGGCGCGGTCGCCGGCTATCGCATCCACTGCGGCGTAACCTCGGGGGCTGCGCTGGCACGGCCGTTTCTCCAGCTCGATGACGGCCCGGACGGCGCGCTTTCGGCCGACGGCCAGATCGCCGGCACCTATCTGCACGGCCTGTTCGATACCGGCGCCGGCTGCGACGCGATCCTGGCCTGGGCCGGGCTCGACGCGGCCGGTGCCGTCGATCAGGCCGAGCGCCGCGAGGCCAGCCTGGAACGCTTGGCGGATGCGGTCGAGGCGGCGATCGATCTGGAAGCCCTGCCATGAAGCCGCGCCTGCTTATCGTCATGCTGGGCGTGTTGCTGGCGGCGGCTTTTATGGCCGAGCTCGCCTTTGGCGCGGTGCGGCTGCCGATCGGCCAGGTTGTGGCCGCACTTTTCCATTTTCATGATCGCGTCGATCAGACCGCGCTCATCGTGAACGCGATCCGCCTGCCGCGGGCGCTGCTGACCGCGCTGGTCGGCGCGATCCTGGCAATTTCGGGTGCGGCCATGCAGGGGTTGTTCCGCAATCCGCTGGCCGATCCCTCATTGATCGGTGTCACCGCCGGGGCTTCGGCCGGAGCCAGCCTCGCGATTGTGTTCGGCGGCGCGCTGGCCGGTTTTGCCGGGCTGTCGCTGGTGGCACTGGCCGCGTTCGCGGGCGGCGCGGCGGCGGTGGTGCTGGTCTATGTGCTGGCCACCCGGGCCAGCGGCACATCGGTGGCCACCATGCTGCTGGCCGGCATCGCGATATCCGCGCTGGCCGGTTCGCTCACCTCGCTGCTGGAGTTCTATGCCAGCAACGACATGCTGCGGCGCATCAGCCTGTGGCAGATGGGCGGGCTGGAAGGCGCCAACTGGCCGCGCGTGGGCCTGATCGCGGTCGCCGCCGCGGCCGTGCTGGCCGGCCTGCCGGCCCGGGCGAGGGCCTTGAACGCATTGTTGCTGGGCGAATCCGAGGCCCGTCACCTGGGTTTCGCAGTAGACCGGACCAAGACCGTGTTGATCGTGCTGGTCGCCTTCGGCGTCGGTATTTCGGTGGCCCTGGCCGGGGCGATCGCTTTTGTCGGCCTGGTCGTGCCGCATATCGTGCGGCTGGCGATCGGGCCGGATCATCGCACGTTGTTGCCGGCCTCCGCCCTGGCCGGGGCGGTGCTGTTGCTGGCCGCCGATACCCTGGCCCGGGTGGTGGTCGCGCCGGCCGAACTGCCGGTGGGGCTGCTGACCGCGCTGCTCGGCGCGCCGTTTTTCATCGTGTTGCTGCGCGGCACGCGGGATTACGCGCTGTGACGCTGGCGGTCGAAGAACTGGCGATCCGGCGTGGCGGTCGTGTTCTCATCGCCGGCGTGTCGTTTACGGTGGCGCCCGGCGAAATGCTGGCCGTGATCGGGGCCAACGGCGCCGGCAAGTCGACGCTGCTGCATGCGCTGGTGGGCGATCTGGCGCCATCCGCCGGGCGGGTGGCGTTCGACGGCCGCGCGCTGGGCGCCTTCGACCGGCGCGAACGCGCGCGGCGGATCGCCTTTCTGGCCCAGGCCAGCGCGCTGGCGTTTCCATTCACCGTGCGCGAGGTGATTGCGCTCGGCCGCAGCCCGCACGCCACCGGCCGCGCGGCGGATGCCGCGGTAATCGATGCCGTCGCCAAGGCCACGGATATCGCGCACCTCATCCCGCGTGCCTATACGCGCCTGTCCGGCGGCGAGAAGCAGCGCGTCCAGCTTGCCCGCGTACTGGCGCAGATCGGGTCGGCGGAGGACGCGGCGGCGCGGTTGCTGTTGCTGGACGAGCCGGTCGCCTCGCTCGATATCGGCCACCAGAGCCTGATCATGCGCAGCCTGCGTCGGTGCGCGGCCACCGGAGTCGCCATTGTCTTCGTCGGCCACGATGTCTCGCTGGCCGCCGCGCACGCCGACCGGCTGTTGGCCCTGGCCGAGGGCACTACCGTGGCCTGGGGTACACCGGCCGAGGTCGTGACCGAGGCCACGCTGGCCCGGGTCTTCGATGCCGAGACCCATGTCATCCCGCATCCGGTGACCGGCACCCCGGTGGTGCTGCATGATTGAAGCCATGTCGGGCCACCACTTGATTCTGGGCGGCGCGCGCAGCGGCAAGAGCGCGTTCGCCGAACGCACGGCGCTGGCGACACCGAGTGCCGAGCACTTCATCTATATCGCGACCGGCCAGGCGCACGATCTGGCCATGGCGGAACGCATCGCGCACCATCGCGCGTATCGCGATGCTCGCTGGCAAACGGTCGAAGCGCCGCTCGAGCTGGCGGCGACGATTGCCGCGCAGGATGCGCTGGGCACGGTGATCCTGGTCGATTGCCTGACGCTGTGGCTGAACAACGCCCTGGCGGCGGATGCGTGGCCCGCCGAGCGCGATGCACTGCTGACGACGTTGCCGGATTGTGCCGGCCGCGTGCTGCTGGTTTCCAATGAAGTCGGCTCCGGCATTGTGCCGCTCGGCGAGCTTTCGCGCACCTTCGTCGACGAAGCCGGGCGATTGCATCAGGCGCTGGCGGGCCTGTGTTCGCGGGTCAGTCTCGTCGTGGCGGGGTTGCCTCTGGATTTGAAGCCGTTGTCGTCATGGCCGTGAGTCGTCGTGCTTTCAAGTTGGCGGAAGGTTGGAGTCTCGCACTGATGTGCGAGTCACTTTCGTTTGCTTGTCCGAACGAACGTAACCCAAGGAAAGGACACCCTGTCTTGCGCCGAGGCTCCGCATCGGTGCCCTGCGCGGCTCCGGCCGCAAGCGGACCGCCGGAAACTCGCCGCGCTGCGCGCGACTCCGACATTCGGCGGTCTTTGTCGCTTTCGGCCGCCACTGCTCGGCGCCGCGCCCAAGGGGCCCGATACAGGCACGACACGGCAAAACCGGGGAGTTGGCCTGGCTGTATTTTGTCTCGTTACACGGAGACGGGCAGCGGCGACGGGTGTCCGGCGCGCTGCGCCGGTGCGGCAAGGTGTTTGAGGGCCGCCAAAGCGGCCCGAGTTTTTGCCGCATCCCGTCGTCGCGAGCATCGGAGTGAACCGGCATTAGCCGGCGCCGTGTCGGGTGCCTTTTTCTTGGTTCCTTCTTTGGGGCACGCAAAAGAAAGAACGCGCACATCAGTGCGAAACCAAAGCCCTGGTCGCCGCAAAAAAATGCCCCGGCGCCGACACGCGAAAGCCAGCCTCATCATCGTCGTCGGCTTGTCCGCACCGAATAGTTGCGTAGGTGGATTAGGTGCTCGCACCGTAATCCGACAGCCAAGCCTCGGAACCCAGGGATTGAGCGTCGGATTAAGCGCTGCGCGCTCATCCGACCTCCCGCTGCTGTCGCTCACATGAACGGTGTTTCTTATCCGTCGTCCGCCAATGCACGTGAATGGAACGCAAATGGTTTGTCGGCGATAAACAACGGAGTATTTTCGAGTCGTTGTGGCTTGGACGGTTCACGTCGTCGTTTTCGAAGCAATTGTCCGCAGATCGACGCCGTTGCACGCGGATACAAGACCAGAAGATTGTCGATTGCGTCCAGCTGGCTCGCGCACCACTGGGCGATGCCGTGGCGCGAACGACACCGGCCCTCGCACGCAATCATCAACGAGCCCCTTATCGTCCGATGCACGCGCTGACCGTCAAGTCACTGATTTTCGATCTGCGTGTATCCGCGTCGATCTGCGGACAGTCTTGTTATTCGCGCTTCATTCGCATGCATTCGCGAACCGGGTTTTCAACAGGAGCAATGATCTATGCCTGATTTCGACTGGCTCTTCGAACCGGCCGCCCAGCCCGACGAGTCCGCCCGCGCCGCGGCGATCGAACGACAGAATCAGCTCACCAAGCCGCCGGGCTCGCTCGGCCGGCTGGAGACGCTGGCCACGGATTTCGCGGCCTGGCAGGGCACGGACAAGCCCGTGCTGAATCGGGTCGGGCTGGCGGTGTTCGCGGCCGATCACGGCGTGGCCGCGCGGGGCGTGTCGGCGTTTCCACAGGAAGTCACGGCGCAGATGGTGGCCAACTTCGCGGCCGGCGGCGCGGCGGTGGCCGTGCTCGCGCGCGAGGCCGGGGCCGACATGGCGGTGGTCAATCTGGGCACGGTGACGCCGGCCGACGACGTGCCGGGGGTGGTCAATCATCGGCTGGCGCCGGGCACCGCGGATTTCACGCGCGGCCCGGCCATGGATGGCCCGACGCTGTCGGCCGCGCTGCGGGTCGGCGCGGACCAAGTGAACGCGGAGCTGTCGTTATTCGTGGGCGGCGAGATGGGCATTGCCAACACCACCAGCGCGGCGGCGGTGTTCGCGGCCCTGGCGGATCTGGACGGCGCGGCGACGGTCGGCCGCGGGACCGGGGTCGACGATGCCGGGCTGGCCGCCAAGCGGGCCGCCGTTGATGCCGGCCTGGCGCGACACCGTGTGCGCTGGACGGCGCAATCCCTGCCCGATGCCGCGCTGGCAGTCCTCGAATGCCTCGGCGGGCTGGAGATTGCCGCGCTCGCCGGCGCCTATGTCGCGGCTGCGCAGCGCGGCGTGCCGGTGCTGGTCGACGGTTTCATCAGCAGCGTCGCCGCGCTGGCCGCGGTGCATCTGAATGCCGGTGTGGCCGGCTGGTTGATCTTCGGGCATCGTTCGGCGGAAGGCGGCCATGGCCGGGTGCTCGAAGCGCTGGCCGCCGAGCCGTTGCTTGATCTGAATATGCGGCTCGGCGAGGCCAGCGGGGCGATGGTCGCACTGGGCGTGATTCGGTCCGCGTTGGCCGTTCACGGCAGAATGGCAACTTTTGCCGATGCGGGAGTCGCGGATAGTGCCTGATTTCGACATGACCACGACCACGGTCGACATCCTGCGCCACGCCGAATGCGAAGGGGGGCCGATCTTCCGTGGCTCGACGGACGTGGCCTTGTCCGAGGCCGGTTGGGCCCGGCTGCGCCGGGTGACCGAACCGCTCGCCGGCTGGGATGCGATCGTGACCTCGCCGATGCGTCGTTGCCGCGAGTTCTCCACCGAACTGGCCGCGGCCCGCGATGTGCCCTTGAACGTCGACGAGCGCTTCCGCGAGATGTATTTCGGCGACTGGGAAGGCGTGCTCATCGCCGACGTGTGGGCGAACCAGTCCGACGCCGCGCGCGCCTGGTATGTCGATCCGGAGAACAATACGCCGCCGAACGCCGAGCCGTTGCCGTCGATCCGGGCCCGGGTGGCCGAAGGCTGGGGCGAGCTGGTGGCCGCGAACCGGGGCGGCCACGTGCTGCTGGTGTGCCATGGCGGGGTGATCCGCAATCTCGTGGCCCATGTGCTGGATTTGCCACTGGCGGCGACCAACCGTTTCGGCATGCCCTATGGCTGCCGCGCCCGGATCAGCATCACGCACGACGGCGAGTCGTCGATGCCGAGGCTGATGGGTTACAACCTCGACCGGGCATGAAACGCGCCGCCACGCCGCTTCTTCTGGCGCTGTCACTGCTGACTGTATTGCCGGTCGGCCGGTGGCTGCCCGCACGTATCCGGCCGGTCGATCAGGGGCGTTCGGTGGTCTGCTATCCGTTGGTGGGCCTCCTGATCGGTGGGGTGCTCGTGCTCGCAGAAGGCGTGTTGCGCGGTGCGGCGCCTCTGCTTGCCGCCGCCTTGTTGTTGGCGGTGTGGGTCGGTATCACCGGCGCATTGCATCTGGACGGACTGGCCGACTGTGTCGACGCGGGCTGTGCCGGCCACCGCGACGCCTCGCGTATTCTCACGGTGATGAAGGACCCGGCCGCCGGGCCAATGGCGGTGGCCACGATCACGATCGTGTTGTTGGTCAAGTTCGCGGCCTTGGCGACATTGCTGCAGCACCGGGGCGCGATCGTCGGCTTGTTGCTTGCCGTGCCAATGCTGGCCCGTGCCGGTACCGCCGCGCTCATGGCCACCACGGCCTACCGCCGAGACCGGGGCATCGCCCGCGACCAGGCGGCCACCCGTCCGCGCGGGGCGATCACCCTGGGGATTGTCGTGGTGGCGGTGGCGGGCGCATGGCTATTGCCGCTGCCTCTCTGGACTTTAATGGTGCTGCTGGCCGGGGTGATCGTGTGGAGTTGGCGCCGGACCTGGCAGACCCGTATCGGCGGTTATACCGGCGACGTGGCCGGCGCGCTGATCGAACTGGTCGAGGCGGCGTCACTGGTGGCGGCGGCCTGGGGCCTGCCGTGGCATTGAGTCTGATGCTGGTCGCGGCACTGGTGGCCGATGCGGTGCTGGGCGAGCCGCGCCGGCGGCATCCGCTCGCGCTGTTCGGCCGTCTCGCCGATCGGATCGAAGGGCGGTTCAATCACGGCCGTCGACGCAATGGCATGGTCGCGCTCGCGCTGCTGGTCGGACCGCCCACGCTGTTTGTCGGCGCATGCGTCGACTGGGTTCCGAGCGGGCTGGCGTGGTTATTGGCGGGTCTGGTACTCGTGCTGGCGGTTGGGCGGGCCGGCTTGATCGAACACGCCGAGGCGGTGGCCCGACCGCTCGCCGCCGGCGATCTCGAAGGCGCCCGGCAACGCGTGGCCTGGCTCGTCAGCCGCGATACGGCGCAACTGGATGCCGCCGGCGTACGCGGCGCCCTGCTGGAGTCCGTGCTCGAAAACAGCAGCGATGCGATCTTTGCCTCGGTGTTCTGGTGGGTTTTCGGCGCTGCGGCGGCCGGCCCGGCGGGCGCTGCCGCGGCGGTACTTGCTCACCGGCTGATCAATACTCTGGATGCGATGTGGGGCTATCGCAGCCCCCGGTTCGTCGCCTTCGGCTGGGCCGCGGCGCGCCTGGACGACGGCATGAACTGGCCGGCCGCACGTCTCACCGCGCTGGCTTTCGTGCTGGTCGGCGACACCCGCGCCGCCTGGACCTGCTGGCGCGAACAGGCGGGGCGATGGTCCAGCCCGAACGCGGGTCCGGTGATGGCGGCCGGCGCCGGCGCCCTCGGTATCCGCCTCGGCGGCGGCGCCTGGTATCACGGCGCCTGGCGGGAACGGCCGGCGCTGGGTGGCGGGCGCACACCGCAAGACGTCGATGTCGTACGCGCGCTGGGTCTGGCCGATCGGGCATTGGCCGTGATCGTGGTGGCGGTACTCCTGATGGACGGGCTATGGGCATGATCCACGGCGGCAAGCTGCGTGCCGCGGCTGCGCACTACGGCATTCCCCGGCATGAATGGCTGGATCTGTCGACCGGCATCGCGCCCTGGTCGTGGCCGGTGCCGGCGCTGCCCGCGGCTGTCTGGTCGCGCCTGCCGGAGGCCGGTGATGGGCTGATTGCCGCCGCGGCCGCCTACTACGGCTGTGCAGCGGATTGGATCGTGGCCTTGCCCGGCAGCCAGTTCGCCATTCGCGAGGTGCCGCGCCTGTGCGCGCCGGCCACCGTGGCCGTGCCCGCCGTGGGTTATACCGAGCACGCCGCCGGCTGGCGCGCGGCGGGCCATAGCCTCCGGTACTACCGCGATCTGGACGATCTCGAGCGGATGCTGACGGCGGTCGATCGTGCCGTGGTGCTCGATCCAAACAATCCGACCGGCGAGCGCGCCGGTCCGGATCGTCTGCGCCGAGTCGCGCTCGCGCTCGGCCCGGGCCGGCTCATCGTCGATGCGGCCTTCGCCGATGGTGACACGGGGCCGTCTTTCGATCCGGTCGCGCATGAGGCGATTGTGCTGCGATCGGTGGGCAAGTTCTTCGGGCTGGCCGGCATCCGCCTCGGATTCGCCCTCGGTCACAAGGCCACGGTCGATGCGCTGCGTTGTGCCGTGGCGCCCTGGGGCGTGGCGCATCCGACCCGCTGGATCGGCACGCGGGCACTGGCCGACCGCGATTGGCAGATCGATCAGCGCGCCCGGATTCGGGACGCACAAGCGTGGCTTCGGGCGGGCCTCGTCGATGCCTTCCCGCAACAACTCGTGGTCAGTGGCGGGTCGTTCGTGACCGTGTTCTTTGCGGCCGAGGGTGCGGCCGCCGCGGCGCACGCCGAGCTGGCATCTCGGGCCGTGTTCACCCGGCTCGGCGACAACCGGCGCTGGCTGCGTTTCGGCCTGCCGCCGGAACACCAGCGCGAACGGCTCTCTACTGCTCTGTGGCATGTCGACGGGGTTTCCAGGCCATGACCGCGCAGCGCATGCGCCGCACGCGTCGGTGGTCTGTGCTCGGGTTGTTATCGCTGCTGGGCTGGTTGGCCGGACCGGCGGCCATGGCCGCGGCTGGCCCGGTTTCGGTCACCGATTTCACCGGGCATGAAGTCCGGCTGGCGCATCCGGCACGCCGCATCGTCGCCTTGACGCCCCATCTTGTGGAAAACCTGTTTACCGCCGGCCTGGGCAATCGCGTAGTCGGCGCCGTGCGTTATTCGAATTATCCGCCCGCGGCGCAGAGCATCCCGCGCGTGGGCGGCTACGACAGCCTCAGCCTCGAGGCGATCGTGGCGAAAAAGCCGGATCTGGTCGTCGCCTGGGCCGAGGGCGGCTCCCCCGACATCATCGGTCGGCTGCGGGCGCTGGGTATCGCCGTGTATGTCGATGATCCGCGTCGGCTGGCCGGCATTGCGCGCACCATTCGCGATCTGGGCGTGCTGGGCGGCACGGGCGGGCGCGCCGATCGCGCGGCCAGGGCGTTCGAACAGCGCATCGCGGCGCTGCGGCAACGCTACGCACATCGCCGCCCGGTTTCGTTGTTCTGGGAGGTATGGTCGGATCCGCTGCGCACGCTATCCAATGCCGGTATGACCGGCGCTGTGATCCGGTTGTGCGGCGGCCGCAACATCTTCGCCAAGGCCGCGACGCTCGCGCCCCAGGTCAGCATCGAGTCGGTCATCGCGCGTGCGCCACAGGCGATCGTGGCCTCGGGCGTGGCACAGACCAAACCACAGTGGAAAGCCTATTGGCGGCAGTGGCCGGCGATCCCCGCGGTTGCCCACGATCATTTCGTGACCGTCCCGCCGGACCTGATCAGCCGGCCCACCGTGCGCCTGGCCGACGGCGCTGCCCGACTCTGCCACAAACTCGCCCGCGTGCGCCGTGATCAGCGTCGGCCATAAGGCGAGTTTATCCACAGATTAAAAAGAATAGTTGTCCGCAGATCGACGCAGATTAACGCAGATCATAAGCCAGGGATGCGCAACGCTTGTGCAGAGGTTTTATCGTGTGCGGCATGTCGAGGAAAGTGCTTACAACCGCCTCTTGAAAAAATCTGTGCCATCGGCGTAATCCGTGGATAAAAATATTCTGCCGGTTGGCGGCATTGCTCTAGAAGCGGCTTGATCCGCAGATTGTACGGATTGTCACGGATAAAATAATTATCGGCAGATGCGCACCGAAACATGCGGATATGAAGAAGACGATACGTCATCACAGCGATTGAGCGGGGCGCGTGTGTTGTTTCAGGAGGAAAGGCATCTAAATCGCCCTATGCCCATCTGCGTGATTTGCGTCGATCTGCGGACAAAAAATGTGCCGTATCAGCGCGTGAGGAGCGATTACTCGCGCGTTGTGGTCTCCCGGGCTGGGGTTGTTCTGGAAGTCGGTTTATCCGCAGATTTCGCAGATTAAAAAAACGTTGTTTTCCGCAGATCGACGCAGATTAACGCAGATGCTAAGAAAAGGATGCGTGACGCTTGTGCCGCAGCTGTATCGTGTGCGGCATGTCGAGAAAAAAGATTACAGCTGCCTCTTAAATAATCTGTGCAATCTGCGTAATCTGTGAATAAAAATGTGTCATATCAGCGCGCGAGGAGCGATTACTCGCGTGTCGTGGTCTTCTGGGCAGGGGTAGTTCCGGAAGTAGGTTTATCCGCAGATCGACGCAGATTAACGCAGATGCTAAGAAACGGGTGAATGGCGAGACAGGGTTCCTGATGTCGAGGACAAGTGCATACAACGGCCTCTTAAAATCTGTGTGATCTGCGTAATCTGTGGATAGAAAAAAGTGTCGTATCAGCGCGCGAGGGGCGATTACTCGCGCGTCATGGTCTGCCGGGCGGGGGGGGTCCGGAAGTGGGTTCATCCGCAGATTACGCAGATTTCACAGATTAAAAACGTTGTTTTCCGCAGATCGACGCAGATCTTGAAAAAAAGAATATGAACGCGTGTGCCGTGGTCGTACGTTCGCGTTATTGCGGGGAAGTATATTTGCAACGACCCCCTCAAGAATCTGCGTAATTGTGGATAGAAAGACGCGTCGTGTCAGCACGATCATCCGGTGCCGGGGCGTTTTAAAAAAAATGCGGCGGTCAGCTCAGTGCCAGCCAGACGCCGACGGCGGCGATCAGGGTGCCGGCGATGCGGTTCAGGAGGCGGACATTGGAGCGTTTGGCGAGCATGGCGCGTGCGGCGGAGCCGCCGCTGGCATAGAGGGCGAGACAGGTCAGTTCCATCGCCAGAATCATCGACAGCATTAGCACCAGTTGCGGTGCGAGGGCCTGCTGGAAGTCAAGAAAAGGCGGCAACAGGGCGATGAAGAACGCCCAGCCCTTCGGGTTGGCGATGGCAGTGACCAGCCCCTGGGCCGCCAGCTGCGCTCGGGGCGGGGCGGGCGCGTCATCGGCGATCTCGGGAATCGCCAGATTGCCGCGCGAACGCCACATCTGGATGCCGAGCCAGACCAGGTACGCGCCGCCGACCCACTTGAAGACGGTGAACACGGCCGGGTAGTGCATCAGGACGGTGGCCACGCCGATCACAGAGCCGACCGCGACCAGGCCCACGCCCAGCAGTTCACCGGTCCACATCCAGGCGGTGCGGCGCACGCCCACCGTCATGCCCAGACTCAGCGAGAGCGTCATGCACAGGCCGGGGGTCAACGAGACCAGAAAGAAGGTGGGGATAAAGATCGAAAGAACGGGGAGCGTCATGATTGCAATCACGGGTTACGGCGAACCGGGCGTGTGGTAACACGCGATGGCCGCTAACGTAACGTATCGTTAATTAGTCTAATTCAAGATATCCGGGCAATCGCCGATTGTGTATGTTGTATCGACACAAATAAATCGCCTTCGCTAAATTATCGTTCAAAAGGGGAATCATGGATCCGGTTACTTTTGCTGCTTCGCCATTCGCGCCGGTGGCGCTCGGTTTTTTCGGTCTGGGCACGGGCTATCTCATTCTCGGGCCGCAGGAACTGCTGGGCTGGCCCGAAAAGGATGCGAGCGTGGCGCGCGCCAACGGCGTCTGGGGCTTTTTCATGCCGGGCCTGTGCCAGGCGCTGGTAGGGTTTTACCTGTTCATCGGCCTGACGTGGTTCCACGTCTTCCATGAAGCCGCATTGTATGCCGCGGCGACCGCCTTTTCGGTGTTCGGCATTCACTGGCTGGCAATGGGCATCATCAAGTTCGTCCAGGGTGATGCGCGTCCGAATGGCTTCATGTCCGTCGCGTTTTTTCTGGTGTCGATCCTGGGTGCGCTATCGATGGGCATGAACGGCGATACACCGGTCGCGATTCTGTTCGTCGGTCTGTGCGCGGTCTACTTCTTCGAGTTCTTCGCCAGTTTCGGCATCGCGGTGCCGGCTTCCGAGCGTCTGCTCGGTCTGGCGCATGTGGTCACCGGCTTGTGGCTGATGTATCTGACCTATGCGGCCGTACTTAACCTGGCCAATGGCATGCATCTCTGGCTGTAACGGTAAACTGTCGCGGTTGCCCTACCGGCAGCCGCGGCAGTTGTTGTCGTTCAGCCCTCGCCGGCGCGCAGCAGGGTCTTGATGTGGATGGCGGCGCTTGCCGCCAGCGCATCGAGGGCGTAGCCGCCTTCGAGCAGGCTCACGACGCGACCGTCGCAATAAAGATCGGCCACTTCGGTAATGCGCTGGGTGATCCACTCGAAATCCTCGGCCTCGAGTTGCAGGTCGGCCAGTGGATCGGCGCGATGGGCGTCGAAGCCGGCCGACACCAGGATCAGCTGTGGTTTGGCCTCGTCGAGCGCGGGCAGCCAGTCGCGCTCGATGGCACGCCGGAATACCGAGCCGCCGACACCCGCGCGTAACGGCGTCTTGATCAGCCGGCCAGGAATGCTCTGGTCCGCGGTGAATGGAAACAACGGGTTCTGGTAACTCGAGCAGAACAGTACCCGCGGCTCATGGCGAAAGACATCTTCCGTGCCGTTACCGTGGTGTACGTCAAAATCGAGGATGGCGACACGTTCCAGGCCACCGACGGCCAGCGCGTGTGCGGCCGCGATCGCCACGTTGTTGAAGAAGCAAAACCCCATCGCTCTGGCGTATTCGGCATGATGCCCGGGCGGGCGTACGGCGCAGAAGGCGTTGGCGGTCTCGCCGGCGAGTACGGCATCCACCGCTGCGATCCCGGCACCAGCGGCATGGTGCGCCGCGGGCAGGGTGTGCGGTGTCAGCGCGGTGTCGCCGTCGATCGGCACTTGTCCGGTGGTGGGCGCGCTGGCGAGCAGCTCGTCGACATAAAATTCGTCGTGCACACGCGTGATGGCCTCGAGCGGGGCCTCGGGCGCGGTGCGCCGATCGAGCGCGTCGGCAATGCCGACCACCTCAAGCCCCTGCTCGATCGCGGGCAGCCGGTCCGGCGCTTCCGGATGGCCCCGTCCCATGTCATGGGCGCGGCACAGGTCATGGCGCGAGAAATAAGCTGTGGTCATGCGCGCGCCCCGATCACCTAGCCGCGCCGCGGCGCGGTTCGCCGGCCAGGGGCGAAGTCGTCGTGACTTTTCTTGCCGACGGTGTCGGCCGTGGTGCCCGCCGTGGGGGGCTGTCGAGTGCGTGGCATGGCTCAGGCTTTTGCGGGACGGTGTTTTCGTTATTGGTACAGCGCGTGACCGCCGGCCTTGAACTGCTCGGCCTTTTCTTCGAGACCGGCCTCCAGCGCATCCTCGGGTGTGGCGATGCCGCGCTCGGCGGCGAACTCGCGCACTTCCTGGGAAATCCGCATCGAGCAGAACTTGGGCCCGCACATGGAGCAGAAGTGGGCGACCTTGGCCGCGTCCTTGGGCAGGGTTTCGTCGTGGAATTCGCGCGCCTTCAACGGGTCCAGTCCGAGGTTGAACTGGTCCTCCCAGCGGAACTCGAAGCGGGCCTTGGACAGGGCGTTGTCGCGGATCTGGGCGCCCGGATGGCCCTTGGCCAGATCGGCCGCATGGGCCGCGATCTTGTAGGTGACGATGCCTTCGCGGACGTCGTCCTTGTCCGGCAGGCCGAGATGTTCCTTGGGCGTGACGTAGCAGAGCATCGCCGTGCCGTACCAGCCGATCTGGGCCGCGCCGATGGCGGAGGTGATGTGGTCGTAGCCGGGGCCGATATCGGTGGTCAGCGGGCCCAGGGTATAGAACGGCGCCTGGTGGCAGTCGGCCAGCTCGGCGTCCATGTTTTCCTTGATGCGCTGCATCGGTACATGGCCGGGGCCCTCGATCATCACCTGCACGTCGTGGGCCCAGGCGATCTTCGTCAACTCGCCGAGGGTGCGCAGTTCGGCCATCTGGGCTTCGTCGTTGGCATCGGCGATCGCGCCCGGCCGCAGGCCGTCGCCCAGCGAGAACGACACATCGTAGGCCTTCATGATCGCGCAGATGTCTTCGAAATGCGTGTACAGAAAGCTCTCGGTGTGATGCGCCAGGCACCACTTGGCCATGATCGAGCCGCCGCGGGAGACGATGCCGGTGATGCGGTTGGCGGTCATCGGCACATAGGCCAGGCGTACGCCGGCATGGATGGTGAAATAGTCCACACCCTGCTCGGCCTGTTCGATGAGCGTGTCGCGGAACATCTCCCAGGTCAGGTCCTCGGCCTTGCCGTCGACTTTTTCCAGCGCCTGGTAGATCGGCACCGTACCGACCGGCACGGGCGCGTTGCGGATGATCCACTCCCGGGTTTCGTGGATGTGCTTGCCGGTGGACAGGTCCATGATGGTGTCGCCGCCCCAGCGGGTGGCCCAGACCATTTTCTCCACTTCCTCGGCGATCGAACTGGTCACCGCCGAGGTGCCCATGTTGGCGTTGATCTTCACCCGGAAGTTGCGGCCGATGATCATCGGCTCGGATTCCGGGTGATTGATGTTGTTGGGGATGATGGCGCGCCCGGCCGCGATCTCGTCTCTGACGAACTCGGGGGTGACATGATCCGGCAGGTTCGCGCCGAAGCCTTCGCCCGCGTGCCGGCGCAGCAGCCGGGAGTCGCGAATTTCGTCGATGCGCGCGTTCTCGCGAATGGCGACGAATTCCATCTCGGGCGTGACGATGCCGCGCCGCGCATAATGCATTTGGCTGACGTTGACGCCGGCCCTGGCGCGGCGCGGGGCCCGCACATCGGGAAAACGCAGATGGCCGGTGGCGGCATCGGCGGCGCGATCCCGGCCGAACTCGGACGACAGGCCGGGCAATACCTCGGTGTCGCCGCGTTCCTCGATCCAGGTGGCCCGCAGCGCCGGCAGGCCGCGCCGCAGGTCGATCTCGGCACTCGGGTCGGTATATGGGCCGGAGCAGTCGTAGATCGTGATCGGCGGGTTCTTCTCCACGCCGAAGGTGGCCGGCGTGTTCGATTGCGCCACCTCGCGCATCGGCACGCGGATATCCGGCCGGCTGCCGGTGACATGAATCTTGTTCGAATTGGGAAACGGTACCCGCATCTCGTCGGCTAGACGCGCGGACACAGCCAGATCCTTGGGTACAGCACTCATGGTCGAATCCCGAGAGGAAACATCAAACGACAGACTGGCAATCTAGCAAGGCCCGGGGCGCAATAAAACCGCCCGGGCCGGTCGCCACGAAAGGGGCGGCGCCGGTTAACCGTGCGCCCCCAGGACGGCGCTGTCCACGCATTCGGCGCCGGCCGCGCGCATGGCCTGAATAGCCGCCTGCGTGTCGCCTTCGTGCATGTCCACGCCGCGCGTGCCGTCGACGATCAGGGTGACCGGGAAGCCCTCGGCCAGTGCGTCCATTACCGTGAACTTCACGCAGACATCGGCCGCCAGGCCCATCACGAACAATCGATCCGTGCCCAGACGGCGCAGTACGTCCGCCAGATCGGTTTCGTGCCGGTGATCGTTGTCGTAAAACGCCGAATAGCTGTCGATGCGGCGGTTTTCGCCCTTGCGCACGACGTGATCGATGTGTGCGACATTCAGCGCCGAGGCGAAACTCGCGCCGGGGCTGCCCTGCACACAATGCGCCGGCCAGAGAATCTGCTCCAGGCCGTCGACCTCGGTGACCTGGAACGGCTTGAAGCCGGCGTGCTGTTGGGCGAACGACAGATGATCCGCCGGATGCCAGTCCTGGCTCGCCACCACCGTGGAGAACCGCGGCATCAGGCGGTTGGCGACCGGCACCACGGCATCGCCGTCGGCCACGGCGAGCGCCCCGCCCGGCAGGAAATCGTTCTGGATATCGACCAGCAACAACGTATCGGTCATGACGAACCCTCCGGTTGACGCCCGTCATTATGACGCTGGGCGAGCCAATCACGCAGGGCGTCGGTCGACTCGTCCAGATAATGATCGATCAGCGCCGGGTAATTCGGCCGCTCGGCGAAGCAGGCGAACTGGGCCATGGCGTATGCGCGGATCGCACCGAGCTCAGGCGAGGTGTCCACCCGGGCGCCGCCCTCGATGACCGGCTGCAGCAATTCGATATGCGGCGCGTCGGCGTCGAAGCGATGCTCGTATTCGGCTACACCACCGGCCCAGGCGGTCGACCACGACGCCTCATCGTAGAGCAGGTCGGCGATCGGGGCGCCGTCCGCATCGGTGAAACGACGCACCTGCTGCACGCCGGGGCGCGTCAGTTTGCCCGGCGTATCGCTCATCTTCATGCGATACGACCAGCGCCCCGAATCCTCGCGGATGGCGGCGAGCTTGTACACGCCGTCGAGTGCGGCGTCCGGCTGGGCGGTGGTCAGGCGGGTGCCGATGCCCCACAGCGCGATCGGTGCACCGCGCGACTTCAGGTCGGCGATCGCGCGTTCGTCCAGGCTCGAGCTGGCCGCGATCCGGGCATGGGGAAAGCCGGCCGCATCCAGCCGGCGCCGGGCGCGCTTGGCCAGCTGCGCCAGATCGCCCGAATCCAGGCGGATGCCGGCCATTTCGTAGCCATGTTCGCGCAGTTTATTGCCCGCGCGGATGGCGTTTTCGATGCCTTCCAGCGAGTTGTAGGTATCGACCAGGAACACGCAGTTGTTGGGCAGGGCGCGCGCATAGGCATCGAAGGCATCGATTTCGTGATCGAAGGCCATCACCCAGCCATGCGCGTGGGTGCCCGATACCGGAATGCCGAACAGCTGCCCGGCGAGTACGTTGGAGGTGCCGGCACAGCCGCCGATGTAGGCCGCCCGAGCGGCCGAGACGCCACCGTCGATGCCCTGGGCCTTGCGCAGACCGAAGTCCAGTACGCTGTCGCCTTCGGCGGCGTGGGCGATGCGCGCGGCCTTGGTGGCGACCAGCGTGGGAAAATTCATCAGGTTGAGCAGCGCCGTCTCGAGCAGCTGGGCCTCGAGAATCGGTCCGGTCACGCGCAGCATCGGCTGATGCGGGAACACCGCCGTGCCCTCGGGGACGGCATCCACCCGGCCGGTGAAACGGAAATCCCGCAGATAATCCAGGAAGCCGTCACCGAACAAGGGTTCGCCGGCGTTGTCCTTGAGCGTGCCGAGGTAGGCGATGTCCGCCTCGGTGAAGCGCAGGGCGCAGACGTAATCGATGGCGGTTTCGATACCGCAGGCCAGCGCAAAGCCGTTGTCGAACGGCGCCTGGCGATAGAACAGATGATAGACCGCCTCGCGCTGACCGGTGCCGTTGAACCAGTGGGCATAGGCCATGGTCAGCTGGTAGAGGTCGGTCAGCAGCGCGGGCGCGCGGCCGTAGAGTTGCTCGATTGCGGACATCGCGTCGTTCGTTGAGACCGACCGTGCCGGCCGTGGCGCCGGTCGATCGGTTAGGCTGTGTGGCGAAAATCCGGGCGGCATGCCGCCGGACGGTCATCGCCCTGAATTACGTGCGCGGCCAGTTTACCCACATCCGCGGCTTGCAACACGAGGCCCGGCTTTCCCCGCCCATGAGTGAATCACGCCAACACCAGCAGAAAACCGGCCGCACGCCCTTGTCGTGGCGCCAGCGCCTGCGGGTCGCGATCGCGGCGCCGGTGCTGCGGCTGCTCGCGCGGGCCCTGCTGGCCACCTGTCGCAGCGCCGGCGTGCGGGGCGCGCATCACCTGGACGCACTGATCGAAAACCAGCGCCCGGCCTTGTTGTGCTGCTGGCATCAGCGGCTGCCGTATTGCGCCGGCTGGCTGCTGGCCGCGCGATCACGCGGTCTGGCGCCGGGTTTCCTGGTCTCGCCCTCGCGCGACGGCGAACTGGTCGCTGCCGTGGTTGGCGGCCTGGGCGCCACCGTCCTGCGGGGCTCGGCCAACCGGACCGGAGCGCGTGCATTCCGCGACATGTATGCCACGCTCAAGTCGGGCATATCGCCGGTCATCGCCGCCGATGGCCCGCATGGCCCGGCGCGCCGGGCCAAACCCGGCACCGCCATGCTGGCGCAGATGACGCGGGCGCCGATGCTGCCGATGAGCTTTGCCGCCGATCGCTACTGGCAGCTCGGCTCGTGGGACCGGATGATCATCCCCAAGCCGTTCGCGCGCGTGGTCATGATCATCGGCGAGCCGCTGGCCGGCGCGCGCGGCGACACGCCGGACGCCGCCGCCGCCGAGCTGGGCCGCCGTCTCGACGCGCTCACCCGCGCCGCCGAGGCCGAGTTCGACTAGGGCCTGTTGCCGTTTCGTACACGTGCCGCGTTGGAGACCGCAAATCCGTCGAGACAAGGCGCGCGTCGCCGGTCGTGGCGAGCCACGATCAAGACGCGCAACGCCGTATCGGGGGATTTGCGGCCCAACCCTTCGGGACAAGCGCTGTTTTGCGGCAATCCAGCGTTGTAGCTCTCTCACGTAGAATGACTACGCCACGTTCGCTACGCCTCGTCTTGCCGCAAAACAGCGCTTGGCGCGGACGTGCACGAAACGGCAACAGGCCCTGGTCGCCGCTTCAGGCCGCGGTTTCACGCGCCAGAAAGGCGGCCAGATCGTTGATCGTCGGGTAGTCGAACAAGTCGTTGATTTCGATGGTATCCGGCCAGCGCGCCTCGATGCCTTCGTGGATCTGGGCCAGCTCCAGTGAGGAGAGTCCGATCTCGAACAGGTCATCGCCGGGGCCGATCTGCTTGTCCGGGGCGACTTCATCGCAGATCGCCTTGAGTGCGTCCGCGAGGCCGGCGCCGGTCGGCGCGTCGGCAGCCGTATCGCGGGTTGCCATCAACGCGTCCAGCTCGGCGACGACATCGTCGAAGCCGCCCTCGGCATAATCGCGGGCGAGGGCGGCGCGTTGCAGCTTGCCGCTGGTGGTCTTGGGCATCTGGCGCACCGGGATCACGCGATCCACCGGCAGGCCGGTGCCGTGATTCACGCGCTGCGCGAGCGCGCGCGCGATGGGCACGAAATCCTCGGTATGGCCGCGAAAGACCACGAAAAATACCAGCTCGTCGGCGTCCGCGCCGGGTGCCCGCACGCCCGCCGCGGCCACCTTGTTCAGCTCCACGCCGTCGGCGGCCTGGGCGATGGCTTCCAGATCCTGGGGATAATGGTTGGCGCCGTTGACGAAGATGATGTCCTTGGCGCGCCCGGTGATGTACAGATCGCCCGCATGCACGAAGCCGAGATCGCCCGTATCCAGCCAGCCGTCGCCGATCCGTGCCGCCGCGTTGGCCGCGTCGTTGGCGTAATAGCCGGCGGTGACGTTGGGTCCGGCGATCCAGACCCGGCCGACCGTATCCGCGCCCAGCGCATGGCCGTCGGCGTCGGCGATGCGCAGGTCCGCGCCGGCGACCGGGCTACCGAGATTCACCAGTTCAACGGCGTTGTCGGAATCGTCGAAGCGCACGCTGTCGCCGATGCCCAGCTCGCCGCGGGCGACCCTGACCGTGGACAGGCCGGCGCCGGCCGGCGGGAAGGTCGCGGCCAGGCTGGCCTCGGCCAGCCCGTAGACACAGAACATGACGTCGGGCGACAGGCCGGTCGGCGCGAGTGTTTCCAGAAATTCACGTGCCAGCGGCGCGGCGATCGGTTCGGCGCCGTTGTAGATCAGGCGGACATGCGACAGATCGATATCCGGCAAGCCCTTGGCGCCGATCGCGCGCAGTGTGTGGCGATAGCCGAAGTTCGGCGAACACAACAGCGTGGCTTTCTTCTCGGCCGCCTTGTCCAGCCACAGCAGCGGGCGCCGGGCGAACAGATCGGTCGCCATCAGGTGATGATTGAAGGCGTGGCAAAGCAACGTCAGATGGAACCCGATCAGGCCCATGTCGTGGGTCAGCGGCATCCAGGAGAGGGCGACTTCGTGCGCGCCGAAGGCCGAGCCTTCGGTGATGGCCGCGATGTTGGCCAGTACGTTGGCATGGGTCAGCACCACGCCCTTGGGGTCGCCGGTCGAGCCCGAGGAGAACTGGATGAAAGCCGTGTCGTCGGCCGCCGGTGTAGCACGCTCGGCGGCCTGCTCGACCGCCGGCGGCTCGTCCGACAACGCCGTTTCGGCCAGGCGTTCGCCGGCGGCGGCTGCGCCGTTGTTTTCGAAATAGCCGAGGATACGCTCCATGTGACGCGCGTCGGTGACCACGCGCGGCTCGCCCATGTGCGCCCAGACCTTGGCCAGCTTGGCCAGATGCGCATCGGTCGCCCCCGCGGCCACCGGTACCGGGATCAGCCCGCCGTAGATCGCCGCCCAATAGAACTGCACGAAGCGCAGGTTGTCGGCGATGTATAGAATGATCGGATCGCCCGGCGCCGCGCCCTCGGCCTGCAGCACGGCCAGCATGCGCAGGGCGGCGCGCTTGAGCAGGCGATAACTCAGGCGGCGCTCGTCGTTGGCGCCGTCGATGAAGCCGATCTCGCCGTCGGTTTCGGCCGCGGCGTCGAGCGCGTCGGCCAGCGTGTTGAACGAAGTCATAACGTGGGTCATTCGCGCCGCAAAGTGACGGGTTTGATTACCGGGGCGTCAATTGTAAATAAATTCCGTCCGCCGGCCGTAGATTGATTGCCGATTCGATCGCCGGCTCGCCGTCGCCGAGCCAGGTCGGGGTGAACCGGCGCAGCAGCGTAGCCAGATGCACGCGCATTTCGGTGGCGGCCACATGCTCGCCGATACAATGCCGCGGGCCGGCCGCGAACGGCAGGTAGGCCAGGCGATGGCGCGGTTCATCCGCGCGTGCGAAGCGATCGGGGTCGAAGCGTTCCGGGTCGCGCCAGTAGCCGGGATGACGCTGCAGCAAATAAGGGCTCACGAATACCTGCGTGCCGGCGGCGAGGGTGTGATCGCCGAGTCTCTGATCGGTCAGCGCGCGGCGCGACAGCAGCCAGCCCGGCGGATACAGCCGCAGCACCTCGGCCACGACCCGGTCGGTGTAGGCCAGCGTTTCGCGGTCGGCGCCGCCGGTCTCGCGCAGCCCGCTTTCGTCCGTCGCATCGACTTCGGCCTGCATGCGCGCGCAAACGCTGGGATGGCGGGCGATCAGATACCAGGCGAAGGCCAGGGCGCTGGCAGTGGTTTCGTGGCCGGCCACGATCAGCGTCATGACTTCGTCGATAACGGCAGGGCGGCTCATCGGCTCGCCATCGCGATCGCGTGCGGCCAGCAGATGGCCGAGAAAATCGAAGTCGTCGCGCGGGCCTGCGGCCAGGCGGCGCTCGATGATGGCGTCGACGGTCTGTTTCAGGCGATGAAAACGGGCGGCGAAACGCAGATCGCGCGCCGGCTCCTCGGTCAGCAGCGCGAACGGATTGGCACCGTCGTCCACCAACCGGGCGTAGTCCGCGCCGAAGATCGACTTGAGCACGATCACGAGCGTGAGTTCGCTGGTATGGCTTTCGGCCTCGAGCGCATCGCCGCGCTCGGCCACCCGTTGCCAGCGCTCGGCCAGCGCGAGATTCTCGGCCACGATCATCGCGTTGAAATCGGCCAGACGGCGCGGGCGGAAGGCCGGCTGGATCAGGCGCCGCTGGCGGGTCCAGAAACCGCCCTCGCTGACCATGATGCCGTTGCCCAGAAGAATCCTGACACGGTCCAGCCCCATGCCTTTCGTATAGTCGTGGGCATGGCGGACGAGCACCTGCTGGGCCAGCGCCGGATCGTTGACGATCCAGTGCGCGGGGCCGCCCCCGGTCGACGGCACGGCGAACAGGTCGCCGTATTCGGCCTGCCAGGCCACGAGCTGCCGGCGGGTGGCATCATCCGGGGCGAGCGGGAACGCGGTCGCCGGACCGGGCAGGCCGGCCGCCGTGGCATGATTTGGCGTCGACTCGTTGGATTCGCACATCGCCGTCATGCCCGGCGCCTCGACCCACGTGGGACGCGATAGCCATAGCGGAACATCATGATTGTGTTAAATAACCATTTATGCTTGTAGTGTACATCGTCCTCGATCCGGCGCGCGAGGCGCTTTTTGCCGAGCGTTCCGCGACCCGGGCGCCGCCGGCCTATCGTGCGCGCGTCGAGGCGATGGGCAGTGCGGCGGCCCGGGCGCGGACGATGGCGGGGTTATGGTTGCTCGAACAGGGGCTGGCTCTCCTGGATCTGCCGCCGGAGCGCATCGAGGGGTTGGGCTTCGGCGCCGGGGGACGGCCGCAGTTCGCCGACGGACCGTCCTTCAGTATTTCGCACAGCGGCGGGCTCGTGGCCTGCGCGGTCGACGCCGAGGGCGTGATCGGGCTCGACGTGGAGCAGCGCCGCGACGGGGTCTCGCCGCGGCTGCGGCGCTGGGTCGCGCCGGACGGCGATTTCTTCGCCGCCTGGTGCGCGCGCGAGGCGGCCGTCAAGGCCAGCGGGCGGGTCGGTCTGGCGCGCATTCGTGCCACGACGATCGATGGCGCGTTCGCCTGCCTGGACGGTCACCGTTGGCATCTGTTGCCGTTGTCGCTGGCGCCCGGTTATGCCGCCTGCCTCGCGGCAGCGCGCACCCTGGCGCCGGCGGCGATCGGATGCGTCGACGCCGGCGATCGACTCAGCCGCGCTCGCGCCGGATGAAGTACAGGCCGGTGTAGATCTTGGGGTCGACCGGCAGGCCCTCGGCTTCGCGCGCGGCGAGCCAGTCGTCGATGGTGTCCAGGGCGACGGCATGCACGGTGATGTCCTCGCTGTCATCGCCGCCGCCGGGGCCGACGCGCGCCAGATCGTGGGCGCGATAGAACCATTGCGTCTCGCCCGACAGGCCGGCGCTGGGCGGCCCGGCGGTCATGTATTCCAGCCGCGCCGGGCGATAGCCGGTTTCCTCTTCCAGTTCGCGCGCGGCGGCTACGGCCAGGGCTTCGTCCTCCTCGCCGGCAATATCGCCCACCAACCCGGCCGGCAATTCCAGCACGGGGCCGCCCAGCGCGGGGCGGGGCTGTTCCACCATGAGCAGTTCATCGTCGGGTGTCACGGCCACGATCACCACCGCCCCGCGCGCGTTGACCCGGTCGACGAATTCCCAGGTGTCGATGCGCTGCAGACGCAGGTAGTCGCCTTCGTAGAGGATTTCGGTATCGGCCATCGGAGGATTGGATGAAAAAAGCGATGGGCGGAGTTTAGGGCCTGTGGCCGTCTTACGCGACGCCATGGCGCAGCACACCGCATCCGCGCTTTGTTAAGCTTGCGCCGCACCGGCGGGCCCGCTCGATAGCGCATGCCGGTTTCCACAGCAACCGCCCGGGGCGAGACCCATCATGAGCAAGGCAGCGCATCGTATTCTCATCGTCGGCGGCGGCGGCCGCGAGCACGCCCTGGCGTGGAAACTGGCGGCCTCGCCACGGGTGGCGCATGTCTATGTTGCCCCCGGTAATGCCGGCACCGCCACCATGACGGATGTCAGTAATGTGGCGATTGGCGTGGACGAGCTCGACGCCCTGCGCGATTTCGCGCTCGACAACGCCGTGAGCCTCACCGTGGTCGGGCCCGAGGCGCCGCTGGCGATCGGCATCGTGGATATGTTCGAGGCGGCCGGACTGGCCTGCTTCGGCCCGAGGCAGGCGGCGGCCGAACTCGAGGCCAGCAAGGCGTTTTCCAAGGATTTTCTGGCCCGTCACGCCATTCCCACCGCCGACTACGCCACCTTCGCGGATTACACCGCGGCCGCGGCCTATATCCGGGCGCGCGGCGCGCCGATCGTGATCAAGGCCGATGGCCTGGCCGCGGGCAAGGGCGTGACCCTGGCACACACGGTCGACGAGGCGCTGGCTTCGGCCCGCGACATGCTTGAGGACAACGCCTTCGGCGATGCTGGTGCGCGCATCGTGGTCGAGGAATTTCTTGCCGGCGAGGAAGCCAGCTTCATCGCCATGGTCGACGGCACGCATATCCTGCCGCTGGCCAGTTCACAGGATCACAAGGCCGCCTACGACGGCGATACCGGCCCGAACACCGGCGGTATGGGGGCGTATTCGCCCGCGCCCGTGGTCACCGACGAGATCGCCGAGCGCGTGATGAACGAAGTGATGCGCCCGACCGTGGCCGGGCTGGCCGCGGATGGCCGCCCATTCACCGGATTCTTGTATGCCGGCCTGATGATCGACGAGACCGGCGCGCCGCGGGTGCTGGAGTTCAACGTCCGCATGGGCGACCCGGAAACCCAGCCGATCATGATGCGGCTGGAATCCGATCTGGTGGATCTGCTGGAAGCCGCCATTGCCGGGCGTCTGGATTCAGTGGACGCGTGTTGGCGCGATGAAGTCGCGCTGGGCGTGGTCATGGCGGCGGGCGGTTACCCGGGCGCGTATGCCAAGGGCGATGTGATCGAAGGGCTCGACCGTGCCGTGGCCGAAGATGTCGAAGTGTTTCACGCTGGCACCGCGCTCGACGACGAAGGTCGGGTGGTGACCACTGGCGGGCGCGTGTTGTGTGTCTGTGCGCTGGGTCGCAATGTCGCCGAGGCCCAGGAAAAAGCCTATCGCGGCGTCGCCGGCATCCAATGGCCGAATGTCAGCTATCGCCGGGATATCGGCCATCGCGCCATCAAACGGGGCAATTCCGTTCGATAAACCCGCGGGCTGGCTCGGGGCGCTGATTCATTTGGCATTTCATGTTTGCAGTCCGCCAATGAACGCGAAGAGCGCTAATGGCGGGTCGGTATTCCGACCTGATCGACACGGGGCGCCGTCGTGCTTTCGGGATTTCGGGCGGCAAAAAATCTGTCCGCAGATCAACACAGATTCACGCAGATGCGGTTGTGCTTTCGTGGCATAGCGGACTCGAGGCGCTAACCGGCGACGGCGTCGGACAAAGGTTGCAAGTCGGAGGGTTCGTTGGGGAACGAAGCCCATACAGCCGCTTGCGCCACGATCGAGCTAGTGCCCCCAATGACTAACCGTCATCTGCGTAAATCGGCGTTGATCTGCGGACAAATGCATCGAGAAACGAAGCGAGCAGCCCTACGGCGCCCGTAACTACGGATGTCGCGAACCTGACCCGCCATTAGCGCTCTTCGCGTTCATTGGCGGACTGGATTCGCGACCTGCCGGTTTCGGGGCAGAAGAAAAGCGTGTGATCCGCTCAGCGGCGTCTTTCGGTGCGTATATCGCGCGCATAAAAAAGCGGGCGCCGTAGCGCCCGCTTTAAGTCCGGCGAACCGCCCGGCGAGCCGGGCGGTTGCGGGATCGCACTTACTTCTTGATCAGATCGCCGTCAAAGTAGAAGGCGGCGGTCAGATTGAAGCGGCCGTGCCAGCTGTTGTCGTTCGGGCCGACGAAGGCCATGCCGCCGTTCTTGGCCTCGATCCACTCCGCCCAGATATCCACCGGGCCGGCGAACATGGCGATGCCGGTGGTGTTTTCCTGGACGTCGCCGATACGGTTGCCCACGTTGTCGTAGTTGCCGTAGCCGGAGTGCAGATAGCCGTAGTCATTATAGACTTCGAAGCTGCTGATCGGGCCCATGTTGCTGACGTTGAACGTCCGGCCGACGCTGGCCGCGTACAGCTGGCCCTTGGCGGGCATCAGGTAACCGTAGCCATAATCCTGGAACGGCACGGACTCGGTGTTGCCACCGGCGATGTCGCTCGGGATGTTGTACTTGTAGTCGACGAACTGACCCTGCAGCACCCAGTTGCCGAGGTCGGCCTCGGCCGCCAGGGTACCGGCCCAGCGCGAGCCGTATTTGGTGTTGCCGTTGTTGCTGGTGTACTCGAGCTCGCCACCACGGCCGGCGATCGACAGGTTCAGCGTATTGTCGCCGTTCAGCTTGATGGTACGGCCCAGACGGGCGTTGCCGCCGTTGACCAGACGGGCGCCGCTGCTAACAAGGTCCCCGTTGGCATTTTTCGTGCCGCTCAAATTCGGGTTACCGCCGTACGTGCTCTGCTGCGACAGGCCCTGATTCTTGAACGCGTCGAGGTCGAAGCGCCAACCGTTGTTCTCGTACTTGTACCCGATGCCTGCGGCCTGGTTGTCGGCGAAGCCGGCATAGTAGTTCAGGTTGGCCCAGAACGATTGATAGCCGTAGGGCAGGTTGCCGAAGGGCACCTGGAACATACCGCCCTTGACCTGACTGCTGTCGTTGGGGCCGAAGTCATAGGCGGCCCAGGCGTTATGCAGGTACTGGCCGCTCTTGAAGTTGGTGGTGGACCAGCGGTAGTCGGCGGCGTAGGTGAGCTTGCCGTACTGGCCGGCCACGTTCAGGTCGAAATAGTCGAGGATCAGATCCCCGGCGCCGGCATTGTTACCGCCGTAATCCTTCTTCTGATACTCGGCGACCACGCCACCACCGATGGTGAGCTTCTTGGTCGGGCCCGAGGACTGCGCCGGCTGCGCGGTCGTGGTGGTGGCGGCCTGCTGATTCTGCTGCTCGGCCTTCATCTCCTGCACCTGCTTCTGCAGCTGCTGGATCTGATCCTGCATCTGCTGCAGGGTTTGGCTGTCGCTGCTTTGGGCGGCGGCCTGTACCGACCACAGCGCGGTACAACCGCACACGGCGAGTGCCAGGGTCTTGGCTGGATGTTGACGCATCATTATTCTCCCTACTCCCTTTTTAAAAAGCATTGTGCCCAACAAGGCGCTCGGATTCGCGAATCGTTTGGCGGCACCGCTCCAGGGCGGCATGGCGACCAACGTCTACTGCGACGGAGGAGCGATCGGTGTCAGGATCCGCCCCAGCGGGTCTGATCCGGCAGGCCGATCGACGCTCGCCATCGACACACGACGCTGGCGAAGCCAACAGATCGCAACCGATTTCGACGTCCAACGAATTGCCCCCCTTGGCAAGTAGTCCGCGAACTCCCTTTTATTCGCGTTATCAACATACCACTAATTTACTAGCAATTTAAATCCCTGCGGGTAAAAAAACTTTCATGCCGGGTTTCGGCACGTACCGGCGAGGGTCTTTTTTTTCCCTTTAAACGCAGCAGGTTAACAGGCCGCTTAATGCGGCCGGGGCCGCGCTGCCCGGCCGACTTATACGAGAGACGTGTATCCAGCATGCTGATCAAGCCGACCGAACGCGGTCTGTATTGCGGGGCCGGGGATTTCTACATCGATCCGTGGCGGCCGGTTGAACGCGCGTTGATCACGCATGCGCATGCCGATCACGCCCGCCCCGGGCACCGGCGCTACTGGACGGCGGCGCCCGGCGAGGCGCTGCTGCGGCATCGGTTGGGCGCTGACATCGATTGTTCCGGCGTTGCCTACGGCGAATCGCTGAGGTTCGGGGACGCGCGGGTCTCGTTCCATCCGGCGGGGCACATCCTCGGTTCGGCCCAGATCCGGGTCGAAGCGGGCGGCGAGGTGTGGGTGGCGTCCGGCGACTACAAGCGGGCGCACGATCCCACCTGCGCCGATTTCGAGCTCGTGCCCTGCGATACCTTCATTACCGAGGCCACGTTTGCGCTGCCGGTCTATCGCTGGTCGTCCAGCGCCGAGGTGGCGCGCGAGGTGGCCGCCTGGTGGCGCGACAACGCCGCCGCCGGGCGGGCCAGCGTGCTGTTCTGTTATGCGCTCGGCAAGGCTCAGCGGTTATTGGCCGAGCTGGGTCAGCGCGATGATCTGCCAGCGCAAAGGGCGTTTCTGCACGGCGCGCTGGTGCCCCTGACGCAGGTTTATCGCGCGGCCGGCATCGAAATGCTGGCCACCGAACCGGTTTCGGCGCAGCCCAAGGATCGTGATTTATCCACGGCGCTGGTGCTGGCGCCGCCCTCGGCGGCCGGTTCGCGCTGGATGCGCCGTTTCGGCGAACATCGCAGCGGGTTTGCCTCGGGCTGGATGCGGATTCGCGGCAACCGCCGCCGGCGCGGCTACGATCGGGGTTTCGTGCTGTCGGATCATGCCGACTGGCCGAGTCTGATCGATACCATCGAGGCCACCGGTGCCCGCCGCGTACTCGCAACCCATGGCCGCACGGACGTACTGGTCTCGTATCTGCGCCAGCGCGGCATCACGGCCGAGCCGCTGGCGACGGATTATGCCGACGGCCCGGAGCGCGAGGACAACTGATGTGGGCGATCGCCACCCGGCGTAGGCTATGATGATGCCATCGACTCGCCATCAACGAGAGGTCGATCATGGCTGTCGCAACGTGCGCGATGGGATGCCTCTGGAAGCCGGAGCCGATCTTCCGCCGCATCCACGGGGTTGCGGATACGGCGGTTGGCTGCGCTGGCGGCGACCTGCCGAATCCGTTCGACCCGCAGCTTTGCGCCGGTGCCACCGGTCAGGCCGAAGTGGCGCAGGCGTCGTACGACCCCGAGCGCTTCGGTTACACGGCAGGGCGGGATGTGTTCTGGCAGCACCGCGATCCGCACCCCCGCGCCCGGCAGGGCGCGGACGTGGGACGCCCGTATCGGTCGGCGATGTTCACCCACGGCGATGCCGAGCGCGCCGCAGCGCGGGCCAGCCGGGACGTGTATCCGACGCAACGAACCCGGCCGGTCGTCACCGAAATCGAGCCGCTGCGGGCCCTCTATCGCGTCGAGGATTATCATCAGCGATTTATGGAAAAGACCGCTACGCTGTGTCTGTAGTCGACGCCCGGGCCCGGGCGTGCGTCGCAGGGGGCGAACCCGAACGCTGGCGGCGACCGCCGCCCGGCCCTTGAGATGGTGATGCGTCGCTCCGAGGCGCCCAAAGCGCGCCGTGCGCGCCGTGCGCTGTCCCTGCCGGATCACGCCGAGGATCGGGCACGTCTGGCGCTGCATCGAATGGAACGGTCGCTGGTTCGCGCCCGGCTCGATCGCCCGAATCTCCTGCCCGATGCGGACTACCAGAATCTGCGCTATGCCATCGGCCTGGCGCGGCTCGGGCGTTTCCGGCCGTTCAATCAGCCGGACGGCCCGGAGGTCGATATCGATATGGCGCCGGTGCTGCCGCTGCGCGACTGGCTGCTCAATCATCTGCACGATCCACTCCGCCTGCCGTCGCCGGCCGAGGACAAGCTGGCAATCGCGCGCGAGGCGGCCGGCGTGGCCCGTTCGCGCGCCGCCCGCGTACGCGCCGCACTGCTGGATACGCACCGCGACGATTTCGATGCGGCCGCGCTCGATCGCGAGGCCGGCCAGCGCGCGCTGGTGGTTGTCGCCGGCGGCGGTGGCGGGGCCGGCTATGTCTATGCCGGCGCCTTCGCCTGTCTGGCCGAAGCCGGGTTGGTGCCCGACTACATCGTCGGCAACTCGATGGGCGCGATCCTCGGTCTGATGCGGGCCCAGCACCGCTACGCCGATATCGACGAGCACATCGATTTCGCCGCCGGGCTGAAAAAGAGCGATATCTATTCGGCCGCGCGCCGGCGGCGCAGCGAGTTCTGTCTGGGCGGCCTGTTCCACCTGCATCTGACCGCGCTGCATCAACGGTTTGCCACCGGCGATCTGCGGCGCCCGCTGCGCCTGGACGAGCTGGATATCCCGCTGGACGTGATCGTCGCCGGGTTGAAGCGTCATTCGTATGAGCGCCTGTCGGCGGAAATCCGGGCCGGGGAAGCACGCGCGGCGCGTCTGCTGCCGTTGCCGGTGCGCGTGGCCTCGCGGCTGACGCGCATCCTGCAGTTCTTTCGCAGCGACATGGTGGTGCCGATCGTGCTCGGCCGCGATACCACCACGCGATCGCTGCATGCGGTGGATGCGGCCGGTTTCTCGGCGGCGGTGCCCTCGATCCTGCAATACGAACCGGGCGCGCGCGCCGGGTCGACGCGCGAAATCCTTTCGCACCTCATGGCGTATCACGAACTCGTGGCGCTGGTGGATGGCGGCGTCGCCGACAATGTGCCCACCCGCGCGGCCTGGCGCGGTGTGGCCGCGGGCCGCGCCGGCGGCACCCGCAACGGTTATTACCTCGCCTTCGACTGCTTCCTGCCGCATGTCGATCCGAAGAACCTCTGGCTCTGGCCGATCACCCAGACCGTGCAGCGCCAGATGCGGGTGAACCGCGTCTATGCGGATACGATGGTGCGCTTCCGGCGCACCTTGTCGCCGACGAATCTGGTGCCCGGCCGGGCCGGGCTCGAGCTGGCCGTGGCATGGGGGCGGCAGACCATGCAGGAAAGACTGCCGGAAGTGCGTGCCATGCTGGCACCGGCGACGCTCGGCGCAGCCCCGGGGGCGCGTTGAGCCTGAGCGAACACGTCGGCCGTCGGGAGACGCCGGACCCGTTCGCGGTCATCTCGGGCGATCGCAGCCTGGCCGAGCGCCTGCTGCTGCTCTGGGATCTGGCGATCATCGGGCTGGTGACGATCAACCTGGCGTTGATCATCTTCGACACGCTGTTCGCCATCGCGCCGGTGGGTCATGCCGTCGGCGCGCTCTGGCCGGCCGCCCACGATTGGTATGCGCAGCATGTGCACCGGAATTTCACCGCCATCGATCTGGCGTTCGTCAGCGTGTTCGTGCTCGACGTGCTGGCGGGCTGGATGTTGGCGATCATGCAGCAGCGCTACCCGCGCTGGTATTTCTATCCGTTCGCGCGCTGGTTCGACGTGCTTGGCTGCATCCCGGTGGCCGGTTTCCGGTTTCTGCGTGCGCTACGCGTGATCTCGATCGTGATGCGCCTGCAGCGGCTCGGCGTGATCGATATCCGCGGCTGGGGGCTCTATCGCCAGCTGATGGTGTACTACGACATCGTGGTCGAGGAGATCTCGGACCGGGTCGTGCTCAAGGTGCTGACCGGCGTGCAGGACGAAATCAAATCCGGCGGCCAGCAACTCTCACGCCGGATCGTGCGCGATGTGATCGCGCCGCGGCGCCGCCCGTTGACGCGTGCGGCCAGCGCCCAGCTGGAGTACGCGATCGTGGCAGCCTACCGCGGCAATCGCGATCAGATCCAGGCCTATCTCGGTCGTATCGTGGGCCGGGCCGCGGATGCCAATCCGGCGCTGAAGAACCTGGAACGCGTGCCGATGCTGGGGCGCTATGTTTCCGAGGCCATCGATGACGCCATCCGCGACACGGTCAACCAGGTGCTCGACGAAGCGGTGGAGGGGCTGTCTTCGGCGGAATTCGACGCGCTCGTCGGCAATCTCGTCGAGGCGGCCATCGAGCGGTTGCTGGCCCAGGAGGTCGGCGCGGCCTCCTCGGAGATTCGCGACGTCACCATCGAGGTCCTCGAACTGGTCAAGGAACAAGTGGCCGTACAGCGCTGGCGAGAGCATTTCGAATGATGCCGGGGCGCGCCATCGCGCGGCCCGAGACGGATTGTCACATTGGCGTTATTTTTCGGCTTTAGCGTAAGTGCTTAAACCGGATCGCGGCGGCATCGATCGTTTCAAGGGGGCATGCGTGCAAGGCATCAAGCAGGCTTTGTCGGCGGCGGTTATCGCGCTGGCGCTCGTGGCGGCAGGGGCTCAGGCTCGGGCGGCGGACAAGCCGATCCAGATCACCTGGTGGCACTCGATGGCCGGCAAGAACGGCGAGACGCTCGACCATCTGGTCTCCGAATTCAATCACTCGCAGTCGAAGTACCATGTCGACGCGGTTTACAAGGGTAATTATTCGCAGTCGCTGACGAGTGCGATGGCTGCGTTCCGCGCGCACAAACAGCCCGACCTGCTGCAGGTGTTCGAGGTCGGCACCGCGACCATGATGGCGGCCACGAACGCCATCGTCCCGGTCTACAAGCTGATGGCGCAGCACGATGTCGGCTTCAAGCCGGATGCGTTCATTCCCTCGGTGAAGGGCTATTACACCGATAGCAACGGCCACATGCTGTCGATGCCGTTCAATAGCTCCACCCCGGTGCTCTACTACAATCGCGACGAGTTCAAGCAGGCCGGCCTTAAGCGGCCGCCCAAGACCTGGTCCGAGCTCGGCGACGACGCCAAAAAACTGCGTGATGCCGGCGTGAAGTGCGGCTTCACCACCGCCTGGCAGTCGTGGATCCAGATCGAGAACTTCGCCGCCTGGCAGAACCAGCCCCTGGCCACCGAGGACGACGGTTTCAAGGGAATGGGCGCGCGCCTGCTGATCAACAAGAAGCCGTTCGTCGAGCATATCGGCCGGATGGCATCGTGGACCCGGAACAACCTATTCCAGTATGGCGGGCGCGAGGATTCGCCCATGCCGCTGTTCTACAGCGGCAACTGCGCCATGTTGTTCCAGTCGTCGGGCTCGTTCGGGTCGATCCAGAACAACGCCAAGTTCGACGTCGGCGTGGCGCCGATGCCCTACGACAAGCGGGTGGTGGACCAGCCGCAGAACAGCATCATCGGCGGCGCTTCCTTGTGGGTGTTGCAGGGCCAGCCGAAGTCGCACTACCAGGGCGTGGCGGAATTCCTCAACTTCCTGGCCCAGCCCAAGCAGCAGGCCGAGTGGAGCCGCAACACCGGTTACGTGCCGGTGACCGAAACGGCCTATCAGTTGCTCAAGAAACAGGGTTTCTACAACAGGAAACCGGGCGCCGAGGTGGCCATCAAGGAGCTGACCCTGCACCCGCCGACGGCGAACTCCAAGGGCCTGCGGCTGGGTAACTACAACCAGATCCGCAATATCATCAATGCGCAACTCGAAGCGGTCTGGTCCGGGCAGAAGAGCGCCCGGCAGGCGCTCGATTCGGCGGTCAAGCGCGGCAACGCGGAACTGGAAAAATTCCAGAACGCCAATTCCTGATGACCACGCGAACGCGGTGATCTTCGGGCTCTGGCGTGGCGTACGATGATCGAGCGGCGCGTTGTTTTCGGCCATCGCTGGCTGCCGCTCGCGCTGATCGCGCCGCAGCTGGCGATTACGGCCGTGTTCTTCTTCTGGCCCGCCTACGAAACCGTGGTGTCGGCCTTCTATGCCCAGGGCGCGTTCGGCGGCGGCGAGCATTTCGTGGGGCTGGCGAACTTCGTCGCGCTCTGGCACGACACGAACTATCTGCATTCGTTCTGGGTGACGCTGGTGTTCAGCGCGGCAACCACGGCCCTGTCGCTGTCGGTTTCGCTGCTGCTGGCGGTCAATGCCCAACGCGCGCTGGCCGGTGGGCGCATCTACCGGGCGCTGCTGACCTGGCCCTATGCCGTGGCGCCTGCGATCGCCGGCGTGCTCTGGCTTTTTCTGTTCAACCCGGGCGTGGGGCTGCTTGCCGATGCGCTTTCGGTATTCGGCGTGGCCTGGAATTTCCATATCCATGGCGGCCAGGCGATGATTCTGGTCGTGATCGCCTCGGCCTGGCGGCAGATCGCCTATAACTTCCTGTTCTTCCTGGCCGCGCTGTACAGCATGCCGGGGTCGCTGATCGAGGCGGCGGCGATCGACGGCGCGGGCCCCAGCCGACGCTTCTGGACCATCATCTTCCCGCTGCTGTCGCCGACCACGTTCTTTCTGCTGGTGATCGATCTGGTGTATGCCTTCTTCGAAACCTTCGGCGTGATCGACACGGTCACCCACGGCGGGCCGGCCAACGCCACCAACATTCTGGTCTATGAAGTGTTCCAGACTGGCATGCAGGGCATGGACATCGGCGGCGCGGCCGCCCAGTCGGTGGTGTTGATGCTGTTCATCATCGGGCTGACGGTGCTGCAGTTCCGTTTCATCGAAGGCCGGGTGCGCTACTGATGGTCGAGCGCGGCGGGTTTCGGCGGGTTCTGCCGCATCTGATCCTGCTGGGCGGGCTGCTCCTGGTCGGCGGCCCGATTGTCGTGGCCGTGATCGCTTCCAGCCATGCCGCGGCGGATCTGGTCGGTCGCTTCCCGGCCTCGTTCGGTTCGCATCTGCTGGCCAACTACGGGCATGTGCTGGCCGCCGGCGGCAACGGTTCCAGCGCACCGGCGGCCACCATGCTGTTCAACAGCCTGGTGATGGCGCTCGGCATCAGCATCGGCAAGATCGTGATCTCGATCGCTTCGGCCTATGCGATCGTGTATTTCCGGTTCCCGCTGCGGCGGACCTGCTTCTGGCTGATCTTCATCACCCTGATGCTGCCGGTGCAGGTGCGCATCCTGCCGACCTATCAGGTGGTGGCCGACCTGCACATGCTCGACAGTTATTCGGGGCTGATCGTGCCGCTGATCGCCTCGGCCACTGCCACGTTCCTTTTCCGGCAGTTTTTCTTCTCACTGCCCGACGAGTTGCTGGAGGCGGCGCGCATCGACGGCGCCGGGCCGCTGCGTTTTTTCCGGGATATCGTGCTGCCGCTGTCGCGGACCACCATTGCCGCACTGTTCGTGGTGGAGTTCATCTACGGCTGGAACCTCTATCTCTGGCCGCTGATCGTAACCACGCAGGAGAACATGACCACCATCGTCATGGGCATCCAGCACATGATCGCGGTGGCCGACGAGGCGCCGTCCTGGAACTGGATCATGGCCACCGCGGTATTGGCGATGCTGCCGCCGCTGGCGGTGGTCATCCTCATGCAGCGCCAGTTCGTAAAGAGTTTCGTGGATACGGAGAAATAGCGCGCATGGCTGCGATCGAGTTCGACAATGTCGTCAAGCGCTACGGCGACGATGCCGTCATCCACGGGCTGGATCTGGCGATCCAGGCCGGGGAGTTCCTGATCGTGGTCGGGCCTTCCGGCTGCGGCAAGTCCACGCTTTTGCGCCTGCTGGCCGGCCTGGAGCCGATCAGCGACGGCACCGTGCGCATCGACGGACGCGTGGTCAACGACCTGGAGCCGCGCGAGCGCAATGTGGCCATGGTATTCCAGAATTACGCCCTGTATCCACATATGACCGTGTTCAACAACATGGCCTACGGGCTGCGCATCCAGCGCCGGCCCAAGCACGATATCAAGGCGCGCATCGAGCGCGCCGCGCAAATCCTGCAGCTCGACCCGGGCCTGCTCAAGCGGCGCCCCAAGCAATTGTCCGGCGGCCAGCGTCAGCGGGTGGCGATGGGGCGCGCGATCGTGCGCGAGCCGAAGGTGTTTCTGTTCGACGAGCCGTTGTCGAATCTCGATGCCAAGCTGCGCGTGCAGATGCGTATCGAGATCAAGCGGCTGCATCGGATGCTGGGCATTACCACGCTGTACGTGACCCACGATCAGGTCGAGGCGATGACGCTGGGCGAGCGGCTGGTGGTGATGAACGGCGGCCGGATCGAACAGGTCGGCCCGCCCGCCGTGCTCTACGATCATCCGGCGACACGTTTCGTGGCCGGTTTTCTCGGCTCGCCGGCAATGAATTTCATGCCCGGGCGGTTGGCGGCCGACGGTCGCTGCGTCATGCTGGCCGACGGCGCCCGGCTGGCCCTCGAGCGGCGCTACGCCGGCGGCGAACAGGATGTGGACGTCGGCATACGCCCCGAACACCTGAGTCCGGCCGAGCACGGCATCTTCACCCAGCGTGTGGAAATGGTGGAGCATCTGGGCGCCGACAGCCTGATCCATGCCGCCGACGCACACCGGGCGCTGGTCTGCCGGGTGGCCGGCCATTCACCGCTCACTGCCGGTGACGAACTGCGACTCGGGCCGGCCGAAGCCGCGCCGGTGCATCTGTTCGATCAGGCCACGGGCGTCCGACTGGAAGCCTGCGACACCGCCGCGTAGCGCGCCGGTCCTGTCTGTATCCGGCGGGCAACGGCTCCAGGCCACGTGCCCGGTCGGGCCCTGCCGCCTCATCACACCGGTGGGCGCGCATGCGAGGCGACGGCGCAACCGCACGCGCGCAGGGCTGGACTTTGCGCGCCCGATGGGTTTGATTTGACACAGGGCCAGATCACGATCAGCGAACAAGACGAGCCATGTCCACGACAATACGAGCCCTGATCACGATCCTGGCGGCGTTGCTATGCGTGGGCGCTCTGGCCGGTTGCAAGATCGATTGGCTTGATGCCCTGGGTATCCACAAGCACAACGACAATACCGCCCGGGTCGGCAACACGAACGTGCCCGGGCTTGATGTCGCCGTCTCGGACTACGGCTTCGCCCAGACCTACGCCAATCTCGAACAGGCAATGGGCAGCAACAACTATTACCGCACGCTCAAGACGGATCTGCAGTCCGAGGCCGGCAACGCCGGTCGCAGTATCCGGCCGACACGCGTGATTCTGTACCAGGACCCCGGCCGGATGACGCCGCTGATTGCGGCCGATCGGCGTGCCGGACTGGATCTGCCGCCGGCGATGCTGGTCTATCAGGACAGCAGGAACAACGTCGGCGTGGCCTACAACAGCAGCGATTATCTGGCGGCACGCTACGACCTCGCGGCTGCAAAGGACGCGCTCGACGGGCTGGGCCGGGACGAGGCGACGCTGGCGAACGATGCATCGGGCCAGAATATCTCCCGTACCGGCAGCGTCAGCAGCATCGGTCAGGGCGAGGGGCTTGTGGATCGCACCAGCGCCCACGGTTTCGATACCACGCTGGCCAACCTGATCAGTGCGATCAAGAACAACAGCAACCTGCAACTGCTGCAGCAGTTCGATCATCGGGCGGCCGCGCACAGTATCGGCAGCATGCTCGACGCCAACGATGATCCGTCGACCCTGGTGGTGTTCGATGCCGGCGCCGAACAGGCCCGGGTGATCGCCGGCGGGCAGACCGTGGCGGTCGATCTGCCGGCCCGCATTCTGGTCAGCCAGGACACCGACGGCACGGTGCATGTGAGCTACAGTCAACCGAGCTATCTCGAGACCCGTCACAACGTCGCGGCTGCGAACGCCATCCGCGATTTCGACGGCACCCTCCGCAGCCTGGTCGGCAAGGCGGTCAATTAGGGCCCGTGACGGTGTGGACAAATCCTTGTTCCGTCTGCCGGATGTTAAAAAAAGCAGTTATCAGTAGGTCGGGTTAGCGCGCAGCGCGTAACCCGACGCTCAGTGCGTGGGCGCCGACGCTGACCTGCGGTCGGTCGGTAGGGCGGCCAGCGCCCGTGCCAGCCGGAGGTCGCGGCCATACAGGTCGCGGCGGAAATTGACCCCGTCGGCATCGACGAAGGCGGTCCAGTACATGAGATAGACCGGCAACGGCCGGGCCAGGTTCACGCGCTGGCGCTGGCCCTGGTGCATGGCCCGGTCGATGCGTTTGGCATTCCAGTCGTCGCGGCCGGCCAGCGCGAACCGGGCCAGCGCCAGCGGTCGGGCCACGCGCACGCAGCCGTGGCTGAGATCGCGCTGGTCGCGGTTGAACAGCTGGCCGGCGGGCGTGCTGTGCAGATACACCGCATAACGATTCGGAAACATGAATTTGACCAGTCCGAGCGCATTGTCGGGGCCGCCGGCCTGGCGCACCTGCAAGCGGCCCGCGACGACCGCCTGCAGGTGTTCGGGCGTGATCGCGAGCGGCGTGGCATTGGGGCCGAAGGCGCGCACGATCTGGAAGCCGTGGCGCGCCATGTACTGCGGATCGCGCTGTGCGTGCGGAATGATTTCATCGACCGCAATATGGTGCGGCACGTTCCAGAACGGCCGGAAGATGAGATAGCGCATGCGATCGGCGAACACTGGCGTGGCGCGATTGTTGTAGGTACCGCCGACGATGACTTTCATTGTCAGCGCGGTGGTGCCGTGGTCAACCGCCTTCAGCGAAAAACCGGGGATATTGACCGCAATGTAGCGAGCGCCGAAGTCGTCCGGCATCCAGCGCCAGCGTTCGAGGTTCAGTTTGAGCGTGTCGATGCGCGCGGCCACCGGCACATCCAGCGCCGTCAGCGTATTCGGACCGACGCGGCCATCGGCGTGCAGGCCGTGTCGGCGCTGGAAATGACGTACCGCATCGGCCAGCCGCGGCGTATAGCGATCCGCGCTGCCGGCCGTGGCCGGGGCATCGCCCAGGTCGCCGCCGATGCGCAGGCGTTGGCGCAGCGCGGCAATACGCGGATCGTGCATGCCGGCGCGCAGGGTCGGCCCGGCGGCGATTCGCGGCCAGCCGCCGCTCGCCTGAATCGCTCGATACTGCGCCAGCACGGCGACCAGCTGCCGATAGCGCGCGTGGGCGGGTTGCAGTGCATCAAGGATTCCGCCCGGGTCGCCATCGTGCACGGCCGAGCTCAGGCGTTGGCGGTAGTCGTCGTTGGCCGCATGGTGACGCCAGTCGCTGCGAATCGACGCGTCGCGGACCCGGCCGCGGTCGATGTCATGGGCCAGCTGCATGAAGGCGCGGCTGAGCACGATGTCCTGATGCGCCAGCGCAGCCGGCGGACGCGCGCCCGGTGTCTGCAGTGCGGCCCAGTCGGTCGATCCGATGTAGTCGCGCCGGGACAGGCCCTGGGTGTCGATGTGCTCAAGATAATCGAGAAAACGCGCCCCGGCCGGGCCCGGCTCGTAGGTTTCGGTATCGAACCAGGCTGGCGCGTCGTCGCGCTGCTGGTAGAAGCGCAGCAGGGCGGCCCGGGTGGGGTCAGCGTTCGTCGGCGCGGCCGCGAGCTGTTTACGGATCGCCTGTGCTATCGCGCCCGGGCGCTGGGCTTGTTTGTCGCTGCCGGCCTGGGGGCCACGGGGCGGGGCGCTGGCGCAGCCGGCCAGCAGTATTGCCACAAAAAGTCCGAGCCACGGGCGCGCCTGACCCCGGCGCAGACAGCGTCCCGTCATCGGCGCGACCGCGTGCCGGCGTTTTCGATCTCGATCATCGGCCGGATCCGGCGCAGCCGCTCCTGCGGGTCGTCGGTGGTCAGCAGGTCGTGCTTGGTGGCCGCGTCGAAGGGCAGCAGCTCGGTCAGCCGGGCCGACAGCCAGCTGGCCGAATCGTAGTCGACCGAAGCGCTGTCGTAGGGCAGGCCGGTGTCGGCGATCAATGCGGCCACGATCTCCTTGAGCGGCGCGAATTCGATCGGGCAGGGGCCATCGCTGGTTTCGTCCACCGGCGTGACCTCGCCCCACCACAGGCCATTGGCGCTCTGGCGCGTATCTTCGATCGCCACCCGTGTATGGCCGTGCGCGGTAATACCCAGCGCGCCGTCGGACAGGCGGTCGAAATCGACGATCGATACGCGCGTGCCCATGGCGCGCGGTTCGGCGAAATCCCCGTGCCGCGCCGGACGGGCTGTACAGACCACGAAATCGTCCTGGCTGCGCATGCAGTGCGACACCATGTCCAGGTAGCGCGGCTCGAAGATGCGAAGCGGCAGGAGGCCCCCGGGGAAGACGACCGTGGACAGCGGAAACAGGGCATGTTCGGTATACGGCATGGTGATCGGGCCTCGCCTCGGTGGGCCGGCGCGGCCGGCCGCGGGATCTTCGTCCTGCTTGCAGTCTACGTGTAATCGAAGCGACCCGTTGCGTCGGGGTGACAGCGGTCGCTGCCCTCGCTATCTTCCCAGCGATGACTGACAACATCGACAAGACCGACCCGGCGGTACGGCGCGAGATCGCGCGGCGTTTCACCGCGGCCATTCCGTACAACCACGCCATCGGATTGGTGCTGGTCGATGCCGGTCCGCCCGAGGTACATACCCGGCTGGCCTATCGCGAGGTCTTCCTGGGGGACGTGGAAGCCGGGCTGTGGCACACGGGGATCGCGACTACGGCCGCCGATTCCAGCTGTGGCCTGGCGGCGTTTCTGGCCGTACCGGCGCTTGAAGCGGTCGCCACGCTCGATCTGCGCATGGACTATCTGCGGCCGGCGGTGGCCGGGCGCGATCTGGACGTGGTCGCCCGCTGTCATCACGTCACCGGCCATGTCGCCTTCGTCACGGCCGTGCTGCATCAGGGCGCCCCCGACCGGCCGACCGCACGTTGCACGGCCAGTTTCATACGCACCGGCGGCTCGGTGCTTGCATGAGGCGCTCGCACGCGCCTCCCGATCGCAGCCTGTCCGACGCCGCCGCGCGGCGACTGCGCGACGCACGTGTCACCGGCGACTACGAGACGCTGCTCGAGGCCATTCCGTTCGCGCGTTTTCTCGGTCTGCGCGTCGTCGACGACGGCGCGGCCTGTCGTTATGTCATGCCGTACCGCGACGTGCACATCGGCAATGCCGCCAAGCCCGCGCTGCATGGCGGTACGGTCGCCAGCGTCCTGGAACTGGCCATGCAGCTGGAGACGTTGATCAGCCAGACCCAGCCGCGTCTGCCCGATCCGGTGGATTTCACCATCGATTACTGGCGCGCGGCCGGGCCGGCCGACTGCCACGTGGCGGCGCGTGTGATCCGGGCCGGGCGGGCCGTCGCCCAGGTTCAGGCCGAATGCTGGCAGGATGATCGCGAGCGTCCGGTGGCCTTCGCCCGCTGCAATTTCATCATGCGGGCGCCCGCGCCCGATCAGCGCGGGTCGAGTGCTCGTGCGAAATCGCCACAGCCTCTAAACTGACGCGCTCGTTGTACCGGGAGGGTGAATATGGCTGACAAGCCCGAGGCGCTGGTCGCCGATCTACTGGCCCAGCTCGATCTGGAAGTGCTGGAGGATCGGCTGTTTCGCGGCAGTTCGCGTAATCTGGGCGGTCGCAGCGTGTTCGGCGGCCAGGTTGCCGGACAGGCGATGGTGGCGGCAACGCGTACGGTCGACCCGGGCCGGCTCGCCCATTCCATGCACGGTTATTTCCTGCGCCCGGGCGACATGGACAAGGCCATCGTCTACGAAGTGGACAATATCCGCGACGGGCGCAGTTTCGCCGCGCGCCGCGTCCAGGCCATTCAGCACGGCCGGCCGATCTTCTCCATGCTGGCCTCCTTCCATGCCGCGGAGGACGGCTACGTGCACCAGGCCGAGATGCCGGACGTGCCCGGCCCGGAGGGCCTGGCCAGCCACGACGAACTGCGCCACGCATGGGTCGACGCGCTCGATCGCGTGCCCGAGTCGCTGCGCGAGGCGGTCGGCCGGGAAATCGCCATCGACCTGCGGCCGGTGCACCCCTGGAACATGCTGGCGCCGGACCGGCGCGAGCCGAAGCAGTATGTCTGGTTTCGCGCCAAGGCGGCGCTGCCGGCCGATCAGGCGCTGCACCGGGCGGTGCTGACCTACGCCAGCGATTTCAATCTGCTGACCACCGCCCAGCTGCCGCACGGCGTGTCGTTCTTCACGCCCGGCATGCAGATGGCGAGCATTGATCACGCGCTGTGGTTTCACGGTGATCTGGCGGTTGACGATTGGCTGCTCTATGCCATGGACAGCCCCGGCGCCCAGGACGCACGCGGCCTGTCGCGCGGCCTGATCTTCACGCGCGAAGGCCGGCTGGTCGCCTCGGTGGCGCAGGAAGGGCTGATCCGACACCGTCAGTCGTGACGCGGCGGTCGATGCGGGGCGGGCCGCATGGCGTTTCGGGCGGCTGGGGTAATCCGCATCGTCAACCGCCTGTTGTGCGGTCGCGAGCCGGGCGAGCGGCTGGTGTACGTGGTCGCGTCGCATCAAACGATGGGCGGCGGCGTTGCACTACGATACGCTGGCGCTGTCATCCCTGCAGGCCGCGTCATGGCTGTTACCGACAACATCGTCATCGCGCATCGCGGCGCGAGCGGCTACCTGCCCGAACATACGCTGGCCGGCTACGCCATGGCCTATGCGCTGGGCGCGGACTACATAGAGCCCGACCTGGTATCCACGCGTGATGGCGAGCTGATCTGCTGCCACGATATTCATCTGGACCGGACGACCGACGTCGCCATGCGCTATCCTGGTCGCGCCCGCGGCGACGGACGCTGGTATGCCGCCGATTTCACGCTCGCGGAAATCAAGACCCTGCAAGCCCGGGAGCGCGTCGATGAACACGGCGCGCGGGTGTTCCCGGGGCGGTTCGATGCCAATGCCCACGGCTTCGCAGTGCCCGCGTTCACCGAACTGCTGGATCTGATCGCCGCCCTGAATCGCCAGTCGGGACGCCGCGTGGGCGTCTACCCCGAAACCAAGTCGCCGGAATTCCACGGCGCCGAAGGCCTCGCGCTGGAGCCCACGCTACTCGCGACGCTGGCCGAATATGGTTATACCGGGCCGGACGCGCGCGTGTTCGTGCAGAGTTTCTCGCCCACCAACCTGCGGCTGATGCGGCAGGAAATGAGCAGCGAACTGCCGATGATTCAGCTGATCGGCGACACCGCGCTCGAAGCCGAGTGGATCACGCCGGCCGGACTCGACGCGATCGCGACCTATGCCAACGGCATCGGCCCGGACAAGTCATTGATTGTTGCCGGCAACGGCGCCCTGGTTCACAACGCCCACGAACGCGGCCTGCTCGTGCATCCATACACCTTCCGTGCCGACCAGCTCGGCGACGGTTACCCCGATCTCGCAGCCGAGCTCGCGGCCTATTATTTCGACTATGGCGTCGACGGCGTATTCACGGATTTCTGTGATGTCGCGGTTCAGCTTCTCCATCCGGCGCCGACCGCCGGCTTCATGCGGCCCGCCAGGGCGAGCTGACCGCCACCGCGCAATGGGCGCGCCAGGCTGCTCGTCGTGAGGCCTGCTGCATCGGAGTGCGGCGCTGACGTGACCCTGGCGTTGGCGGGCGGTCGTGGCAAACTGCCCGCCGGTGTTCTCTCTCTGCATTGATCATGGCCAACACGAACGCGGGCCGGCTGGGCCTGGCGGGCGGTATCTGTACGCTGCTGGGCGTCGGCCTGGCGCGTTTTGCGTATACGCCGTTGATCCCCGCGTTGGTCGACGCCGGGTGGTTTTCGACCCGTGCCGCCGATTATCTCGGCGCGGTCAATCTGCTCGGCTATCTGGTGGGCGCGGTGCTGGCGCATCGCGTGACCGAGCGCTTCGGTGTACGTGCCGTGCTCGCCGCCAGTCTGGCCGTGACTGTCGCCAGCTTTTATGGTTGTGCACTGGATTGGGGCGCGATCTGGTGCGGGGTCTGGCGTCTGGCCTGCGGGGTGAGTGGGGCGATGCTGGTGGTCGTCGGCGTGCCGGCGGCGTTGTCGCGGGTGCAGCCGGGCGAGCGTGCCGGGACCGGCGCGCGCGTGTTTCTGGGCATCGGGCTCGGGATCGCGGCCAGCGGGACGCTGGTGCCGTGGCTGATCGATGTCGGTATCGCCGCGGCCTGGTTGGCCTTCGCGCTGGCGGGTACGGCTCTGGCCTTATGGAGCTGGTGGGCGGTATGGCGTGACCTGGCGCCGCTGGATCGTCACGCGGCGCATACCGGGCAGGCCGCGCCGGCGCCGGGGCTGACGTTGTCGCTGGTGATCGCCGCGTACGCGCTGGATGCGGCCGGATTCGTGCCGCACACCCTGTTCTGGGTCGATTACATCGCCCATGAACTCGGGCGCGGGATCGCCGTCGGCGGACGCTACTGGATCGTGTTCGGTGCGGGCGCGATCTGCGGGCCGTTCGTGGCCGGCGCGCTGGCGCGCCGGCTCGGATTCCGTACCGCGCTGGCGGCCATACTTGGCGTCAAGACAGCGGCCGTAGCGCTACCGCTGGCCTCCAGCGCGCCGGTGGCGCTTGGCGTGTCGTCGTTCGTGGTCGGCATGCTGGTGCCGGCCAGTGTCACGTTGACCTCCGGTTCGTTGGCCGAGCTCGCGCCGCCGCAGCGCCAGCAGCAGGTCTGGGGCTGGGCGACGCTCGCCTTTGCCGTGCTGCAGGCGGTGGCGGCCTACGGCATGTCCTGGGTGTACGACGATTGGGGCAGCTATCGGCCGTTGTTCGCGCTGGCGGCGGCGGCGCTCGCCGCGGGCACGATATCGGCCGCGCTGGCGGCGGCTCGGCGCGACGGCTGAACGGCCTCAGCGATCTTTTGGCTGCCGGATGGCGGGCCGGAAGCCCGCCGGTTTGTCGGCGATCCAGGCCACGAACTGGGCGATCCCGGGATGGGCCAGCAGATCGGCTCGGGTGTTGTACACCTCGGCGAGCGCCTTTTCGTCCAGCACGGCGTGGATGTGGCTGTGGCAGGGGCGGCAGAGGTGCAGGATGCGGCCGAGACGATCGTCGCGATCGAAGCGTTTGCGGATGCGTTTGAGTCGATGCGTGCGGCGCGGAATCAGATGGTGTCTGGTGGTGCGCACGCCGTGTCGCCCGCACAGCCGGCATGCGCCGGTCATGCCGGCGTCTCGCCCGGGCGCGGGCGGGCGTTCACGAGGTCGCGGGCAGGCCGGCCGTCTGTTCCAGTTCGTCGAGCGCGTCGTCGAGATATTTCAATAGATTCTGGATTGACGGCAGCGCGCGCCGACAGGCCATCAGGCCGAACTCGAGCATGTCGCGATAACTGACGAGGCTGATGTTGAGCGCCTGGCCATCGAGGACGATCGACATGGGATACATGCCGAGCATCTCGGCGTCGCCGAAATACAGCGTGTTCTCCGGCCCCGGCACATTGGAGATGACCACGTTGAACGACTGACGGCTCGGGGCGAGGCCGGATAACAGGTTCAGCCCGGCCGGCGCGGTCATCGCGGCGACCACGGCCATGATCTGCTCGGCCGACATGCGTTTGTAGCGGCGTTTCCAGTAATCCACGCTGCGCTTGATCGCGGCCAGCCGGTCGGCCGGGTCGGCGATGTCGGTCGCCAGGTTGGCATAGATCAGGGCGATCCGGTTGCCGGTGGCGTCCTCGGCGTCATGCAGCGAGATCGGCAGCATGGCGATCAGCGGCGCCCGGGGCAGGGCGTCCTGGTCGATCAGGTAACGCCGTAGTGCGCTCGAGCACAGGGCGAGTACCACATCGTTGACGGTGGCGCCGAAGGCGTCGGCGACGCCGCGGATCCGCGTCATCGAGTACCCCTGCGCCGCGAACCGGCGCGAGCCGCTGACCGGCCGGTTGAGAATGCAGGCCGGGGCCTCGGCCGGTCCGGTGAAGTCCGGGTCGTGGCGTGCGTCGTACCAGGCGTCGTACAGCGCCCGCGCGGCGGCGGGCAGGGCCGCGGCTTGCCGATAGCTGCTCTGTAGCATGGCTACGCCCGCGGACCAGGGGCGCGGGCGTGTTTTCGCCTGTGGCGGGAGCTGCCAGGGCACGCGGAAATGCTCGCGGCCGGAGTCGATCGACAGAAAACGCCGCAGCACGCGCATGGCCGAAATGCCGTCCATCATCGAATGATGAAACTTGGTGTAGATGGCGAAGCGATTGTCGGTCACGCCTTCGATGACATAGACCTCCCACAGCGGGCGTGCCCGATCGAGCAGGGCGCCGTGCAGCATGGAGACCAGTGCCAGCAGGTCGCGGATCGCGCCCGGCTCCGGCAGCGCCAGATGCCGCACGTGATATTCCATGTCGAAATCGTGATCGGCGCGCCAGAAAGGCTGGCCGAGGCGATACTTCAGTCGCTTGTCGAACGGCGGCTGGATCGCGTTCTGCGCGCGGGCGCGGTCGACCAGTTGATGTACGTAGTCGGCGGGCGCGTTGTCGGGAATGGAGAACAGCTGCAGGCCGCCGACGTGCATCGGCTGGTTGCGGCGCTCGAGGCGCAGAAAGATCTGGCTTATCGGATCGACAATCGACATGGATCGCCTGCGAGCAAAAGCGTTGCCGTCAGCCTAGCGTGCATCGAGAGCGTCTGCGAGCAAGACGGGCTACGACAGATCGATGGCATGCGCCTTGAGAGCCGCCAGCGGCACGATCTCGAGTGCCGCTTCATGCGTGGCGGTCAGCGCCACGCGCGGCGGCACACCGGCCGCGAAGGCCTCGGCCCAGCGCGCGGCGCACAGGCACCAGCGATCACCCGCACCCAGCCCCGGGAAATCGAATGCGGGCCGTGGCGAGGCCAGATCGTTGCCACGTGTCGCCGAGAAGGCCAGAAAATCGTCGGTCATCACGGCACAGACCACGTGGCGGCCGGCGTCCTCCGGTCCGGTATGACAGAAGCCGTCGCGGTAGAAGCCGGTGACCGGCGCATCGCAGCACCCGCTCAACGGCTCGCCGAGTACATTACGGGCGGTGGAGACGGGGGCACGCGTGCTCATTGCTGTTGCTGCATTTTCTGCTGCTGCATCGGCAGCTGATCGAGGGCATCGAGCAGGCCCTGGCTATTGAGTCGGCCCGGCTGGCTGGCTGGGAGCGTGCCGTCCCTGCCGATCCGCACGTCCCGGAAGCCGTCCACGGTATGCCGTTTCTGCAGCCTGGACCGATCGGGCAGGTTGTCGATGTGCGAGAGATTACGCATGCGATGCCTCTCGGACCTGGATGGCCGGCCGGCGCGCCGAGCGGGTGCCTGCCACCGGCGCGTTGTCGCGGCCGAAATAACTGGTGACCACGGCGATCTTGCGTTCCGGGCCGGCATTGGCGCCCGCGGCATGGAACAACCCGGCATGAAAGAACAGGACATCGCCCGGCGCCAGCTCGGCGTATTCGGCGGTGGCGATCAGCTCGGCATTGGCCGGCAGATCCTCGCGCAGGAATTGGGCGTCGTCGAGCCGGTCCGCACCGATTTCCATGCGGTGCGAGCCGGGCAGTAGACGCATGCAGCCGTTTTCCGGCGTTTCGTCGCCCAGCGCCAGCCAGGCATTGACCAGATGGGGTCGTGCGAACGACCAGTAGCGCAGATCGCGATGCCATGCCGTCGCCGAGGAATAGGCCGGGGCCTTGGTCATCACGCAATTGTGGTGGTTGGGCGTCAACCAGACCGTGGTGGAGTCCAGCAACTGGGCGACGATGGCCGTCAGCCGGTCGTCGGCCGCCCAATCGGCGAACCAGTGATCGCGATCAAAGGCGTCGAGCAACCGGCGAACGGTGTCGCCGCCCTCGGCCAGCCGCGAAGCCGGCGCGCCGGGATAGGCCACATCGGCCTCGTATTCAAGCGGTTCGACCGCGCGTTCCAGGTGATCCAGCGCAATGCTGCGCATCGCGGCAATGCGCTCGGCATTGGCCAGCTGCCGCATGACGAGGAAGCCGTCGCGCGCGAACACTTCATTCTGCGCCGGCGTCAGACGCGGTTGCAGGGCGGTTTCGCTGGGCGTGGTCATGCACTGATTCTAGGGCCTGTTGCCGTTTCGTGCGAGTCCGCGCCAAGCGCTGTGTTGCGGCAAGACGAGGCGTAGTGCGCGCCGTGCAGTCACTCTGCACAAGCGTGCTACAACACTGGATTGCCGCAACACAGCGCTTGTCCCGAAGGGTTGGGCCGCCCATAAAAAATTTACTAGGGGCGCCCGGCGGCGTTGCAAGTCTTGATCGTGGCACGCCACGACCGGCGACTCGCGCCTTGCCGGACACGATTTGTGGTCTCCAACGCGGCGCTCGCACGAAACGGCAACAGGCCCTAAAGTCGAAACCTGTGCTTGCCTACGTCCGCAAGCCGATTGTGGTTGCGGCATACGCCCCGGGGCGGCGAATCGCCGGGCTCCGGGGCGCGGCCGCGGTGTCGCGATCAGCTTCCCGATTGCGGCGCGGCGCCGACCGGGTGATGCAACAGATTCTGGTGCACATGCTCGGCCCTGGGGTCGATACGGTGCCAGGTCTGGGTCTTGCCGAACAGACTGACGCCGATGTAACCGCGTGCGTCGAGCGTGTCCGGTCCCTTGAGCGTGGCCTTCGCCTTATAGGTCTTGCCGCTGTTCGGATCGTAGATGTGGCCGCCGTCGTATTCCCCGTGGCCCTGGTATTTCAGTCCGTGCAGGATCACGATGCCGAGCAGGCGGCGCCCGCGCTTGTCGGGATCGGGGTTTTTTGTGTCATAGCGGGGTTTGCCGCTGGCTGACCCGACGATCCGGCCCGCATAACGGCCGCCGTTGTTGTAGACCTGTACGTAGCCTCCGGTCTTGGTCTGCCAGACGCCGGTGATGTCGTCGGACTTGTCATTGGCCGCCGCGGCGGGCAGGGCGGCCATGAGCAGGCATAGAACGGCACTCAGAATGGTTAGGCGCATGGGGTTCTCCTCCCGTTGATTGTTTGTAGTGAAGGTGGCGCCGTGTGTCCGTACGGAAAATGAACGGCATCTTTTCAGATGCTATCCCGAGTGCACCGGCGTCGGCCACAGTTCGTTGCCAGGCTGTTGCGTGCTCCGGCGTATGGTGCGGTGGGTGCGAACGGGCATAAAAAAACCGGCGCCGCGAACGACGCCGGTTTCGATGACGGGCCAAAGGCCGTCTTACTTGCTGTTGTTCGACATGCTGTTGTTCGACATGTCGTTGTTGCTCATCGAATTGCCGGACATGGTATTGCCGGACATGGTGTTACCAGCCGTCGATCCTCCCGACATGCTGTTCGAACTCATGCTGTTACTCGACATCGAGTTCGACGACATGCCGTTGTCGGAGGCGGTATTGCCGCTGTTGTTGTTACCGCAGGCCGCCAGGCCGGTCGACAGCAGAGCGGCAGCGGTAACCAGAATAACTTTCTTCATTTTCGATGCCTTCCTGAGGGAATTTGAGTTGAATGTCCGCGCTATCCAGCTTGCGCGTCAATTCTGGATACGATTGTAGAAGCCGAGACCGACCGATCGCTGAACAGTGCGTGATAATGCGCTTGCATCCAGCGTGCCAACGCGCGATTGTCAGGCTTGCGCAAAAGAACAGCCAGCGCATCGATATCCTCGCCGCCACCGGCAGCGGCCTGGCGTGCCAGTTGCCGGCGCTGCGATCGCACGAACGCGTCGGCATCGGCGTAGCGGGGCACATCCGGCCGGGTCACGGAGGCATGGCTGGTGGCCCGGCTTACATGCGCCATGCCCTTGAGCGTGGTCACGGAAGCCTGGCCGGCCCGCCGCGTCGTGCTTGAAAGCGCGGTGCAGCCGGCCAGCAGCAACAACGCGCTCATCAGGCCGATGACAACGACCGGCCGCCGAAGCCGGGATTGGATCATTAAATGGAGCATAAACCCGACGCCAGCGCCTGTTGTGTGTGAGTTCGCGTCATCAATTTCGCCTGTATTTCCATGCTTGGCAATGAGGCGGAAAAGTGCCGAAACCGCACGCTCGATTCGCGGCAACAGACCCTAGCGTGTTGTCTTGATACGCTCAAGCGCGGATCGGGACCGCCGACCGCTGCCGGAGGCAGGTTTTGCGCATGAGACCGAATCGATCGTCGAGCGATTCAGCGACGTGTCTGCGCACGCCCGCCGACCGCTTCGAAGCCCTGCCGGATTTCGACTATCCGGCCGCTTGTACGGATGTCGGCGGCGGCGTGCAGATGGCGCACGTCGAGGTCGGCCCGCGCCGTCGCCGGCCGATCGTCCTGATGCACGGCGAGCCGACATGGGGCTTTGTTTATCGGTCCATGATCCGGCCGCTCGCCGCCGCGGGGTATCGGGTGTTGGTGCCGGACCTGATCGGTTTCGGCCGCTCGGACAAGCCGGTGGCGATCGTCGCGCACAGTTATCGCGCCCATGTGGGCTGGGTACGCGCCTGGTTGGATGCGCTGGGTCTGTCCGACATCACACTCTTTGCCCAGGATTGGGGCGCTCTGATCGGTTTGCGTCTGGTGGCTGAACGGCCCGCGCGTTTTGCCCGGGTTTTCGTGGGCAACGGCTTTCTGCTGACCGGCGATGAGCCCCGTCGGCCACTGATGTCCGCCTGGCGGGCTTTCGCCCGATATTCCCCGGTTTTCCCGGTCGGCGCGATGTTGCAGGCCGGGACCCGGCGCTGGTTGTCACGTGCGGAAAGGGCTGCCTATGCCGCGCCGTTTCCCGACGCCCGCTACATGGCCGGGCCGCGGGCACTGCCGCGCCTGCTGCCCCTGTCGCCGCACGATCCCGAGCAGGCCGCCAACCGCGCGGCGTGGGCATCGCTCGAACGCTTCGCGCGTCCCTTTCATACCTGTTTTTCCGATGGCGACCCGGTCACGCGCGGTGGCGATCGTGTCTTTCGCGAACGCGTTGCCGGCGCGGGCGCGGCGCGCCACTGCACCGTCTCCCGGGCCGGTCATTTCCTGCAGGAGGACGCCGGCGACACGATCGCGCGATTCATGCTCGCGCAGCTGCGTCGGCCGGATGATCGCTAGCCTTGCCGCGTACGCCGCCTGCCCGCAAGCGGCTCGAATACCACCGGTTCGACACGCCACGCGCCTGCTTCGGCGATGAGCTCGATATAGCCCGGCCCGCCGTAGGCCCGGCTCTTGCCGGCCGCGCCGGGGTTGAGTAGCCAGGGGGTGTCCCCGGTTTCCAGCATGCGACGATGACTGTGGCCGCAGACCACCGCGCGCGCTTCGGGAAATTCGGCACGCAGCCGGCGATGGCGTGTCCGCGCCGGCCATTGGTGGCCGTGCATCATCGCCAATCGTCCACCCGGCAGCTCGCGGCTCACCGCCTCGGGCCAGGGGGCGTCCGCCGGGTCGTTGTTGCCGGAGACGATGATCGTCTCGTCGGCGAGCGCCGCAAGTGCGGCGGCGATGCCGTCGCCGACGTCGCCAGCGTGCCAGATCAGCGCCGCGCCCGCCGCGCACTCGGCGATACGCGGGTCGAGAAAGCCGTGGGTATCGGCCAGGATGACGATTCGCATCGGGGCAATATAGCAAGGGCTGGCTCGCTGCCACGCATGCACGCGCGATGCGTTTGTCGTAACCTTGGGCGCATGAAAACCTGGGCGCTGTACAGTCTGAAAGGTGGTGTCGGCAAGACGGCCGCCGCGGTCAACCTCGCCTACGAGGCGGCTGCGGCCGGCCGCCATGTGCTGCTCTGGGATCTCGACCCGCAGGGCGCGGCGAGCTGGTATTTCGGCATCGACGAACCGGCCGGCATCTCGGCCAAGAAGATCGTGGCCGGCAGTGTGCCGCTGGGCCGCTACGTAAAGCCCACGGCCTACGAGCGGCTGTCGGTATTGCCGGGCGATCGGGGTTATCGCCAATGGGACGCCGAGATCCATGCGGCCAAGAGCCCGCGCAAGGTGCTGGAGCGGCTGATTGAACCGTTTTCGGAGACCTACTCCCTGCTGATTCTCGACTGCCCGCCGGGCATCGGCGCGCTGGCGACGGCGATCCTGCGGGCCGCGGATCGTGTGCTCGTGCCGGTCGTCCCCACGCCGCTGTCGCTGCGGGCGCTGGACGAGGTGCTGGAGCACATCGCGGAAAAAAAAGTCGGCAAGACCGGAGTGCGGCCGTTCTTTGCCATGGCGGATCGCCGCCGCCGCCTGCACCGACAGCTGATCGAACAGCCGCCGGAGAGCATGGCCCAGGCGCCCGAGGTATTCATCGACTACAGCAGCCATGTCGAACAGATGGGCACCCATCGCGCGCCCGTGCGCGCATTCGCGCCCCGCAGCCGCGCCGCCGCCCAGTTCACCGCGCTGTACCGCGCGCTGGACTAGCGTCCCGTAGCGTCAATTCACTGCCCTGTTTCGGCGCTTTTTCGCGCCGCAAGCGTTATTAACCCGGCACGAAAATAGATGATTTTTCGGGTTAATAGCGCGAGTATGCGACCGCATGCTCGCCGCGGCCATTGGCCGCGAAGCCTTTGAAAATAAAAGACGGACAGGCGCCGGCTTTTATTTTTGAAGGCGTTGAAAACAGCTGATGAAGTCAGCTGTTTTGTTGCCGGATTAATCACAGGCCCGCCGGCGCGGTGCCGTGTGAAACGGCAATAACCCTTAGAAATCCCGCCACTGGCCGGGCCTGAGGTCGCCGAGGCGCCAGCCGCCGATGGCGATGCGTACCAGGCGCAGCGTGGGCAGGTCGACCGCCGCGGTCATGCGTCGGACCTGGCGGTTGCGGCCCTCGGTGATGGTGATCGCCAGCCATTGCGTCGGCACGGTCTTGCGATAGCGCACCGGTGGCTGGCGGGGCCAGAGCGTGGGCTCGTCGATGCAGACGACATCGGCCGGCGCGGTCGGGCCGTCCTTGATCGTCGGACCGGCGCGCAGGGCGGCGAGCTGGTGCGCGTCCGGCGTGCCTTCCACCTGCGCCCAATAGGTCTTGGGCATCCCGCGTTGCGGCTGGGTGATCTTGGCGTTGAGCTTGCCGTTATTGGTCAGCAGCAACAGCCCCTCGCTGTCGCGATCCAGCCGGCCGGCCGGGTAGACGCCCGGCACATCGACATAATCGGCCAGCGTCGCGCGGCCGGCGTCGTCGGTGAACTGCGATAGCACGTCGAACGGCTTGTTGAGCCCGATCAGGCGCGTGGGCGCCGACGGGCGCGGGCGTTTTCGCCGCGGGGCGGTTGCGGACCGGGCCGGCATGAGCCGCTCAGTGCCCGATGATATGGCGGTAGCCGCCGGCCACCAGGGCGGCGAGATCGAGCTGTAGCGCGGACAGGCCGGCCTCCGGCGGGTAAGCCAGATACATCGATTGCCAGACCGGGTGCCATTTTTCCTTGAATGCGCGCAGCCCCTTGTAGTTGTAGAAGCGGTTGCCGTGCTCGAAGGCAAGGCGGGCGAGTTGTTCGGCGGTGCTGGCCCACGGCGTGTCACCCACGCCCGCCAGCGGTGCCATGCCGAGATTGAACCAGTGGTAGCCCATGGCCTGTGCCTCCTGCATCAGGCGCACGAACAGGAAATCCATGGTGCCGCCGGGCGCGCGCTCGAGATGACGCATCAGGTCGATCGAGAATTCCTCGCGATGCCCGTAGCTTGGCAGAATGCTGGCGAAGGCGAGCAACGTACCCTCGCCGTCGCGGACCAGGGCCACAGGGGCGCGCTGGATATAGTTGGCGTCGAAGCGCCCGAGCGAGAATGACTTCTCGGTCGGTTTCTCGCCGAGCCAGTCGTCGGAGACCACCCGCAGTTCGCCCATGAGTGTGGTGTCGAAGGGCGGCTCGCGCCGTTCGAAGGTCAGCCCCAGGCGGTTGCCGCGATTGATCGCGCCGCGTTTGTCTTCGTTGCGTCGGCCCGTCATCGTGAAATCGCTCAGGTCGACACGCCCGATTTCGCCCAGCTTGAACAGGGCGAAGCCGTGGTCGAGATAGTCCGAAAGATAATCGGGCCCGACCTGGTAGAACACCGGTGTGCAATGCGCGGCTTCGGCGAAACGCCGGAAATCGGCGATCGCCGCGCGGCGCGCCTCGCTGTCGCCGACGGGATCGCCGAGGGCGACCAGGCGGTTGCGAATGGCGGCAAAGCCGATCATCGCCCGGTCGTCGGCGCTGTAGCGCAGCGTCTTGTCGCCCAGCAGCATGAGGTGGGAATAGCCGTTGGAGCCATGTCTGCCGAGCCACTCGACCAGCCCATCCAGGTCGCTCGCCGTCGGCGGTGCCAGCTCGGGACGCGGCCAGCGGGGCCAGCTCCAGGCCATGAGCACGATCACGCTGATCAGCGCGATCATCAGTCCGCGCAGGAAACGCGGTCCGTGCGCGCCGAAATTGAAGTGAAAGACGCTGGCGCCGTGCGCCGGGTAAAACGCCTCGCCGATGATGAAATAGACGGCGAGCGCAGCCGCGAGCGTGGCGAGCCACTGCCATTCGCCGAGTTGGCGGGCCAGGCTGCCGCGGCGGTCGAACGAGGCGCGATTGAGCCAGAGTACGCCGGCCACCGCCACCAGCATCAGGCTCGTACCCCAGTCCAGGCCGCGCATCAGGCCGAAGGCCGCACCCGCGACGAGCAGGCCGAGCGCCAGCCAGAGCGCGCGCGTCAACCGCAGCGACAGGCCGCGGGCCGCAAACACCAGTGTCAGGCCCACCGCCACGCTCGCCATGTGGCTGGCCTCGACCGCGCCCAGCGGCAGCCAGGCGTGCAGCAGGCGCGTGTGAGCGATCAGGTTGGGAAAAGCCGCGCCGGCCAGCAGCACCACGCCGCAGGCGGCGGTCAGCCAGGCCAGCACGCGAATCCCCAGATCGACCACACGCCCGACCGGCCAGGCCATGAGCTGGATCGCCGGATGCGTGCGTACGGTTTCGGCCAGCCGGGTCGCGCGCAGCTCGTTGGCCCCCAGTGCCAGCGCCAAGATGAGCGGTACCAGATAATAAGCCACACGGTAGAGCACGAGCGCGGCCACCGCGGTGGCCGCATTGACGTCGTGCGCGGCCAGAAGCGCCACCAGCGTGACGTCGAACACGCCGAGCCCGCCGGGCAGGAAACTGAGCATGCCGAGCGTGGCCGCCAGCGCGAAGGCGGCAATCACCGCGGCCGGCGACACGTCGGCGCCGAGTACCGCCAGACAGCCCCACAGCAACGCGCCGGCGATCGCCCAGTCGATCACCGAGGCCGCCATGAAAACGGCGGCCTGCCAGGGGCGGATGCGTTCGATGGCCTGCAGCGGGCCGATGTGCAGCAGCGATGTCGTAGCGAGCACGAAATACGCCGGCAGGTAGAGTGCGATGACGCCGAGCGCGATCAGGACCAGCAGCTCCGGGACCGGTGTGGCCGCCAGAATCGCCGGACGCATGATCAGAGTCACCCAGGCCAGCGCCGACAATCCCAACGGCGAAGCGCTGGCCACCAGCGTCGCGTAGCGCACGGCGGCCGCGGTGGCCGCGCCGTCACGCGTGAGCAGCAACACCCGCAGCCCGGAACCGGTGATGCCCGACAGGCTCGCGATGTTGTTGATGCCGTTGGCCAGCATGCCCAGGCGCAGACTGGTGGCCGCGCGTCGGTCGAGGCCGATGAAGCGGGCCGCCAGCACGTCATAGCTCGACATGACCGCAATCGCGAGCAGCCCGCCGAGGCCCAGCACCCCGAGCAGGATCGTTGGCACGCTGGCCAGCGCATGCTGGATCGCGGCCAGGTTCACATGTCTCGATTCGACCAGCAGCAGCGCGGCAACGACCGCGATCAGCAGCAGTGGTGCGAACCGGCGCAGGCGTGCCGTGGTGGCACGGTGGTCGACTGAGGTATCGGACATGACGTCTTCCCGGGGGAACCGTGGCCAGGCGCAAGGGCCCAGCGTGTGCGCGCATCGTACATGCCCCGGTGGTCGCTTGATGCCGGCGGCCGTTTCACCTGAACGCGGGTACGGCGCGTGCCCTGCAAAATTTTTGTAAAGCAAAAGGCGACGCGATCAGCACGCCTGTTCAGCCAGGGCTCGGCGAGCGCGAGCAGGGACGCAGTGGGCGGCGACATGTCCCCGTGAAACCGCCCCGCGGTATCGCGCACCGGTACGCCGCGGTTGATCCGGATCAATCGTGCGTCGCCGCCGAACGCCGACACTGGGGACTCGCTTCCGCCCACCGATCGAGGTGCTCATCATGCCGCAAACGATACTCGTACCACTGGATCTCCACCAACCCGCGGTATTCGACAGCGTGTTCGAAGCCGTCGGTCGCCAGGTTCGCATCGAGCCGGCCACGGTGGTATTGCTCAACGTGGAGCTCGGGCATTACGCCACCGCCTATCCGTACATGGATTCCGATTACGTGGCGCGCTATACCCGGCATGCCCGCAAGGAGCTCACCCGGATCGGCGAGGAACGGCTGGACGATCGCTGCGACTGGCGCATCGAAGTCGAGCTCGGGCCGGTCGCCCGGACGATCGTGCGAGCCGCCGACCGGCTCGAGGCCGATCTGATCATCCTGGCCTCGCACAACCCCGTGGTCTGGGACGTGTTCCTGGGCAGCACCGCCGCCCAGGTGGTCAAGCACGCACGGCACTCGGTGCTGGTGGTGCGGCAAGCCAATGATGTCGAAGAGGATGCGTCGAAGGGCGCGAAAACCGAGCGCGATACCGCCGGCTCGTCGGCCGGCTGAGGCGTCCGGCGCCCGGGCCGCGTGCGCCGGATGCCACGCTCGATTTTTGCCGCCGTACCCGGCCCGCCGTTCGGCACCGGCGTGTCCGCGGGAGGCGGCGGCCGTATCGGTTACGGCGGCTGGCGGGTGACCTGCCAGCCGCCGCCGCTTTCCCGCTGATAGACCTGGCGATAGCGCGCCCGGTCCCAGCCCGCGCTCCAGAATTCGACGCGTTCGGGCAGCAGGCGATAGCCCTGCCACTGATCGGGCCGTGGCGGGTGTTCGAAGCTGTAGCGCTGCCGGGTGCTGGCGAGCCGCTTGGCCAGATTCTCGTCGTCGGTCGGGTCCGGCGTCGCGTCCAGGGCCTTGGCCACGAGCGCGCTCTCGCGCGGGCGTTTGCGCCACAGCAGGTCGGCAGTCGGTTCATCGAGCACTTCGCAGCGCCCCTCGACGACGGTCTGTTGCTCGATCTTGCGCCAGTAGAAACACAGCGCGGCGTACGGGTTCCAGAGCAGTTGCCGGCCCTTGCCGCTGAACGTGTTGACGAAGAACGCGACGCCGTCGGGCAGCAGGTGAACGTAGACCGTGCGCGCCGATGGGCGGTTCAGTGCGGAATCCACCGTCGCCAGCGTGGCGGCCAACGGTTCGATCTCGCCGGCCTGGTAGGCGTGCTCGATGACGCGAGCGATATCCGCCAGCGGATCGAGGCTGTCGTCGGTATGCATGATGAATCTGCCGCCGTGTCCCGTGATGGCATCATGGCCCGGCGCCGGTGCGGCAGTCTTGATCCGGATCAAGCCTGGGCCCGCCGCGCGCGGTGACGATGGACGCAGGGCCATCAGCGGGTGCGATCATGGCGCACAAGATTCTGCTACCGATCGATCTGGAACAAACGCACGACCTGGACGATGTTTTCGCGGCCGCGCTCGAACAGGCGGCCATGCACGACAGTACGTTCATCGTTCTGAGTGTGCTGCCGCGGCTGTCGCTGGGCTATTTTCCCTCGATCGAGCGCCGTTACATGCACAAGATCACGGGCGAGGCCCAGCGTCATCTGGACCGTATGGCTCAGGAGCGACTGGGCACCCGATTCGCCTGGAGCGCCCATGTGCTGACTGGCTCGGCGGGCCGCATGATCGTGCATGCCGCCGACGATCATGAGGTCAACCTGATCGTGATGGCCTCGCACAACCCGTGCCGTAGCGATGTGCTGCTGGGCAGCGTCGCCAGCTGGGTGGTCCGGCATGCGAGGCACTCGGTTCTGGTCGTGCGGCCGGCGGCTTAGCGCCGGTTCCAACCGACGCTTGGCGTTGCCCGCGGCAGCGGCCGCGGACCACCGACGCAGGCCGGGGGCGGGTCGTGGCGTGAAGGCGGCACGAACCCGGCAGGTCCTAACCCGACACCGACACCCGCTGTAGAAAGTCGCGGGTGCGCTCGATGCGTGGCTGGCCGAGCACTTGTGCGGGGGCACCCTGTTCGACGATGCGCCCGGCATCCATGAACACCACCCGGTCGGCGACTTCGCGCGCGAAGCCCATCTCGTGGGTGACCACGATCATTGTCGTGCCGGCATCGGCGAGCCGCCGCATGACCGTCAGCACATCGCCGACCAGCTCGGGGTCGAGCGCCGATGTCGGTTCGTCGAACAGCATCAGCGCCGGGTCCATCGCCAGGGCCCGGGCGATCGCCACGCGCTGTTGCTGGCCGCCCGACAATTCGCTGGGATAGGCCGTGGCGCGATCGGCCAGACCGACCCATTCGAGCTGTTGCCGGGCCTTGCGCTCGGCATCCGCGCGCTTGAGGCCGAGCACCGTGCGCAGGGCCAGCGCGCAGTTGTCGAGCACGTTGCGATGGGCGAACAGATTGAACTGCTGAAACACCATGCCGATCTGGCGTCGGGCGGCGTCGATATCGCAGTCCGGATCGGTGAGATCGACACCGGCGACGACGACGCGCCCGGCGTCCGGCGTTTCCAGCCGGTTCACGCAGCGCAGCAGGGTCGACTTGCCCGAGCCCGACGGCCCGATCACGCACACCACTTCGCCGCGCGCGACTTTCAGATCGATATCGTCGAGCACGCGTCTGCCGGCAAAGGTCTTGGCCACGCCGGCCAGTTCCACCAGGGCGGCGCTCATGCCGGGCGCCCGGCCGCGGCGCGGGCTTCCATGCGTCGCACCAGTAGCGACAGCGGCAGCGTGATGATCAGATAGCCGAGGCCGGCCACCACCAGCGGCGTGATGTTGACGTGGTTGTTCGCGGCGGCACGGCCGAACTTGGTCAGATCGAAATCGGCCGCCGACAGGCCGACGATGAACACCAGCGAGGAATCCTTGATCAGCATGATCAGTTCGTTGGTCAGTGGCGGAATCATCAGGCGGAACGCCTGTGGCAGGGTGATCTGGCGCAGGGTCTGCGCCGGTGTCAGGCCCAGCGAGCGGGCGGCCTCGATCTGGCCGCGAGGCACGGCCAGAATACCGGCGCGGATGGTCTCGGCCATATAAGCGCTGCCGACGATGCCAAGCGCCGCCCAGACCGTGCCGTAGGGCGAAAACGGGATGGCCAGCCCCTGGAACGCCAGCGGCAGCAGCGACAGCGCGATGAATACGATCAGCGCCGGCAGCCCGCGGAAGAACTCGATATAGAGCGTCGCCAGCCAGCGATAGGGCGCGACCTCGGACAAGCGCATCAGCGCCAGCAGGGTGCCGGCCGCCAGGCCGATCACGAAACCGCCGGCGCTGTAGACGAGCGTGTTCCACAACGCCCGCCACAGACCGTGGACGGCAGTGTTCACGATCAGCGCCGGATCGAAGAAGGTATGCCCGATCGTCGGCCAGTCGGCCATGTACGCGGCGAGCGCGAGTATGAGCGCGAGGACGATGTACTGGAGCGCGCGGCGTCGACGCGCGCGCTGGCGCGGGCTGCGGCCGGTGTTTGCGGGCTGTGGGTCGGTCGCGGCCATGCCTTCGATCAGGGCGCGCTGGATGTCGGTGCGTGGCCGAACCAGTGGCGGTACCGGGCCGCGTAGGTGCCATTCTTGCGGGCCTTGGCGAGCACATCGTTCAATCGGCCGATCAGTTTGTCGGCGTTGTCGTTGTCCTTGGCCGCCATGAAGCCGTAACGTTCGCCGGTATCGAATGTCTGCGCGACCCGCGTGTCGGGGTTGCGGGCGGCGTAGTAAGCCATCGGGCCATTGTCGCCGATCGCGGCTGCCACCTTGCCCGCGCTCACGGCCGTGGTCATCAGCGCGAGATCGTCGAACACCACGGGTGTGTAGTGGTATTGCTCGGCGTGTTTTTTCGCATACACCGCGCCGGTGGTGTCGGTCTGCATGCCGAGCCGCTTGTGGGCCAGATCGGCCAGACTCGACACGCCGGCCTTTCTGGAGACCAGCAGGGCCTGCGTCGCCTTGAAGTAAGGCGCGGAGAACTGGACGGCCTTCTTGCGGGCGGCGGTGATGGTCGCACCGCCCATCGCCAGATCGCATTTATGGGCCGCGAAGGCGGCGCCGCTGGTGATCTGGCTCCAGTCCATGCTCACCACATCGAGTTTGACGCCGAGATTGTTCGCGAGCAGCCGCATGAGATCGACGTCGAAGCCGACCACCTTGCCGGCGTCGTTGGTGAACTCGAACGGCTTGTAGGGCAGGTGCGTGCACACCGTCAATTGCTGCCGATCGACCAGATGAATGCCGTCGACCGTTCCGCCCGACTGCCGGGAACAGGCGCCGAGCCCGAGCGTGAGCAGCAGCAGGGCCATGATCGGGAGAAGGCGGCGAAGCCGGCGGAATCGGATGGCGCGCACGGGGTGTCCGGATTCGGTAAGGGAGTTGATGGCCTATCAGTTTGCCATAGACTGAGCATAAAGCCCGGCGTCATGATGTCGTAGCCGTTGCACTCGCGCCGCCCGGCATCGCCAGCCCGGACCGGGCCGGGTGAACGGCAAGCGAGCCGGGAAAACAACACTTGGGACGGCGCCGCAAATAACACAGTATGTGGACTGCCTATGCACTTCGCGTGGTCGCCCGTTGGGGGCTGGCCGCTTTCGACCACAGAGCCCGATAGCGTCATAGCCGGCGCCGGCGGCCGGCCATGATCGCGCCAACGCCGCTACGCGATAACCGGGCGCCGCAGCCGGCCCCGTGCCGCGTATTCCGTCCGCCCGACTCACCGATCGTATGCATTCCAACGATATCTCTTTCGTCCCGTTGCTGGTGGTCATCGCGCTGAGCTTCGCGGTGCCCGTGGCGCTGTCGCCGGTACGTCGTCTGGGCATCCCGGTGGTGGTCGGCGAGATCGCCGCCGGTATTCTGGTCGGCGACAGCGGCCTGCATCTGGTATCGCAGGATTTCGTGCTCAAGGTGTTGTCGGTGTTCGGCTTCGCCTACCTGATGTTCCTGTCCGGCCTGGAGATCGATTTCTCCGGCCTCGAGCCGCGCCGGGGCCTGCGCGCGAGCAACACCGGCGCCCGGCTCAAGCGCAATCCGTTCGTGATCGGCGGAGCGGCGTTCGCGCTCACCGCGCTGTGTTCGCTGGCCGCGGGGTTCTATCTGGCCGGTATCGGCCTGGTCGCACAGCCGTGGCTGATGGCGCTCATCCTGTCGACCACGTCGCTTGGCGTGGTGGCGCCGGTTCTCAAGGAACGCGGGCTGCTCGAAACCACTTACGGCCAGACCCTGCTGGTGGCGGCGCTGATCGCCGATTTTGTCACCATTCTGCTGGTCAGCGGCTATGCCATGCTGCGTGTGGGCGCGACCGTGGATCTGCTGCTGATTCTGGTGCTGCTGCTCGCCTTCGTCGCCGCCTGGCGCCTGGCCGAGCGGGCGCGCTCGCACCTGCCGGCACAACGCCTCATGCATGCCTTGTCCACCGCCACTTCGCAGATCCGCGTACGCGGCTCGATGGCGTTGGCGCTGGTCTTCATCGCGCTGGCCGAGAGCCTCGGCATCGAGAACATCCTGGGGGCGTTTCTGGCCGGTGTGATCGTATCCATGCTGTCGGGCAGCGAGAGTTCGGTGCTGCGCGAGAAGCTCGATGCGATCGGCTACGGTTTCTTCATCCCGATCTTCTTCATCATGGTCGGGGTCAAGTTCGACCTGCCGGCGCTGCTGTCCTCCGAGTCGCCCTGGGAGACGATCGGCGTGCTGGTGGTCGCGGCCTTCGGCGTCAAGCTGGTGGGCTCGCTGGTGTTCCGGCTGGCCTTCGGCTGGCGCGAGACCTTCGCCGCCAGCACCCTGCTCTCGGCGCGCCTGTCGCTGATCATCGCGGTGGCCGCGATCGGGGTGGAGATCGGCGTGATCTCGCCGGCGCTGGATGCCGCCATCATTCTGGTCGCCATCATCAGCTGCCTGATCTCGCCGATCGCCTTCAGCCGCCTGGCGCCGCGGCGCTATCAGTCGGCGCAGCAGACGCTGGTGATCGGCGATGATCGCGACAGCCGCGCCCTGGCCGCCCGGCTCGAACAGATGGGCCGCAACGTACGCACCGTGACCGAGCTGCCGGCCGGCGAGAACGGCAACCCACCATCACGGGCGCGTTTGTCGGAGTGCCTGCGTACGGCCGGCATCGAACAGGCGCAGACCGTGATCGCCATGGCCGACACCGACGAAGACAATCTGCAGATATGCCGCGTGGCGCGCGAGGTGCACGCCGTGCGCAAATTGCTGGCCTGGGTGCGTGATCCGGCTTACAACGCGCGGTTCCGGTCTGCCGATGTGCGCATCGTCAATCCGGCCTATGCCAAGCTGCTGTTGCTGGAGAGCATGGCGCTGGACGCCGGCCAGATCGATGGCCGCGTGCACGAGGACGACAACCACGAGATCCGTATCGCCAAGCTGCAGAACAGTTGGCTCGCGGATCGGGAGCTGCGGCATCTGAACCTGCCGGAAGGCACGCGGGTGCTGCGCATCGAGCGCCGCGGCGCAGTGCTGGAGGCCGAGCCTGCCACCCTGCTGCGGGTCAACGATACGCTGACCGTGGTCGGTGCCCGCGACGATGTCGACGCCGTGACACGCCGGTTGGCGCGCCGCTGGTAGGACGAAGGCGCCCGGCCGCCAAGCCGGCCGGGCGCCGCAGCGTCTTACGAAGAGCCGTTGCTGCTATTACCGGCGTTGGCGCCCTGACCGTTCTGGCCCTTGACCACCATGCTGGCGTTGTATTTCGACGCTGGTGCGAACCGGCTCAGTGCGTTCGTGAACGCATTGATCGTCTGCGGGACCTGCGTCGGCTGGAACGGCTTGCCGTGCGCCTTCTTGGCGCCGTAGATCGCCTTGTCGATATCCTGGTTGCGCGACAGCGTGGCGCCCTTGATCGCCGCACCGGCAAAGCCGCCGGAACTGCTCAGGCGATAAGTGATGATCTGCGCCGGCGCGGTGTGCACGCTGGCGTGGGCACCGGCCGGGCCGGCCGTGGCCGAAGCCTTCGCGCCGATCTTGATATTGCCGTTGGTGAGATCCTTTATGGCGTTGTTACCCATGAACAACACGATCACTTTCGTAACCTTGGCGCCCGCCTGAAAGCCGACGCTGCCGCCGGACAGGCTGTAGAAGGTCGGCGCGGTGTGGTCCCAGTTGCCGGATTTGTCGCGGCAGGCCACCACGCCATCGCCGTTCTTGCCGGCCACCAGGAAGCCTTCCTTGAATACGCTCGGGAACACGCCGATGCAGTGGGCGCCGTTGATCAGCGACTGTGGGATGCGTTCCTGGGCGGGTTTTTGCATCTGGCCGCGCAGTACGCCGGCTGCACTGTAGGCGAGCTGGGCGGGTGTGCCGGCGTTAACGCTGGCGCCAGCGTTGGCGTGCGAGCCGCCCTGGTTGTGATCGTTGTGGTTGTTCTGGGCCAGGGCCGGGGCACAGGTGAATGCCAGGGCTGCTACCGAAACGGCCGCGGCTGAAAGATGCGGTTTGCGAATCATAACGATGCTCCACTGTGTAGAAACGATGACAATCCCTCGCTCCATCTGCGTGGCATGCGCGTTTTCGCCATCGGCAGGCAGGATTGCCGGCACGTCGTCGACCGGCGGCAATGCGGGTCGAGCGACCGATTCACCGTAGCGGCGCTGGCCGGTAACGTTAATCCGTGCGGCTGACTAACGGTACTAAGGAGATTCCTCTATGCGCCCTGCCGCCCGCGCACGCATTGCCTGGGGTGGCGGCGCGAGCTAATCTCGCCAAGTACGCCGACCGAGGGTGATGCCATGCCGGGTTTACACGAGTTTCTGCTCTTTGTCGGCGCCGGGCTGCTGCTCAATATCACGCCGGGTGCCGACATGCTCTTTGTGGTCAGCAACGCCGGACGGCATGGGCTGGCCCGCGGCATCGTGGCCGCCTGGGGCGTGTTTGCCGGCACGCTGGTGCATATCACCCTCGCCGTGGTCGGGCTGTCGGCGCTGCTGGCGGCGTCAGCCACGGCCTTCGCGCTGGTTAAGAGCCTATTCCAATAGGGCGACGTAGTCTGCGCTGGCCTGAGCGTGTGACAGGCTAGGCGCGGCCGACGCCGCGTGGTCATGCCACGTCAGGAGGCCGCAACACCGCCTGGCGCGCGCTCAGGCCAGCCCTTTGGGGCGCTCGCCCGGGCCGCAGGGCGGTGTCAGGGGCTCCTTATGTGGCGCCACCACATCGCGTCGCCCCTTCCTACCCCTGCGGCCCGGGCGAGCGCCGCAGCCCACGTCGCCCGATTGGAATAGGCTCTAAGTGTGTGGGCGCGGGTTATCTGGTCTATCTGGGCCTGCGGCTGTTGCTGGCGCGTCGCCAGGCGCCCGGACCGGCCAAGGCGCCGCGCGATCGCCTGCCGGCGCCCCGGCTGGCCGCGGTCTTCCGGCGCGGGCTGCTCATCAACGTGCTCAATCCCAAGATTGCGTTGTTTTTCCTGGCGTTCCTGCCGCAGTTCATCGATCCTGCGGCCGGTGATCGCACGCTGGCCTTCGCCGTGCTCGGGCTGACCTTCAACAGCACGGGAACGACCGTGAACTGCCTGGCCGCACTGGCTGCGGTCGGCGTGGGTCAGCTGCCCGCGGTGCGCGCGATCGGCCGTGTGGCGGAGCGGCTCGTGGGCGCGTTGTTCGTCGGGCTCGGGGTTCGGTTGGCCGCGGGCCACGTGGACTGACGCGACCAACCGTCGACCGACCCCGGGGCTTACTCGCCGACTGTCGTTGTCAGCCGGTCGTTGCCGTCTCGCCGGCCACGCGATCAAGCTCGGCGAGATCGTCCGCGGTCAATTCCAGGGCGGTCGCTGCCAGATTCTCGCGCAGGTGCTGCGGCGACGAGGTGCCCGGTATCAGCAGGATGTTGGGCGAGCGCTGCAGCAGCCAGGCCAGCGCGATCTGCATCGGCGTCGCGTTCCGGCGGGCGGCGACCGCGTCGAGAATCCCCGACTGCAGCGGATTGAAGCCGCCAAGCGGGAAGAACGGCACGTAGGCGATGTCTTGGCCGGCCAGGTCGTCGATCAGGGCATCGTCGTCGCGATGGGCGAGATTGTAGAAGTTCTGCACGCAGACGATATCCACGATCGCCCGGGCCTCGGCGACCTGGGTCGGGGTAACGTTGCTGAGGCCGATATGCCGCAGCAGCCCTTCGCGCTGCAGCTCGGCCAGTACGTCCAGCGCTTCGGCGAGCGAGCCTTCGGCCGGCCCGTGGGCCGAGAACATCGCCCGCAGGTTCACGACATCGAGCGTCTCCAGCCCAAGGTGTTGGAGGTTGTCATGCACGGCGCGCCGCAGTTCGTCCGGCGCGAATGCCGGGTTCCAGGCGCCATCCTCGCCGCGTTTGGCGCCGATCTTGGTTACCAGCGTCAGATCGTCGGGATAGGGATGCAGAGCCTCGCGTATCAGGTGGTTGGTGACGTGCGGGCCATAGAAATCCGAAGTATCGATATGATCGACGCCGTGTTCGATCGCATCGCGCAATACCGCTCGGGCGGTCTCGGGCTCGCGGGGCGGGCCGAACACGCCCGGCCCGGCGAGCTGCATGGCGCCGTAGCCCATGCGTTTGACGCGGCGATCGCCGAGTGTGTAAGTGCCGGCCTGGTCGATGTTCATGCGGGCGCATCTGGGGTGTGGAATGCGAGTGAGGTTAGACGGTGTGACCGCGTCCGACAATATTGCCGAGGGTCGGAACAAGCCCTGGCCGGCGGAAATTGTGGGAGACTTGCGACGATGAAGACCGAGCCGGGCGTGTGCCATCGGATCAATCGCCGCATCCGGCCCACCGAAGCCGTGCGCCGATTCGCGGCCAGGGTGAGCTGAGCCGATGGTGCCGGGCGAACATGCCGCGGGCCCGGGCCGGGCGATTGGCCTCTGGGGCGCGGTGGCGATCGGCGTGGGCGGCATGGTGGGCGGCGGCATCTTCGCCGTGCTCGGCGAGGCAATGGCGCTGTCGCATGGTGCGACGCCGGTGGCGTTTCTCGTCGGCGGTGTGATCGCGCTGGTCACGGCGGTGGCTTATGCGAAGCTGTCGGTGGCCTATCCCAGCCGTGGCGGAACGGTGGCTTTCATCGACGCGGCCTTCGGCAACAATCTGTTGTCCGGTAGTGTCAATCTGATGCTGTGGCTGAGTTATCTGGTCACCATCGCCCTGTATGCCACCGCGTTTGCCTCCTATGCCGGCACTTTTTTCGGCTCCGGCCGCGGCGTGCTGCTCGAGCACGCCCTGATCAGTCTGGCGATCGTGCTGCCGACCGTGATCAATCTCGTCAGCGCGTCGCTGGTAAGCCGGTCCGAAACCGCGGTGGTGGCGCTCAAGATCGCGTTGCTGGCGATCGTGATCGTGTTCAGCGCGTCGCATGTGGATGCTTCCCGGCTCGCCCCCGCGCATTGGGGGTCGATGTTGTCGATCGTCTCGGCCGGCATGATCATCTTCGTGGCCTACGAAGGCTTCGAGCTCATCGCGAACTCGGCCGAGGATATCCGTCAGCCGGACCGGAACCTGCCGCGTGCTTTTTTGATTGCCGTGAGCTCGGTGGTCGCACTTTACGTGCTGATCGCGCTGATTGCCGTGGGCACGGTGCCCGAGGCCCAGGTGCTGGCGGTGCGCGACTACGTGCTCGCGGTGGCTGCCGAACCGGCGCTCGGCCGGGCCGGTTTCGTGCTGGTGGCGCTCGCCGCCGTGCTCGCCACGTTGTCCGCGATCAACGCTACGCTCTATGGCAACGCGCGCTTGGGTTATGTACTCGCCCGCGATGGCGTGCTGCCCCGCCGTTTCGATGCCGAACGCCACGGCCTGCCGATGACCGGCGTGCTGGCCACGGCCGTGCTCAGCCTCGTTCTGGCCAATGTCATCGACCTGACCGACATCGCCATCATCGGCAGTGCGAGCTTTCTGCTGGTGTTTGCCCTGGTCAACGCCGCGGCCTGGCGGCTGGCCCCGCAAATTCACGGATTGCGCACGCTGCACGGGTTGGGGGTGCTGTTATGCGCGGTGGCGCTGGTTGTGCTGATCGGCCATACCTGGCGAAGCAATCCGGCCGGCGTGGCCGTTTTCGCCGGCTTCATTGTCGTGTCCGGGCTGTTCGAATTCGTCTACGGGCGCGGCGTGCGCGGTCATTTCCTGCACCGCCACTACCACTGAACAGGTTCACCACCGGGCGCACGCGCCGGGTCGTCAGCCCTTCGCGCCGTCGTTCACGAACGCCTTGAAGGCATCGGCGTAATCCGGATGCCAGCGCGACAACGGCGGGCGGTTCTCGACGATGTCGCCGATCGCCCACTGCATGCGTTTTTCGTCGAGCCAGCGCGGGACGTCGTTGTCCGGGCAGAGGATGTAGAAATCGCCGGCATCCAGACGATCGAACATGAAGTCGGCGGTCTGTTCCGGGGTCCAGGCCGATTCCGGTTTTTCGGTCTCGCCCGGGCGGGTGAGCTGGGTGAACACAAAGCCCGGGATCAGCAGATGCGCGGTCAGCTCGCAGCCGTCGGTGTTGCGCAGTTCGTGCGCCAGCGCTTCGGTGAAGGCTTTCAGACCGGCCTTGGCGGTGTTGTAGGCCGGATCGCCCGGCGGGGTGGTAATGCCCTGCTTGGAGCCGGTGTTGATGACCAGGCCGGGCCCGCCGCGCTCGAGCATCTTCGGTACGAACGTCTGGGTGCCGTGGATCGCGCCCCAGAGGTTGATGCCGATCACCTGGCGCCAGTTCTCGGCCGGGCCGAGGATGTGGCTGCCGGGCTGGACGCCGGCGTTGTTCATGAGCACATCGGTGCCGCCGAAGCGCGAACGGACGACCGACTCGAGCGTGATGACCTGCTGCACGTCGGCCACATCCACGGCGTGGGTCATCACGTCGGCGTCGTGATCCGCGCCGGCCGCCCGCACCGCGGCTTCGGCCTCGGCGAGGCGCTCCATGTCGCGGTCGGCGATGCAGACATGCAGGCCACGCTTGGCGAAACCCTCGGCCGCGGCGCGGCCGATGCCGGCCGCGCCACCGATCACCACGGCCACCTGGCCCGGTACCAGAGCAGGATGCGTCATATCGATTGTCTCGTTTTTCGGAGTGTATCCACAGTTATGAGGGTCGGCCCGGCCGGGGACAAGCAAGCCGGCTCACGACGAATCCGGAACGCCGGCCGGGTACGCGGACGGTCGCGACGCGCGCATCAGGCGGGCCATCTCGTCCAGGGTCTGCGCGTGCAAAGCGTCGGCCGGTTGGCCCGCGAGCACGGTGCCCCACGCCAGCTGCGGGTGGGCGCCGTGCGGCGGTGCGCTCAGGACTTGCAACGCGGCGGCGACGGCGTCCCGGTCGTGGGCGTTGGCGGCCCGGCGAGCCAGCCAGTGGCCGCGATAGCGCGCTGCGATGACATGGCTCATGGCCACCGGTTGCACCCTCAGTTCCGGCACACGACGCGCGAGGTAGCTGGCGCTGGGCGACCAGCATTCGAGTGCGGCCAGAGCGTCGTTCAGATCCGATGCCGGGTCGGGCTCGATGCGCCCGGCGGGGTAAGTCAGCAGCGTGCCGCCGGCGCGCAGATGCCGGGTGGCGGCACGCACCGCGAGGGCCCGAGCGCCTCCGGCCGTGGCCACCATGATCAGGTGCTGCCGAAGGGCCGGCAGGGCATGGAACAAGGGGCGTTCGGCGACCAGCAGGCGGACGTCGTGTTCAGCCAGTCGCGACAACAGCGCTATCGCGTCCACCAGCCCGGGGTGATTCGATACCAGCAGCAGCGGTGAGCCGGGCGCCGCCGGCTGGCCGTGTTGTGACACCGGGCCGGCCCACTGGCTGAGCCCCCAGCCGCAGGCGGCGGCCAGCCCGTCGCCGGCGATGCGGTCATCGAACTCGATCAGCTGCCGGGCGAACCCATCGATACGGCGCGCCACCAGGCGCAGCAAAAGGCGGCGAGGCAGCTGCGCCAGCCAAGGCGAAGCCCAAAGCGCATCGAGCGCGTCCCGGCGGCAGATCGCGGCGACCCGGGCCATGCGGGCCGGGCCGCCACCGGGCGCGCTCGGCGGACGTATGCAGGCGTCGCGGCGCAGATTGTCTCCCTGTTCATGCGCGAGATGTGTGCTCGGGTCACCCGGCGCCGGCATGTGTCGGGGCGTGGCGCACGAGTGTGGTTCGATGATGTCTTATTGCAGCGGCCGCGGCCCGCGCTGTCCAGTGTCGAAAGGTCTTGCATCCGTGACGCGGGCGGGCGGTTTGCCGCGCGCATGCGGCTACTCGATGGTTTCGTCGGCGCGGCGCAGCGCGCTCAGGCTGGGCATGGGACGGTTGCGCCACCGCAAATCGGCCGCATCGAGATCATAGACTCGTCCCGTCTCGGCCAGTTCGACGCCCGCGATCGCCCGATCGGTCACCGGCCCGGTGGCGGCGCGAGCCCGGAGCGTGGCAGCCAGCCCGTTGCGCATCTCGGCATCGCCGTGGTTGAGGTACACCGTGGCGGCGCGTGTCGCCGTGGCATCGCGATTTCGCTCGAAGACAAAGCGGGCGAGCGCCTCCACGTCGCCATGGCCGGAATAATAGTCGCCGAAGTCGACGATACGCGCGCGGACGCGTTCGGGCTCGATGCGGGCGTTGCCCAGCGCCAGGGGCCTGTCGGCCGGCCATTCGTCGGCGGCGAGCTGGCGCAGGCGGCCGGCGCCGGTGTCGGGCGGGGCATAGCCGCAGAGCACGACGGTCGCGGCCGGATTGCCGATCTGGTCGACGATGAAATCGACGATGCGCCCGCCCTGGCACATGCCGCTGCCGGCCAGTGCGATCAGGCGATTGAGCGCCGGATCGCGCATGGCGCGCAGCGTACCGCCGGGCGCGCGGTTGTGCTGCACGCGCTGCCAGAGCGCGGCCAGATGGGCGTCCACTTCGGCTTCCTGGCTCAGGCCGAGGCGCTCGGCCAGCAGGGGATTGCGGTAGGACCGCGCGGCGGTGCCGCCGCCGCTGCCATCCGCGAGTGCGGCGCCAAAGACATCGGTCATGCGCACGGCCAGCGGTGCATCCAGCGACAGCCAGCGGGGCCGGCCGCGGGCATCCGGGCGGCCGATTTCCGTTGTGCGTAGCACGTAATCCAGATCGAACAGCAGTTCCTGGGCGCGATGGATGGCGAAACAGGGCGCGATCACCGGCCCGCCGCCACGGGCGTCGCTGTCGGCAAACAGCTCGGACCACGCGAGCATGCGCGCGGCGAACGATTTGTAGTGCGCCGCGCGCGCCGGTTCGGCGCCGCGCGTGGATTCCACCACCATGTAATCGGCCGGGCCCGGCAGGGTCTGGCCGGCCAGCAGCGATTGAAACGGGTTGTCGGGCGTATTGCCGCCGATGTCGCCGCTGAACACGATCGAGCGTTCCATGCCCACACGGCTGCGCCAGGTCACGGTCACCGCCACCGCGCCGAGAATATGCGCGCTGCGATGAAAGGTCAGCCACAGGCCGTGCAGGCGCAGGGCTCGATCGAAGGCGAAGTCCGGGCGCTGATCGAGCGGCTGGAAATCGATCCGTTCGACATCCGCCGCGTCGTATTCGTCGCTGAACTTGGCGGCGTCGAGCAGCGCCAGCTCGGTCAGCCCGGCGGTGGCCTCGGTGCAGTACACCGGGCCGCGGAATCCGGCACGGTGCAGTTGCGGCAGCCGGCCGGTGTGGTCGCGATGGGCATGGGTGAGCACCACGAAATCCAATTGCCGGGCATGGAAGCCGAGTCCGGGCGCGCCGTCCGAGAATCCGGCGCCGCGCTCGGCGTGGGCGCCGCAGTCGATGAGAAAACGAACGCCGAGGCGCGCGTCGACCAGCAGGCTGGCCGAGCCGGTCACGCTCTCGGCGCCGCCGAGGAAGCTGAGTTGCATGGACACAGATGAAGCGTCGGTCCCGCCGGCGCAGGCGGCGGGAAAAGTCGATCTCTGCATCCTACCCGTGAACGCGCCGCCTGGATGCAGGCTTCGTCCCGCTCTCAGCCGTGGCCGTACTGGCTCAGATGCTCGGCGTTGACGCAGTTGCGCAGGCCCTCGCCGCGCAGGTAGCGCATCAGCGTTTCGGTCGACAGCCGGCGTGCATCGGCGCGGCTCGCCGGGCTGTACCAGGCGGCGTGCGGGGTGAGGATCAGCCGGTCCCGCAGGCGTTCGTCGCCGCGTTCGATGGCGGCGAACAGCGGCCGGTTCATGTCCGGCGGCTCCTCGGGCAGTACGTCCAGCGCGGCACCGGCGATCCGGCCTTCGACCAGCGCGTCGTGGAGCGCGTCGATATCGATGACGGCGCCGCGGGCGGTGTTGATCAGCACCGCGTGTTTCGGCATGAGCGCCAGCGCTTCGGCATCGATCAGGTGATGGGTGGCCTCGTTGAGCGGCGTATGCAGGCTGACGGCATCACAGCTTTGCAGCAGTTCGGCGAGGCTGTCGACCCGCGACACGCCAACCGCGATTTCCTGGCCGCGCGGCAGTTCCGGATCGTAGGCGACCACTTCGATGCCGAAGGCCTTGGCGCGCAGGGCCGTGGCGGTGCCGATACGCCCGAGCCCGACGATGCCGAGCCGGCTGCCGCGCACGCGCTCGACCTGCGGCGCGCCGGGCTTGAAGGCATCCACCGGCGCGCGTTGCAGGCGCTGGTCGTGAAACACCAGGCCGCGCCGGAAGGCCAGCAACATGCCGATGGCATGATCGGCGACTTCGCTGGTGCCGTAGTCCGGCGTGTTGCAGACCGGGATGCCGGCCGCCGCGGCCGCGTCCAGATCGATATGATCGAAGCCGACCCCGGCGCGCACGATCACGCGGCAGTTGTCGAGTTTCGCGATCAGTTCGCGGTCGATGAAGACTTCGTGCCAGACCAGCAGCGCATCGGCCGCTCGCCAGTACTTCTCGTCGATGCGCGCGGCCTCGCGCTCGCGAAAGATATCGAAGGCGAACGCCGGCCCGGCGGTCTTGCGTTCGAGTTCGGCATCGTCGTCGTACTGGGCATCGGGCGTCAGAATACGAAAGGCGCGGCTCATTGGCGGTCCGTCGGATCGGGTGGGCGGGAGCCGGGTTTGCGCTTTACTGGTACCACAGCACAAGCCCGGGGAAGAGAATGAACAGGAACAGCAGTGCAAACAGCACGCCGTAGTAGGGCAGCAGGCTGCGTGAGAGTTTCTCCATGCTGACGCCACCCACGCCACAACCGACATAGAGCACGGTGCCCACGGGCGGGGTGATCAGGCCGATGCCGAGTGCGAACGACATCAGTACGCCGAAATAGACCGGGTCGATGCCGAGCTTGGTGACCACCGGCGTCATCAACGGCGCGAGGATGACCATGGCCGGCGTCAGGTCCATGAAGAAGCCAACCAGCAACAGCACCACCATGATGATCGCCAGCATCGGCAGACGTTGGTCGGTGAGGCTGGTCAATGCGGTCACGATCTCCTGCGGCACCATGTTGGCCGTGAGCAGCCAGGCGAGCACGTTGGCGAAGGCCAGCAGCAGCAACACCATGCCGGTGAGCTCGCCGGTCTGCATGCAGAGTTTGAAGAACTTCAGCGGCGTCAGGCTGCGATAGACAAACATCGAGAGGACGATGGCATACAGCAGCGCGATGGCCGAGCTTTCGGTCGGCGTGAAGATACCGCCGAGAATGCCGCCGACGATGATCAGCGGCAGCATCAGTGCGGGCAGGGCGCCGAAGAACGAGTCGATGACCTCGCGTACCGAAAACGCCTGGGCGCGGCCGCTCTTGCGAGAAGTCAGGTAGGTCGTCGCCATCAGGCCGGCGGTGATCAACAGGCCCGGCACGATGCCGGCCAGGAACAGCTTGGAGATCGATGTATTGGTGACCACACCGAACAGAATCATCGGGATCGATGGCGGCACGATGATACCCACCACCGACGCCGCGACCACGATCGCGGTGGCGGCCGCGCCGGAATAGCCATGATCTTTCATCGGCTTGATCAGCATGCCGCCGATCGCCGAGGCGTCGGCCACGGCCGAGCCGCTGATGCCGCCGAAAAACATCGAAGTCACCACGGCGATCTGGCCGAGCCCGCCGGCCATGAACCCCACCAGCGCACTGGCGAAACGCACCAGACGGTTGGCGATGCCGCCATGGCTCATCACCTCGCCGACCAGAATGAACAGCGGGATCGCCAGCAGGGGAAAGGAATCCAGCCCGTTGACCGACTGCTGGATGATGGGCGACAAGGCATAGCCATAGTGAAACATCAGATAAATGCTCACGCTGGCCAGGCCGATGGCAACCGGAACGCCGATGGCCAGCAGGACCAGCAGCCCGAACAACAGACCCAGCATCAGCATGTCAGGCGCTCCTCATCACGCGCGCCAGCAGGCGCAGCAGGTCGGCGGTGTTGGCCAGGAACATAAAGGCCGCAAATACCACCATCGCAATGTACAGATACGTCATGGGGATACCCAGCAACGGCGTCGAACTCACATAGCCGGATATCAATTGCAGATAGGCGAAGACGATGATCACGCAGATCATGTATACGATCGCGATCTTGATGAGTTCGAACACCGCCGCCACCCCGCCCGGCACGGCGTCCTTGAGAATGGCCACGGCGATATTCTGGCGACGCAGACAGGCGACGCCGGCGCCCAGCAGAACCGCCCAGATGAAGAAAAAGCGCGACATCTCGGCCGCCCAGTCGTAGGAGCTGTCGAGCACATAGCGTCCGAAGACATTGGCCGATACGCAGAAGAACACGGCAAGAACCAGACAGCCGACCACAATGGCCAACCCTGTCCGCAGATAGCCGATCCCGCTTTCGAAAATACATACGAACCGTTCAATCATGGGCGTGTCCTGATTCGTCCCGGTGACGCCATCCCGGCCGCTCCGATGAAAACGAGCCGGGCGGATACCCGGCTCGTCGCACAAGCAGCGATGGCGAAGGCCGTGCTACTGGCTGTTGCCGGCAATAGCCTGCGTATGGCCGGTGGCCTTCATGACGTTGTCGAACAGCGGCTCGCCGATCTGGCCCTTGAAGTCCTGGTAGACCGGCATCGCCTTCTTGCGGAAGGCCGCGCGCTGTGCCTTGGTCAGTTCCGTGATCTTCAGGCCTTTCTTTTCCAGGTCCTGTTTCGCCTGATGGGCGATGTTCACCGCAGCCCGACGCTCGTAGTGGCCGGCCTGGACGGCGGCGGTCTTGACCAGCTTCTGGTATGGCTTCGGCAGCCGCTGGTAGAAGCGCTGCGACATCAGCGTAATGAACGGCGTGTAAACGTGACGCGTATCGGTTGCGTTGGACTGTACTTCATAGAACTTCGACGTCAGGATCGTGATCCACGGGTTCTCCTGAGCGTCCACCGTGCCCTGGTCCAGGGCCGTGAACAGTTCGGCGAACGACATCGGTGTCGGATTGGCGCCCAGCGTCTTCCAGATATCGAGCTGCACCGGGCTCTGCATCGTCCGGATCTTGAGCCCCTTGAGCTGGGATGGCTTGGAGATCGCGCCCTTGCTGTCGGTCAACTGTCGGAAGCCGTTCTGGGCCCAGGCGAGCGCGACCAGCCCATTGTTCTGGTTGCTGAGCTGCTTGAGCAGCTTCTGGCCGACCGGCCCGTCGAGCACTTGATGGGCCTGTTTGGCCGAGGAGAAAAGAAACGGCAGATCGAACACCGCCAGCTTCGGCTGCATCTTGATCAGCGGCGAGGTCGAGGGCTGCGTCATTTCGAGGGTGCCGGACTGCAGCGCACTGGTCATCTGGAGATCGCCGCCGAGCTGGGCGCTCGGGAAGATGTTGACCTTGATATGGCCGCCGCTACGCTGCTCCACGATTTTCTTGAAATACTCCACGCCCTGGTACTGCGCGCTTTCCTTGGCCAGGCCGATGCCGAACTTGATCGTGAACTGTTGATTGCTTTTGATCTTGACCGGGCTGCCGGTGACTTTCGGTATCGGCAGGAAATGCAGCGAATCGCTGCTGCTGTTGGAGGCAGCGCTGGCAGCACCGGCGGCGAGCACACCACCTATCAGGCCAGCGTATACGGCGGCATGCCGGGCGAACGTTATGATTTTCATGGCTCTCCTTCAGTGGTCTGGGATTCGCGATGAGCGAATCGTCACGTCGCATCTGGACATCCGCTACCGGGTAGCGTGTAGATCGGCGATTGGATGATCGGTTTTTTATTGCGCTGCATGTTGACCATAGATGCACCCAAGCATGTCGACAATGCGCTTGCGACCAAAGTCTCGTCCCTGGTCTTGACGGGTGGGTCCGGCTTGCCACGCGGCAAATGGGAACGGTTTCAAGGCCTGCGGCCGAATCGGCGTTCGGATTCGGCCGTGCCCGGCGGTCGTTATCGCTAGCCGATCGACCGGGGCGAGTCAGGCGTCTTTGCGCCCGAGTTGTGCGGGCGCGGCGCCGCGACGGCCGCGAATGTGCGGTCGGGGGGAAGCGCTCACCGGCGGCTCAGGCCAGAGCGTGCGGGCCCGCATGCGCATCGGATAAGCGACTCATGACGCCATCCGGCGTGCGTATTCGCCTGCGCTGGCTGTTCGAAGAGGCCTGTCGGCGGCCTGGACCGCCGACCTGACTCGAGAAGCGCACGATCTGCGCTATGCCGCCGCGCCCTGGCGTGCGGGCAGCGCGTGCGCTGCGGGCATGGGCGCGCTGTCTCCTCGCGCATCTTTCGGGCTCGCGCCGTCGCTGTGCCCGTGTTCGTCGAGCGCGCGCGGATGCAGTTCGAAGAACGCCACGCGTTGCTTGAGTGCACGCGCCTGTTCTTCGAGCGAACGGCCGGCGGCCGCGGATTGTTCCACCAGGGCCGCGTTCTGTTGCGTGACACCGTCCATCTGTGAAATCGCCAGATTCACCTGTTCGACGCCGGAGGATTGCTCCTGGCTGGCCGCGGCGATCTCGGAGACGAGATCGCTGACCTTGTGCACGCTCACCACGATTTCATCCAGCATCTTGCCGGAGCGTGCGACCTGTTCGGAGCCGTCGGCGACCTTGCTGGCGCTGTCGGCCACGAGCTTCTTGATATCGTCGGCCGCCGATGCGCTGCGGCTGGCCAGGCTGCGGACTTCGGTGGCGACCACCGCGAAGCCGCGGCCCTGCTCGCCGGCCCGGGCGGCTTCCACCGATGCATTCAGCGCCAGCAGGTTGGTTTGAAACGCGATTTCGTCGATCAGGCCGACGATCTCGTTGATCTGACTGCTGGATTGTTCGATCGCCTGCATCGAGGCCACGGCACGCGAGGCCACTTCGCTGCCCTCGCTGGCCTGGGTTCGCACGCTCTGGGCCACCTGATTGGCCTGCGCCGCGTTGTCGGCGTTCTGCTTGACCGTGGAGGTCATCTGTTCCATCGAGGCCGCGGTCTGTTGCAGGCTCGCGGCCTGCTCCTGGGTGCGATTGCTGAGCTCGTCATTGCCGGCCGCGATTTCGTCGGCGCCGGCGGTCACTGAATCCGCCCGGTTGTCGACGTCGCTGACCACGTCATACAGACGGGCGCGCATCGATTCGATGCCGTCGATCATGCCGCCGAATTCGTCGCGATAGGGGTTATCGACACGATCTTGCAGTCGACCCTCCGTGATCGCGGCGACGAACCCGCGGGCCGCGGCCAGCGGGCGCATGATGCCGGCCATCAGCCACAGCATCACGAGCAACGCCAGTACGAACACGGCCGCCCCGGCGGCGATGATGGTGATCTCGGACTGGTGCGCCGAAGCCCGGGTATCTGCATAGGCATTGGCGGCGGCGCCACGCTGCATTTTCCAGAGCTGGTGCAGTTGCTGGGCCAGCGTGTCGATGGGCGCGTGCAGCGATATGCCGTAGATATTGGTGGCATCGAGCATGTCGGCTTGCTTGAGATTGGACACGAAATCGCCAAGCGAAGCCTCGATCGTCTTGAGATTCTTCCGGGCCTGGTCGGCCAGCTTTCGTTCCTTCGGGCTCGTGATCAGCGCGGGGTAGTAGGCTTTCCAGCCCTGATTCACATTCTTTTCGATCGTGCCGATCCGGTTCGCCGCGCGTTGCATGGCCGAGGCGTCGGCCTGCGACGTCAGCAGCGTGCTGACCGTTGAGCGCAGATCATTGACCTGCCGATTGAGGCTGGAAATCGTCTCGATGCCGGTGAGATTCTGGTTGTAGATCGCGGCCGTATTATCCGCGGCACGGCGAATCGACCAGACCGAAAGCGCGCTGAGCAGGGAAATGAACACCAGCGCCGCCCCAAAGCCGATCGCGAGCTTTGCGCGCACACTTTTTCTCGGATTCAACATCGAATATCTCCTCAGCGATTGGTTTTATCGTTTTTTTGGTTTTGCGATGCGGCGCCGTGACGGCATCACAAGGCGCGATAGCCCTATGTCCTACAATCGGCCGCCGGAGTACAGACTTGAGTGTGCCGGGGCGGAGGTCATGGTTTCGGACCCCGCCGGGAGCCGATTGAAATGGGCTGTCCGTGCCGTCGCAGAGGCGGGCTCCGTCCGCGCGCCTCCAAGCGCACGCCGGCCTGGCGGATTGGTTAATCTGGCGGGCGAATCCGCGAACGACAGGCCGGCCGTGCCCACACTTTCCGCCTTGTACCGCTACCCGATCAAATCCGCCGCCGGCGAGGCACTGGACCGCGCGACGGTGACCGAGGAAGGCTTGCTGCGTGACCGCCGCTTCATGCTCGCCCGGCCTGATGGCAGCTTCGTCACGGCCCGCCGGTACGCCGGCCTGCAGCGCGTGGTCGCCCGCTTCGATGGCGAGCAGCTGTTCGTGATGCACGATAACCATCCGGCTGTCAGCGAGTCGCGCCATGCCTTCGCGCGCCAGCCGTTCCAGACCCGGGTCTGGGGCGATGAATTCCCGGCGCTGACCACAACCCTGCGTCTTGATGCGTGGTTCAGCCGCATCGTCGGCGAGCCGGTGCATCTGCTGTGGCTCGGTGATCGATCGCATCGCCACCGCGACTCGATCGGTGTCCGTGTGAGCTTTGCCGACGGTTATCCGCTGCTGCTGACCGCCGAGGCATCGCTGGCCGATGTCAACGCGCGTACCGACGGTAGCCACGTCATGGCGCAGTTCCGGCCCAATGTTGTCGTCGCCGATAGCGCGGCCTTCGCTGAGGACGGCTGGCAACGCATTCGTATCGGCGATGTCGTGTTCCGGGTGGACAAGCCTTGCGGGCGTTGCGTAATGATCACGGTCGATCCCGCCACCGGCGAGCGCCGGCCCGACGGCGAACCACTGCGCACCCTCGGCACGTATCGCAGGCAGGGCAAGGAGGTCTGTTTCGGCCAGAATCTCGTCGCCGAGAACAGTGGTGAGCTGCGGGTCGGACAGGGGGTCGAGATTCTCGAGTGAGCGAGCGCCGGTCGGCATTCTCGTGCGGCCCGGCCCATGCCGCCCGGCGTGCTGGCGAGCCGGCCGATCATCCTTGAAACGAAAGTTCGATCCGACCCGGGGGCGCTCTGCTAGCGTTCGTCAGCCGTCGCCGCGGAGAGCGACGGCGCTCGTCTTGCCCTGAACCCGCGGGATCGAATATGCCCCATGCCCCTGAAAGCGCCGTATCGCCAGCCCGGAATGCTCTGGTCAAGGTGCCGGAGATCACGATCTTCTTCTGGATCGTCAAGTTGCTGACCACGGCCATGGGCGAATCGACCTCGGATTTTCTGGTCTATCACATCAATCCGTATGTCGCGGTGGTGCTGGGCACGCTGGGCTTCGTTGTGTCGCTGGCGCTTCAGTTCGTCGTCACCCGCTACATTCCCTGGGTTTATTGGCTCGTGATCGTGATGATCGGGATCTTCGGCACCATGGTCGCGGACGTGGCCCATATCGTGCTCGGGGTGCCGTATTTCGTGTCGACGGCGGCGTTTGCGGTGTCGCTTGTCGTCATATTCGCGCTCTGGGCGCGAGTCGAGGGCACGCTGTCGATCCACAGCATCCATACCACGCGCCGCGAAATATTCTATTGGGCGGCGATCATCGCGACGTTCGCCCTGGGGACGGCGGCCGGCGACATGACCGCGACCACCTTCGATCTGGGCTATTTCGACTCGACGCTTGTCTTTACCGGCGTATTCATCCTGGCCGGCGTGGCCTGTGCACTGACAAGCCCGGGTGTGGCCCGGATCCTGCTGTTCTGGCTTGTCTACGTATTGACGCGGCCCGTGGGCGCGTCCTGCGCGGACTGGCTCGGCAAATCGCATCAGTTCGGCGGCATGGGATACGGCGACGGGGTCGTGAGCGTCGCGCTGGGGGGGCTGATCGTCGTCTTCGTTGCCTACCTGACCGTGTCCGGAAAAGACCGGCGCGAAGAAGCTGCCGGATTCCGGGGCGTGGCGCCAGCGGGTGGATAATACCGACCGCCGAGGGGCGGCCGTCTCGCCGCCGCCGCCATGGCAGCTGGCAGGCATGAAAAAACCCCGGGCGACGCATGCCGTCCGGGGTTTGCCCAGCTGTGCAGCCTTCAGCTCAGCGCGGGGCGTCCGCGACGCGGCAGGCGCCATTTGAAGACCCCGATCAACGCGAGGCCGACGGCCAGTAGCCCGAGGCCGCTCGGCTCGGGCACCGGCCGTGCGCCGCCGACCGATGCGACGGTCAGGCGCAGGGCTCGATCCTGGCTGTTAGCCAAACCGACATCCGCGATGTCGAATTGCCAGCCGGAGCCGAAATCAAGCCCCTGCAGACCCAGGTTCGAGAGGTTCTCGAAACTTTGGGCCAGCATCACGTCGAGCGTGTCCCCGACTTGCAGGTTGTTGTCGGCCAGCAGGTTCAGGCCCAGCATGCTGCCGCTGCCGAAGTCGGCGATGCCGTCCACATTGACCTGGTCGGACGACTGGTTGCCGGCGATATCGAGATACAGCGAACCGTTCAGAGCCAATGGCCCCTGCACGCCGAGCGTGCCGACATCGCCATTGCCGTTGCCCGGCATCAATATGCCGCCGCTGGCAACGGTGGTGGCGCCGACCGCGCCGTGTCCGGCCAGCTTGGCCCCGTCGTTGACGGTGACATTGCCGGCGAGGCTGGCCCCGTTGCCGGCGTGATTGCCCACGATCAGCTCGCCGCTGCGCACCTGGGTGCGGCCGATATTCGTGTTGTTACCGTTGAGCACCGTGGTACCGGCGCCGACATTGACTTGCTGGAAGTGGGCGGCATTGCCCGCGTACGCGAACTGCTGGCCGGCGCCCGGGGTGATGTTCAGCGTGCTGTTGCCGCTACCGCCCGAGATGTCGCCCTGGACATGGGCCTGGCCACCGACGATGCCGAGGGTCGAATCGCCGCTGCCGAGATCGACGGCCTTGCCACTGCCGTCGGCCATGATTGTGCCGCTATTGGTCACCGTGGCATTGTTGCCGCCGGTGAAAATGGCCGCCTCGCTGCCGCCGCCCTCGATGGTGCCGCCCGCGAGATTGTCGATGGTCACCGTATGCTTGTTGGCCGCGCCCGTGACCGCGATGCCGGCCCCGGTCTGGCCCTGAATCAGGCCGCTGTTGGTCACCGATGAATCGGCAAAGATGCCTTGAATGGGAATCGGTTTGCCGGTATCGGGGCTCTTGTCGAGGCCGGCGAGCGTAATGCCGTGGCTCAGGCCCGCGTTGCTCTTGCCCACGATCGTACCGCTGTTGACGATCTTGCCGCCACCGACCGTGACGCCCTCGCTGGTCTCGCCGGCGGCGGCATTGAGCGACTGAATGGTGCCGGTATTGTTGATATCCACCAGCCCGTCGACATCGACCCCGTCGCCATCGCGATTGACGCCGTCGCCGCTGATCAGGCCGTGGTTGACCACCGTCACCTTTTCATTCGCGTTGAAACCATCGATATTGACGCCGGAGCCGTCGTCGCCCTGGATCGTGCCGCCCGCGTTATTGGTGACGTGCATGACGAAGTCGCCTTTGGTCGACGTATCCGTATTGCCGCCGGTGATGCCGTGTCGCGCCCCCTCGATGAGGCTGGTCGCGGCCGTGGCGTCCGGGTGGTTAACCACGGTCACGCCGCTGTTGTCCTGGGCATCGACGCCGTCGGTGCCGTCCATGCTATTTACCGGATTCGTGGACTTGATGGTCCCTTCATTGTTCACCACGCCATCCACGCCCGGGCGTATGCCATCGGCATCGAAAGCGGTGATCACGCCGCCGGCATAGTTGTCGACGGTGTTGCTGCCTTTGGTGATGTGATTGAAGTCGATCGCCTGTGCGCCGCCCTGGGAAATGTTCTTCGAATTGACCGTGCCGTAGTTCTCGAAGGTGACGTTGTTGCCCTTGTGCAACTGGATCGCATCGGCGTCCTTGCTTTGCAGCAGGGCGCCCGCTTCATTGATGACGGTCAGCGTGAGATTGCTGTTGTCATTGCGAATGGCGCGCCCGCTGCCCTGCTGGTCGATCGTGCCGGCATTGTCGATCGTGGTTTTGCCGGATACCGTGATTCCGATGCTGTCACTGCTGGACGGAATGACGAGGCTGCCACCCGCCTTGATCGTGCCGCTCTGGCCGCCGGTCAGCGTCTGTGGGCTCGTCAGCGTCTGGCCCGGGTCGATGGTGAATGAAGCGGCCAGCACGGCCGGGCTTTCCAGCGCGAGGCCGGCGGCGGCACAGATCAAGGCCGCCACCATCGGAGACATGCGATTGTTCATTGATTTTTAAGATATGGATATGGGCGCGAACCGCAAAGCAATATGCATGCCTTTTTTATTTTATATTTAACTTGCTGTTTTATTATATAAATAATTTATTCATCTCTACCCGAGTGTCAGGTTGTTCGACTCCAATAATTCATAAATTGCAATGTATTATTAATACAATTGTCTTAAAAGTTTAATATAACAAGAATTTTCGGGCTGTAGCTCCGGGCGGGCCGTAGCCGGTCGCGATCGGCGCAGCCGGAAACATTTTTCTCATGCGGCGATTCGGTGTAATAGAAATCGACACCCTTCGGGGCTGGCCGGCGGCGTAACCAAGCATTCGCAAATATTTTTCTCGGGACCACGACGGCCGCCATCCTGGGTTCGCGCTCAAGGGGCGGTGTCGGTCACCTACGGCGTCCACGCGCTGCTGGCCGCGCAGTGGGGTTTCAGGCGGTCCGCGGCTGTCCTGTTGCGGCGAGTTGCGATCGCGACGCCAAGCTCTTGGCGTCCTCGCCACGGCGCGACGACGTCTCTGCCCACCACCCGCACAACGCCGACTGGGCCAATCACTCGATTATCAACCGTATCGGGGCCCTTTTTTTCGGCTACCCAGGAAAGTCGGGCCACCAGAATAGCGGCCCGGCCGAATAGCATTTCAGCCGGTTTCATTGACGGCGGGGGTAAGCCAGCGCATGCGGTGTCGCCTCCCGGCCGACTTTTTCGGGGACGCAAGGAGAGGGGCATGAGGATTTCCTATCATTTTCACCAGGGCGTGATCGCTGCCGTCATTCTGGCCGCGGGCACCGCCGCTGCGCAGGCGGGCGCCACGCATGGCGCGCCGTCGGCGAATCTCGACGTCTATCGGCTCGGCTATACCGCGACGCACTTTTATCGCCAAGAGCATAGTTTCGATAGCCAGAAGGGCTGGATCAACGGAATTGACCTCCAGAAGCTCTATATCGGCAACCATTTTTATTACGACAGCGATCTCGGTTACAGCGCCGGTAGCGCCCACTACGACGGCGGCGTTCAATATGTGAACCCGAATACCGGCCAGGTCGGCTCGCAGCCGTATTCGACCTCGATCGATGAAAAGCTGCTGACCAGCCACGTCGACATGGGCCCGGTGTTTCGCCTGGCAGGTGGTCGGGATGCGATCGTGCCGTTTATCGGTATCGGTGTGCGCTACCACTACGATCACACGAGTACCGGGCGCGTGACTGCGCCGGGCTTCGGCTCGGCTCCGGTAGCGGCCAGCCGTGACGATCGGCTACAAGCACAGGCGCGTTTCGGCGCGATGGACCGTTTCGCGATCACCCGCAGACTCGGCCTGGAACTGAAGGGACTGGCCACCTACAACTTTTACGGCCGGCTCTCCAACACGCAGTATTCCGGAAACTACAAGGGCCACGACTGGGGCTATGTTGGCTCGGCCACCGCCGATTATCAGCTTACCCGCGTGCTGGGCATCTATGCGCGTGCCAGTTACACCAGGGTGCATACCTCGCGCATCCAGCTGTCGCAGACATTCTACGAGCCCTCGGCCAGCAGTGGCGTCACTCGCCTGACGGTAGGCGCCCAGGCGCACTTCTAGACCACAGTTCGCGTCATGGATTTCGATCGATTTCTCGTGCCAGGCAAGGCGCGGTGATGAGCCCTATCGGGTTCATTGGGCTGGACCCCATCGATATCCGTAGGCGCGCCATCCCGGGCAGTAGGGCTCGACCGCAGATGACTGCGGCCGGGCCCTGCGTCTTTTCTGGCTCGAATTGGAGCCTGACATGCGCCATTGCGTGGAACGACAGCAGGCTCGCAGCCACGGGCATGACCGAGGCGCCAACACGGCCATTCAAAATCCGGTTTCAAGACCGCTCTGTTGTTGTTGGGGGTTGCATTCGCCGAGCAAACGTCCCCGTAGCCGGATGGCGGCTATCCCCTGGCCCGAATCACGGCCGAGACGCCGGCCAGAACGGTCATCGTCCCGATGATCTGCGGCAGCGAAATGCTTTCATGGAGGAACAAATAACCGAATGCCAACACCGCAATCGGCAGCGCGTTCAAACTCAAGGCGGCTGCTGTCGGGCCGATTGTTCTGAGCGCACGGTTATAGAGAATAAACGCCACGAACGAGGGGCCGAGGCCGAGGTAAAGTGCCGATCCGACAGCGGCTGGCGACAGAGAGCCTGAGCCTCCCAGAACGAGCTGTTCGATGACCGCAAGCGGGAGCAATGTCACCACAGCAGCCGCAGATAACGGCACCATGGCGGCCAGCGGCGGTAGTCCCGACAGGCCGTGAGTGGCGACCATCGCATAGACGATCCAGGCGCCGATTGCGAGCAGCATGACGAATACACCCGGAGACACCGTTCGCAAAAAGCTCATCGGCGCACCGTTTGTTACCACGATCACGGCGCCAGTGACCGATACAAACACGCCGGCCCAGCCCAGATACCCCAGACGCTCCTGAAACCGCAGCCATGCGACGATTGCGGTGAAGATCGGGATCGATGCCTCGAGCACGGCGACCGACGTCGTGCTGGCGGTATGCAGGGCCGCATAAAGCAACGCATTGAAAAGTCCGATGCCCGAGGCGCCGATGATAAACAGCCGGCCTTTGTGCTGTCGAAACAGGTTAATCGAGCGCCAGGCCGGGCCGCCAAAGCACACCACCGATGCCGTAAAAGCGATGATCGAACGCAACAGAGCGAGGGTGAACGGCGGTATTGCCGGCACCGCCGCCTTGCCGACCAGGATATTACCGGCAAATAACAGCACGACGACGCTGATCGGCGCCAGTTCACGTATCGAATGGTTCCATTTCATGGATCCAAAAGTACCGGATCGGAGAACGGCCCGTCATCAAAGAAATCTGCATCTCGATACAGCGTATTTGGAGAAAAGATTGGGTCAGGCCGTGCTCCGTGTGAGCAATATGAGGCCTGACCCTATGGCAAACACTGCCAGGGGGGCAGGTCTGCGCCCGACGCCTGTCGGCGCTAATCGATCTCCGATATGGCGGCGCCCGGATAGCGCTTTTCGAACTCGTGGACCAGTCGACGCTTTTCCTTGATTATGGCCACGGCCAATTTCGGCAACAGGTCGCGGGTGATGGCCCGGAGTGCGTCCGAGGCAAGGTCGGTATCCGCCGGGTCTTGCTCGCCAGGCCAGTGACGCCACTGTTGATAGTCGTCCGCTATACCGCCGGCCCCGGAATCTGCAACTTGCGTGCGCCGGTCGGCGAGCTGTTCCGTAAAGCATTTGCCAGCACGATTGTAAATGCACACCTGACGGGAAATATAGCCTCGGTATTGCCAGTCATTGTCGATGCAGGCGGCCTCGAGCCCGGTGGCGTAGGCGATCTGATAACACTCCGTGGCGCCGTCGCTGAAACGCAGGAGAAAATTGAAGGTTTCCGTGCGTATCGGCATCAAGAAGTCTTCGCCGGCATCACTTTGTCGGCGTGCGCGAAAAAAAGGTGAGCGAGGATTGTTGCAGCCCGTGGCCCGCGGTCGTTTTTCGCGGCTCTGATTCGCCCTGGGTATCGGGTAATAACCTGAGCCCCGACCGGTGTCGGTAGGGGAATCTCGTCGTGCACAGTTCATGTGTGCCCCCTGGGATTGGTTTGGTCGCTGGCCTGCCACGTTGACAGGATTTTATTGGAATCATCAACGGCCTTGTTTCGAAATTAATCGCTACACGGATTGAAAGCAAGTTTTAGTGGAAACTAAACAAAATCCGATCGGGGTACGTACGTCAACGCGATGCGTGCCTTGTGCTCATTTCATGTTTTCGATTCGTCTTGCTGGAAAGCGAGACGTAACTGCGGTATCCACGTCGTTAAATGAGAAGTCGAAAAAACGCCCGCAACAAGGCGGGCGTTGACAGGCGCGAATTGACGACGCTCGGTTAATCAATAGACGCGGTCAGCTCCTTGAGCAAAAACGCAAAGATCAGCCCGGTTTCCTCCAGTGCGGCAAATCGCCCCGGCAGGCCGCCGTGGCCGGCCGCCATATGCGTTCTGAGCAACAGGGTGTGGTTGTCGGTTTTGGTCGCGCGTAGTCTGGCGACCCATTTGGCGGGTTCCCAGTAGGTCACGCGCGGGTCGGAGACACCGGCGATGGTCAGTACGGCCGGGTAATCCTGGGCGGTGACGTTCTGGTAGGGGCAATAGCTGCGGATCGTTTCGAATGCTTGCGCGTCGTCGCGCGGGTTGCCCCATTCGGGCCACTCGGGCGGGGTGAGCGGCAGAGTGTCGTCCAGCATGGTGTTGAGCACGTCCACGAACGGGACGTCGGCGATCGCCGCCCCGAACAGTTCGGGACGCTGGTTGACGACCGCGCCGACCAGCATGCCGCCGGCGCTGCCGCCGTGGGCGGCGATCTTGCCGGGGGCGGTGTAGCCGGTTTCGCAGAGATGCTCAGCCACGCGAATGAAGTCGGCGAAGGTGTTGGGTTTTTTCTCGAGCTTGCCGTCGGCGTACCAGCGATAGCCGCGTTCCTTGCCGCCGCGGATGTGGGCGATGGCGTGCACGAAGCCACGGTCGATGAGCGAGAAACGGGTGGACGAGAAGGCGGCCGGCTCGGAGATGCCGTAGGCGCCGTAGCCGTGCAGCAGGCAGGGCGCGCTGCCGTCGATCGGGGTGTTTTTGTGGTGGGTGAGGGTGATCGGCACGTGCTGGCCGTCCGCGGTGGCGGCGGTCAGCCGACGCACGATGTATTGCGCCGGGTCGAAGCCGCTCGGCACCTGGCGTTGCTTGCGCAGGATGCGTTCGCGGCTGCGCATGTCGTAGTCGAAGGTTTCGTCCGGCGTGTGCGGGGCGCTGTAGAGAAAGCGCAGCGTGGTGGTGTCGTATTCGTAGCCGGCGGCCATGCCCAGGCTGTAGGCCTCGTCCGCGAAGGCGATGGCGTGGTCTTCGCCGCTGTGCTTGTCGGTAATGACGATACGCGGCAGGGCGTCGGCGCGCTCCATGCGCACGCGATGATGCGCGAACTCGACGTGGTCGAGGATGAGCCGACCCGGCACGTGCGGCACGAGCTCTTCCCAGTGGTCGAAGTCCGGCGTGGCGACTGGTGCGCGCATGAGGCGAAAATCCTCGGCGTCGCCGGCGTTGGTGAGGAGGACGAAATACTCGCCGTTGTCGTCGTCCACGCTGTATTCGCGGCCCGGCACACGTTCGGCGATCAGGCGCGGTGTGGCTTCGGGGTTGGCGGCCGGGATGAAGCGCGTTTCGCTGGTGGCGTGGTCGTGGGCGTGGATGAGCAGGTAGCGCGCGCTCTGGGTTTCGCCGAGGCCGACGAAAAAACCGGGGTCGGATTCTTCGTAGATCAGCGTGGCATTGGCCGGCGGCGCGCCGAGCGGCAGGCGCCAGACGCGGCAGGGCCGGTGATTCTCGTCGAGGGTGACGTAGAACAGCGTATTGCCGTCGGCCGACCAGGCGACGTTGCCGGTGGTGTTGTCGATCGGCGGCTGGATTTCGTCGCCGCGCGCGCCGTGTGGGTCGATGGCGCGAACGTGAATGGTGTAGGCCTCGGAGCCGCGGTCGTCGAGGGCGAAGGCGAGTTTGGCGTGGTCCGGGCTGTGGTCGACCGCACCGAGCGAGAAGTACGCGCGGCCTTCGGCCTCGGCGTCGCCGTCTAGCAGGATCTGTTCGCCGGCCAGCGGCTCGCCGGGTGCGGCGCCGCCATCCGACGCGCGCGGCGCCCGACAGAAGATCGGGTGCTGGCCGCCTTCGCGAAAACGCAGGTAATAGACATAGTCGCCGTCCGGCGTGGGTACGCTGGCGTCTACTTCGGCTATGCGACCGCGCATTTCGGCGACGAGTTTGGCCTGCAGCGCGGTGGTGTCGGCCATCGCGGCGTCGGTATAGGCGTTTTCGGCCTCGAGATAAGCGCGGATGTCGGCGTCGAGTTTGTCCGGATCGAGCATCGCCTCGCGCCAGTTCGGGTCGCGCAGCCAGGCGTAGTCGTCGTGCAGGGTCACGCCGTGGATGGTGGTCTGGCTGGGCTTGCGGGCCGCGGTCGGCGGTTCGGCGGCGATGGTGTCGAGCTGTTCGGACATGGATCTCATCGATGGTAGAAGCGACGGCCGCGGGGCGGCCTGCGGGATAAATGCGGGCTGGCCGCTGTGCTTCAAGGTGCGCGGCGACCCGCGGGATGGCTGACACAATACGTCAATCGCATGTTTGGCATTGTGGGCCGCAGGGCGCGATGATGAACGGCAAAGACTTGCAGACCACGGTGCGACGCCATGCAGCGACAAATCGGCGAACTCGTCATCGAATGTGTTCGGGGCGATATCACCCGGCAGGACGATATCGATGTCATCGTCAACGCCGCCAACAAGCAATTGCAGGGCGGTGGCGGTGTGGACGGCGCGATCCATCGCGCGGCGGGTCCGGAGCTGGTCAAGGCGAGCAAGGCGCTGGCGCCGATCGAAGCCGGCGAAGCCGTGATTACCGAGGCCTTCGATCTGCCCAACGATTGGGTGGTGCACTGCGCCGGGCCGGTGTATTCGCATAACACCGAGGTGCCGAAACAACTGGCAGCCTGCTATCGCAACGCGCTGGCGCTGGCGGAAGACAAGCAGGCGGCATCGATCGCCTTTCCCGCGATTTCGGCCGGTATCTACGGGTATCCGCTGGACGAAGCCGGTGCGATCGCCGTGCAGGCGGTGAGCGACCATGCACGCGCGTCGCTATCGCTCCAGCGCGTGCGCTTCGTGTTGTTTTCCGAGGAGGTGTACGCGGCGTTCTCCCAGGCGTTGTCGGAACGGAACTGATGCCGCGCGGGGCGGTGCAGGTTGCCGGGTTGCACGTGGAACCGTTGCGCCCAAAGGTGAACGCCGCCGGGCAGCCGGCGGGTCGGCTCAGCCGGCCGCGGTAGCGATCCGAGCCACCGGCGCGGCCATGACATAGTCATCCATCACGAAACCATGGCCGATGTCCTTCACATCTTCGTATTCGGTTCCGAAGCCGATGCGTCGATAGGCGGTAATGGATTCGGCGTTGTGCCGGTTTACCCGAAGACGCAGCATCGCGGCGCCGAACTCGCGGGCCTGGTCCGCCGCGCGCTGGACCAGCCGGCGACCCACGCCGAGATTGCGTGCCTCGATATGCACGTAGAGCTTGTCGAGCCAGGCGGTGTCCGGGTCGTCCGCATCGGGCGAGACGGCGACGAAGGCCACATAGCGTTCACCTCGGCGCGCCAGGGTGAAGCGTGTGCCGGCCGCCATTTGTTCGTTGAGGGCGTGTTCGCTGTAACCGCCGTCGAGCATGTACTCGACCTGCTCCCGGCCGATGATTGGCGTGTAGTGCTGGTGCCAGATAACGTGGGCCAGCGCCGAAAGCTCAAGCAGCAGGGCCGGGTTGTCGGCGGCGACGAGTTCGATATGATCCATCAGCACTCGGTGTCGGTGTGGTGGGCAGCAGCGAGGCGTTCGCGGATGCGATCGCCGTAGCCCGGTTCGCGCAGCAGGGCCCGGCCGCGGGGCGACTGCGCCAGCCGCAGTTCGATCCAGCGGGCGCGGCGGGTCAGTTCGCGGGCAGCGTGGGATTCGGGCAGTGTGCGCGCCAGGAGATCCTCGACCTCGCGCAGTTCGCGCCGGACCTCGATCTCGGGTGGCACGTAGCCAGCGTTTTTCAGAAGCCGGTAGCCCGCGCGCAGATGCTCGGGCACGTTCGCGGCCTCGTCGGCCAGCAAGGGCTTGCCCGCGCCGGGCAGGTCATCGAGTTCGCCGCGTTCGGCCGCCGCTTCGATGTGGGCGTCGGCCAGTCGGTCCAGTAGGCTCATGAAGCCGCACTATACGCGGTCGCCGCGCCTGCGGCCTTAACGAGTAACGCGCCCGGACTTGCGGGCCGGCCGTCTGCGGTTTGCGATACGACCGGTCGGGCCCGGGGTGCACCGGGCAATCGATGATCGGCCGCAATGCCGGGCCACAGGTCGCTGACACCGGCTGACTACGCTATGCTCGCCCTGCTTCGCCCGGCCGCGAAACAGCCCCGGGCACGGTCACCTACGAAATGGCAACAGGCTCAAGTGATGGCGGAGTATCTTGCCCCGGCGCTGCACGGCGCCGACACCGTGGACACGGTCCAGGCCAACGGCCTGGAGCTGGCCTACGAACAGTTCGGACGCGACGACGATCCGGCGCTGGTGATGATCATGGGGCTCGGCACCCAGCTCACCGCCTGGCCGGATGCGTTCTGTCGCGCCCTGGCCGACACCGGACTGCGGGTGATCCGCTTCGACAATCGCGACATCGGCCTGTCGAGCAAGATACGGGACACGCGCCGTTACGACTCGGTACGCCGGGCGTTTTTCAAGTCGTTGCTGGGCCGGGAAATCGAGACCCCGTATACCCTGGAAGACATGGCGGAGGACACGGTGGGGCTGCTGGTGGCGCTCGGTATTCGGCACGCGCATCTGGTGGGTGCCTCCATGGGCGGGATGATCGCCCAGATCGTGGCCGCCAAGCGCCCCGCGCGGGTGGCGTCGTTGACTTCGATCATGTCCAGCTCGGGCGCGCGCAAGCTGCCGCGCGGGCGCTGGAAGGTGATGATGCGGTTGGCCAAGGCGCCGAAAAGCCGCGACCCGGACGCGATCGTTGCCCATCTCGCCAGGACCATGAGTCTGATCAGCAGCCCGAAGATGGGGCGCAGTTATCACGACTGGGAGGCGGAAATTCGGCGCGCGGTCGAGCGCAGTTATTATCCGGCCGGCACCGCACGCCAGACGCTGGCCGTGCTCGCCGCCCCGCCGCGCGACGATCTGCTGGGGGCGGTGCGCTGCCCGGCGCTGGTGATCCACGGCAGGGCCGACCCGTTGCTGCCGGTCAAGCATGGGCGTTCCACCGCCGAATGCCTGCCCAACGCGCGTTACGAGGAAATCCCCGGCATGGGCCACGATCTGCCGCCGCGCATGCTGCCGCGATTCGTGGACTGGATCAGCGAACTGGTGCATGAAGCCGAAGATCGTGCCGCAAAGTCACGACAAGAAAGACAGGCCTGATGAACGCAAAACCATGCGAATGAAAATTGGCAAGGCGGCGAATGGTCGGGCGTCGGCCATGGGCGAGACAGAATGAATCTGCGCTGGGCTGCGATGGTGGAAAACGCTTGGTCAAGCGAGCGGCGACGAGCCCGGGTCATGGTCTCGGCGCCGATTCGGCCCGAATCCACAGGTCTTTAGATTGGCGCCGGCCGCGCTCATTTGCAGACGGTGTGGCCAACAACCGCCCTTTGAAACGTTGCAAAGCCGGGGCCGGGCTCAGCCGAAATCGAACCCGATCTGGTCGCCGGCGGCGGGCGGTACACGGAACGCGGCGGTATCCAGGGTGAAGCGCTTCCCGTTGATACCCGTCCGCTTGCAGGCCAGCGCGAAACGCCTGGCGATCAGGTCGGCATAGGTGCCGGTGCCGGTCATGCGCGTGCCCCAGCTGGCATCGTAGTCGGCGCCGCCGCGCATCTGCTGGATCAGGCTCATCACGTGTCGGGCGCGATCCGGATAGTGCTGGTCCAGCCATTCACGGAACAGGTGCTTGATCGCGTGCGGCAGGCGCAGCAGGACGTAACCGGCGCGCGTTGCTCCGGCCTCGGCGGCGGCAGCAATTAAACTTTCCATCTCGGCATCGGTGATCATCGGGATCACGGGGGCGATGAGCGCGCCGGTGGGCACATCGGCCTCGGCGAGCGCGGCGATGGTGCGCAGCCGCTGAGCCGGGGAGGCCGCGCGGGGCTCGAGATGCCGCTTGAGTTCGTTGTCGAGGCTGGTGAGACTGACGAACACACTGGCCAGGTTGCGTGCCGCCATGTCGCCGATCAGGTCGAGATCGCGGGTGACGTGCGCGCCCTTGGTCACGATCGAGATCGGCTGGTTGAAGCGGTGGGCGACTTCCAGGATGGCGCGCGTGATGCCCAGATGCCGATCGTCCGGCTGGTACGGATCGGTGTTCGCGCCCAGCGTGATCGCCTCGCAGCGATAGCGCGAGTGCCGGAGCTCGGCTTCGAACAGGGCCGCGGCTTCGGGCTTGTAGTAGATCTCGCTTTCGAAATCCAGGCCCGGGGAATGATCGAGATATTCATGTGTGGGCCGGGCGAAGCAATAAATGCAGCCATGCGCGCAGCCCTTGTAGGGGTTGATCGACGCGGAGAACGGCACGTCCGGCGATTCGTTGCGCGAGATCACGCGGCGCGTCGGATCGCGGTGCAGGTGCGTGGCCGGCGCGGTGTCGTCTTCGTCGGCCTGGTCGATCGTGTCCCAGCCGTCGTCGAAGTCCTCGCCGGCGGTGGCCGCGAACCGTGAGACCGGGTTGGTCAATGCCCCGCGGCCCTTGTGATGCGTTGCTCGGTGCGCCATATCCGTACTGTATGAATAAACAGTTGTTATGGCAAGCCGATGCCGCGATCACCGCATCGCGTGCCGAATCACTCGGTCCGGCGTCCGTCGACCAGCGGGTGCCGGCCGGGCAGTTTGAAGCGGTTCTTGCGCAGCTCGATCAGCTTGTCGACTTCCGCCGCGCTGAACTCGTGCGCGCCGCCGTACTGCGAGGCCAGATAGACCACCTTGGCGTAGTAGTCCAGCGCCTCCATCTTGAAGTGCGCGTTGTCGAGGTCGGCGCCGTACGACAGGGCGCCGTGATTTTCCAGCAACAACGCGTCGTGGGTCTGGAGGTAGTCGGTGATGGCGTTCGGCAGGTCCATGGTCGAGGGCGTGCCATAGGGCGTGAGCGGTACCTCGCCGAGCAGGATGGTCGATTCGGGCATGATCTGCTGGGTGAGCGGCTTGCCGCAGATGGCGTGCACGGTGGCGTAGAGCGGGTGGGCATGCACCACGGCATTCACGTCCGGCCGGTGCTGGTAGACATGCAGGTGCATGCGGATTTCGGACGACGGTTTGCGGCCGTTGTCGCCGATCGCCTGGCCGTCACGGTCGATCGTGCAGATCATGTCCGGCGTCATGAAGCCCTTGGACACGCCGGTCGGTGAGCAGAGGATGCGCTCGTCATCCAGCTTGACCGAAATGTTGCCGTCGTTGGCCGCCCCCATTTCGCGCTGATACAGACGCTGGCCGATCGCGCAGATGTGTTCGCGCAGCGCGTGTTCGGTGGTCGATGCAGACATCAGGGATCCTGTGTGGAGCCGGCGGCGCCGGGTTGGTTTTAATTGGCCAATATGACTAATAAGCAAAAAATAACAACACGAATAAAGGTTGTTCTTTTGTTTGTTTTGTTATGGGCCTGAATGGCGCATAGTATTATCAATCATCGGTCCGCCCGGGTAGTGTATGTCGCACGCCGCGTGTTCGCAGGCCGGGCCCGGGCCGCCCGGTCCCGTTCATTGCCTGGCCTTCGATTTCGGGGCCGGCAGTGGCCGCGCCATGCTCGGCCGGCTGGATACGTGCGGGCTGGCGCTCGAGGAAGTCCATCGTTTCGATACCGCCACCGTCATCGACGATGGTCAACTCTGCTGGGATCCGGACGCGCTGTACGGCGGACTGGAAACCGGCTTGCGCGCCGCGCAGTCGCTCGGCCCTATCCACGCTATTGGCATCGATGCCTGGGGCGTGGATTTCGGCCTGGTCGATGCCGAAGGCCGTCTGCTGGCGCCGCCGTTGCATCATCGCAACGGTCACGGCAGCCGCGGGGTCGCGCGCGGCCTGTTGTCGCTGGACGACATGCATCGCCGAACCGGCGCCCAGAAACTGGAACTGAATACGGTTTTTCAGCTCATCGATTTGCGCGCCCGCCGGCCCGAACTTATCGCCGCGGCCGACCGCCTGTTGCTGATGGCGGATTTGTTCTCGGCGCATCTGACCGGCCGGCAAACCAACGAATACACGCTCGCGACCACGACCGGTCTGTTCGATACGGTCCGCGGCGAATGGGCGTATGCGTTGATCGACGAACTCGGGCTGCCGCGCCGGCTGTTCCGGCCGGTCGTCGCCCCCGGCCAGCGCTGCGGTGTGCTGCGCCCGGCGCTGCGGGCGGCCGACGGCGTGGCCACGCCGGTGGTGGCCGTCGGCGCCCACGATACCGCGAGCGCGGTGGCCGGTCTGGATCTCGCGGCGGACGAGGCGTTTCTCATCCTGGGTTCGTGGTCGCTGCTGGGAGTGGAGACCGGCGCGCCGACGCGCGATGCTCGTACGCTCGCCCATGGTTTCGGCAACGAAGGCGGGGTCTGCGGTACCCATCGCCTGATCACCCGCATGAATGGGCTGTATCTGATTCAGATGCTGCGCCAGGCCTGGCGCGTCCGGCACGATGAGTACCCGGAGTTTTCCGAGATCACGGCGGCGGCGCGCGCGGCGCGATCCCTCGGTTTGCCCGCGTCCATGCGTATTGACCCGACCGATCGCCGTTTTTTCGCGCCCGACGACATCATGATGGCGATCGACGATTCCCTGGACGCCGGAGGGCACAGCCGACCGGCCGGACTCGGTGAATACGCGCTCGCCATCTATCGCGGGCTCGCCGACCAGATCGCGGTCGGCGTCGCCACACTGGAACAGGGATTCGGGCACCGGATCGGCGCGATCCATGTCTGCGGCGGCGGCAGCCAGGATGCGCTGTTGTGCGAATGCATCGTCGAGGCCACCGGCAAACCGATACGCCACGGCGCGGTGGAGGCCGCGGCCTATGGCAACGTCCTGATGCAACTCATCGGGCTGGGCGCGGTGGACGATTTGCGCGCGGCGCGCGCCTTGCTCGGCGGGTCGTCGCGACGCGAGCAGGCCTGAGCGGTGCCGCTGGCTATACTGACAACATGCCGGCGGCATTGGCCGTCGTCGGTTTGACGCTGATATGTAGGGATGATGCTGCCCGCGGAACGAAAACAGAAAACCCTCGATGTGTTGCGGGCCGACGGCAAGGTCGGTGTGGCCGATCTGGCGGCACGCTTTCGGGTCACCCGTGAAACGATACGCCGGGATCTGGAAAAGCTCGAGGCCGAAGGCGTGCTCGAGCGTACCCACGGCGGCGCGGTCGCCATCGTCGAGCGCAGTCAGGATTTGCCCTATCTCACCCGCGAGGCGGTCAATCGCGCGGCCAAGCAGCGCATCGCGCACAAGGCGGCGTCGCTCATTGCCGATGGCGATGCCGTCATGCTCGATTCCAGTTCCACCGTCTGCGAGATGCTGGGCGCGCTGGCCGGACGGCGCGATCTGCAATTGATCAGCAATTCCCTGCGCCTGGCCGCGGCGGGGGCAGACAGCGAACATGCGCTGATCACGGTGGGCGGCGAGCTGTGCAAGAAGTCGTTGGCGTTCGTGGGTGGGCTGGCCGAAGAATCGCTGGCCCGTTTCAACGTGCATTGGGCGCTGGTCGGTTGCAAGACGCTGCATGCCGAGGCCGGCGTGCTCGCATCCAATCTCGGTGAAGCCCAGATCAAGCGGGTCATGCTGGCGCATGCGCGGCGAACCGCGTTGCTCGTCGATCACAGCAAGTTCGATCGCAGTGCGCTGGTCCAGATCTGTGCGTTGCCCGAAATCGACGTGGTCGTGACCGATCAGGCGCCGAGCCCCGCCTGGATCGAGCGCCTGGCGGGGCTCGACGTACGCCTGATCTATTGAGCCGATGGCCTGCGGATGCGGCCCGGTGGTGGCGGCACGTTCGAGTCTACGCCCGCGGGGTGATCAGCGACCCGCTCAAGCGCGTTCGTCCTTGGGCGAGCCCATGACGATATAGGTCGTGATCGCACTGACATGCGGGTGTGTCCCGAGTATCTCGGTATGAAAACGCTTGTAGCTGGCGAGGTCCGGGCATTCGATTCGCAGCAGATATTCGAAGGCACCGGCGATGTTATGGCATTCGGCGACTTCGTCGGCATCGCACATCGCCCGTTCGAAGTTCTGCAGCGCTGTCTTCGTATGCGATGAAAGCCCCACGCTGACATATGCCGCGAAACCGCGCGCCGTGCGTTGGGGGTCGGTCACCACGCGGTAGCCTCGAATGACGCCCGTTCGCTCGAGCTCCTGAATACGGCGAAGGCATGTGGAGGGCGAGAGGTTTACGCGCTTGGCGAGCTCGACGTTACTGAGTCGCCCATCCTGTTTGAGCTCGTGCAATATTCGACGATTCGTCGCGTCCATCCCTGTCATTTTATTGCAACTTCATGCATCAATTGCAGTGAATTAGATCATAAATTGCTCGGTTTTCGGCGTAAAATTTCGCACAACACGACTGCAGCACATCCAGGCACCATGAGTTTTCCCGTAGTCGCCGCGCTTTTCGGCTTCGCATTCGTCACCACCGTGACGCCGGGCCCCAACAATCTGATGCTGATGGCGTCCGGCGCCAATTTCGGCTTTCGGCGCACGGTGCCGCACATGATCGGTATCGTGACGGGTCTGGCGTTGCTCACCCTGCTCGCCGGTGCCGGGCTGATGGCGTTGTTTGACGCCTTTCCCATCGTACGCACGGCGCTGAAGACTGTTTCGGTCGCCTATCTGCTGTGGCTGGCGTGGAAGGTGGCGACCGCCGCGCCGCCCGGCGAGACCGCGGCCAAGGGGCGGCCCATGACGTTTTTGCAGGCCGCGGCGTTTCAGTGGGTCAATCCCAAGGCGTGGGCGATCGGCCTGTCGGCGATCACGATCTATGCGCCCGATCGCTCCCTGCTATCCGTGACCCTGGTGGCGGCTGCTTTCGCGGTGGTGTGTTTCCCGGCGATTTCGGTTTGGGCCTGGTTGGGCACGGTCGTACGCCAGTGGCTGTCGAGCGCCCGGCGGCGCCATGTGTTCAATGGGGCCATGGCCGCGTTGCTGGTCGTGTCGCTGTACCCGGTTCTGGGCTTGCACGGTTGAGGCGCTGGTGGCGGTCAGAGACGTGCATTACGCAAAGCGGGGCCTATGGTCGATCGCAAAAACCTAACGGTTGCGACCTGTTTTTTATTGCGAACGCGGGTCGAGTGTTTTGCTTTGTTCGCTATCGATGCCTGCGGCCTCAGGGCGCGATGCGTTTGCCGGCCCAGTCGAACAGCAGGCCGGTATCGTCGGGTGTGAGCCCGGCGATGACGCCGAGCAGATGCTTCGCGGCCTGGTCGGAGCGTTGCAGTTGCCCTTCGGGTAGGCGTTTCTGAAATGGCCTGGACAGGCCGGTGTCCACCGTGCCCGGGTGCAAACCGACGCAGATCAGGTTTTTCGAACGGCGTGCCAGTTCGATCGCGGCAGTGCGGGTGAACTGGTTCTGCGCGGCCTTGGACGCGCGATAGCCGTACCAGCCGCCGGTGCCGTTATCGGAGATCGAGCCGATGCGGGCCGATATGCTGGCGATGACGGCGCGGTCGCCGTGCGTCGTGAGGTCGTGGAAATGCTTGATCATCAGCGCCGGGCCGATGGCATTGACCGCAAAGCTCGTGGCGAGATGGTTCGGATCCAGATCCGATAATTTCTTTTCTGGGCGGATGCGGCGGGCTTGGTCGTGCAGCAGCCCGGCGCAGGTGATCATCAGATCGAGGCGCGGGTGGCGCTGGCCCGTCGCGACACGGGCAGCTTCGATGCTTGATTCATCGGTGATGTCGAGCGGCTGCAGCGCGAGCCGGTCGCCGTACCTGTCCCGCAACGCCACCAGATCGGCGCTGGATTCGGGATCGCGGGCCGTGGCGGTGACCACGGTCGCGCGATCGGTAAGCACGTGTCCGACCAGGGCCAGGCCGAGACCGCGGCCGCCGCCCTGGATGAGAATATGTTTTTCGGTCATCGCTGCCGCGTCGAGAGGGACGATGACTTGAGCTTACGGCAGACGCCGCCCAGCCGATGCCGGCACGGGCTATTGCATCAGCCAGCTCAGGATGGCGATGCCCGGCATGCCGGCGATGGCCGCCGCGACGAACCGGCCCCGGAACAGCGAGCGCAGGCCGGAGATCAACAGGGCCTGGACGGCCGAAGCCGATGCGCGCCGTCCACACGGCCCGTGGCGCGGGCCGTGCGTCGGCCATCAGTGGCTCGGTTGCTGTGCGTCGGCCTTGTCTGACGGAATCTGCTCGGCGCGGGTCGGGATCGGCTTCTGCTGGGCGCGTTGGTTCGTGGTGCCGTTGCCGGTAATGTCGATGTCCACTTCCACCATCATGCCCGGCGCCAGCTTCGGTTTCGGCCCCTGGTCGATTGCAATGCGCACCGGGATGCGCTGGGTGATCTTGGTGAAGTTGCCGGAGGGGTTGGGGTCGGGCAGCAGGGCGAACTGGTTGGTCGCGGCGCCACCGATGACCTGCACGTGGCCCTTGTAGGTGGTGTTCGGCCGGGCATCGACCGAGATGTCGACCGGCTGGCCGACCGCCAGGTCGCTGATCTCGGTTTCCTTGATGTTGGCCTCGATCCAGACATCGCCGGGATCGTGCATCATCAGGATCGGCTGGCCGGCCGAGACATATTCGTTTTGCTCGATGAAGGTCTTGTCGACGATGCCGTGAATCGGGCTCTTCACGGTCAGGTCGTCGATCTTGTTCTGCTCGTGCGCGCGCCGGGCCTTGGCCTGTTTGAGCCGGGTCTGCAGCACGGTGGGGTTGGTGATCCGGCCGCCGGCGAGCAGGCCGGTGCGGGCATTGGCCACCGCCACCTGATCCTGCTGCACCTGGCTCTGGGCTTGCTTGTAGTCGGCCTGGGCGGACTGATAGTCGTAACGATAGATATCGCGCTGTTTCTGCGTGCCGCCGTGGGCCTTGTACAGGTTCTCGGCACGCACATAGTTGTCGTGGGCCTTCTCCATGCGCGACTTCGCGGCATGCATGGCGGCCGTGTCCGCGGCCAGCATGGCCTTGGCCGATTTCACGCCGCCGGCGATCTGCTGGTTGGCCAGCCGCAGTTGCGCCTTGATGTTGGCGATCTGGGCATTGATCTGCTCGAGCTCCAGTTTATCCGGCGTGCTGTAGAGTTGCGCGATCTTGTCACCCTGGGCCAGTTTGTCGCCCTCGATCAGATCGAAGCCGGTCACCCGGCCGGCCAGCCGCGAGGATACCGTGATCTCGTGCGAGGCCACGTGTGCATCATTTTCGCTGACGTGTGTGAAGCGGTGGTACAGCCAGAAGCCCAGCCAGACCACGATCACCACCGCGGCGATAATGATGGCGACGAGCTTGAGCTGGCGCTTGCGCAGGGCCCCGAATCTGGGGTTCTCGCGAACGGACTGTTTGTCTTTGGAGTCGGCCATAACGTGGTTGTGTCGTGTCGGAAACGGTTATTCGGCCCGGGCGGCGGCCCGCTGCTGTCCCCAGCGGGACAGCAGATAGGACGGCACGATCACCGCCGCCAGCGCGACGGCGACCATGAGAAAACAATCCTGATAGGCATAGATGGTCGCCCAGGTGGCATCGACCCGGGACAGCATGTCGCTGGCGGCGGCCTGGCGGTAGACGTCCGATGTGCCGGTGCGATGGGCGATTTCGCCGTACTGGCGCATGGCTTCCATGGCCATCGGGTTGCCCGGTGTGAGGCCCTGATGGGTCAGCTGGGCGCTGTGCAGGGCGGTGCGACGGTCGATCATCGCCACCAGGGCGACGGTGCCGAACGCGCCGCCGAGTTGCAGCGCGAAATTGATGGCACCGGAGCCGTAGCCGATCAGCCGCGGCGGTAGCGAGCCGATCGAGCGCGACAGCGTCGGCGGCGGCACGGTGGCCATGCCGGTGGCAACCAGCGCCATCGACAGGCTCAGATAGAAATACGAGGTGTTCCAGTCGGACTGGGCGAAGCGCCAGGTGGCGAAGGCCGTGATAGTGAGCGCGGGCACGGTGATCCAGTGCGTGGGGATCCGGTCGCTGAACCGCCCCACCAGTGGCACCAGCACGGCCAGCACGAAGGTCGAGGGCACGAACAGCTCGCCCGAAGTGATCGGGCTGTAGCTCAGAATCGCGTCCATGAATTGCGGCAGCAGATACATCACACCATAGAAGGCGCCGCCGAACAGGAACAGCACGATCGAACCGGCCAGGAATTCGCGTGTCTTGAAGATATCCAGATCGAGAATCGGGCGTTCCTGGCGCGGCTCCCACCACACGAAGAACACCGTGCCGACGATCGCGATCGCCTCCAGCCAATGGATCGTGGCATCGCCCCAGCCCCAGCGCTGGCCATTGGCGATGGCGGCCAGTGCGGAGAAGATGGCGATGAACAGTACCGTGGCGCCGATCCAGTCCAGCTTGGGCTTGCGTCCACTCCCTTCGCGATCGGGCAGAAAGATCAACCCCATCAGGATCGCGGCCCCACACACCGGCAGCACGACGAAGAACACATAGCGCCAGTTGAAGTGATCGACCAGATAGCCGCCGACCACGCTGGCCAGCGTCAACGGCAGACCCAGGCTCATGCCGTAGATCGCGGTGGCCAGCCCGCGTTTTTCCGGCGGGTAGACCGCGAACAGGGCTTCCAGCGCGACCGGCCGGATCACGCCGGTCATTGCGCCCTGGATCACGCGGGCGGCGATGATCATGCTCATGCCGGTGGCCCAGCCACCCATGAACGATGCGGCGATGAATACCAGCAGCAGGCCGACATAGGTCTTGCGCTGGCCGAATGCCGCCATCAGCCACGGCGAGATCAGCAGGGTGACCGTCGTTGCCGCCAGAAATCCGGTCGACAACCATTGCACCTGCGACGCGCTCATGCCGAACGCCCCCTTGATGTAGGGCGTGGCGACATTGACGATCGTGATCGACATGCCGAGCGCAACGAGGCCGAGCAGCACCGTGAGGGTGACGTACAAGCGGTATTTCGGCCCGTAGCGCTCGAACATGGCCTCGACCTGGGTCATGAGACTCCGAGCGGGAAAGAGTGGCAGGAAATATTGTGTAGTATACAGAAAGACGGGGGCGCATGCTTACCCATGCCGGTCCGGTTGGAACAGGAGCGAGCCGTGAAAAAACTGCGGAGGGCAATAGCCGGCCTGCTGGCCGGCGTCGTGCTGACGGGGTTGGCTGGATGTGCGCATGCGCCGGCGAAGACCGGCCCGGGCGCGGCACGCTTCGACAGCGCGCGGTATGACGTGACGATGGTTTATCCGGCCACGCTCAAGGTTCGCCACGGATTCGCCAGTGGTTATTTCCTTCAGCAGCGCTGGAATCCGGATGCCGCCCATGCCGTGTCCGGGCAGGGCTTGCTGACGCTGACGCTGCCGCAATCGAACAAGCTCACCACGGGCGAGCTGCGGCTCGGCGTCAGCGACGCGAGCCGGGCGTTGCACCATTGCGCGCTGCCCGACGACGGCAACGCGGGCGCGGTTTCACGAGTCGTGATTGACGGCGTGGCGTTCAAGCGCCGCGACACCGGCGATGCGGGCATGAACCATTACCTGATGCGGCACGCCTATCGCGGCGTCGCGCATGGCCATTGCTACGCCATCGATCTGATCGTGGATGGCACGAATCCTGGCGTCTATCCCGGCAATCCCACTCCGCCGATGACGAAAAAGACAGCCTTCAAGCGCCTGACGTCGTTACTCGATGGCCTGACCTTCTCCCGCTCCTGAACGCAGAAGACCGCCGGTAGGCGGCGTTCGGTCCTATCCGCCGGGCGTGTCGTGCGGCTTATTGATCGCCGCTGGGCTTGTGCTTCTCGGCGCTATGTTGAATGCTTTGCCCCGCGTCCTTCATGTCGTGGCCGAAGCCCGCCATCGTGTTGCAGCCGGCCAGCCCGAAGGTGGCGGCGACGATGAGCAGCAAGCCGAATGTAATCTGTTTCATGGCGTACCTTTGTTGAGTCATCTGGCTCTCGGCCCGGATGGTAACGCGCAGGGCATGATGCCCGAATTAGGCATGGCAATGCATGAACCGCGGCTGACGAGCCCCGGCCTCAGGTGGCCGGGCGTGGCGGCAATGCACGATCCTGCAACACCCGGCGCAGCACGAAGCTTGAATGGACGCCGGACACGCCCGGTATGCGTGTGATGTGCTGCAGCAGCAGGCGCTGATAATCGTCCATGTCGACCGCTGCGATACGCAGCAGATACTCGGCTTCCTGGCCGGTAATCAACAGGCATTCCTGGACCTCGGGCAGCTCGGCGATGCGGGTCTCGAATTCCTCGAAGCGCTCCGGCGTGTGTTGGTCCATGCGGATCATCAGCACCACGTTGAGGCCGTAGCCGAGCTTGCGATCGTCGACCGTGGCGCGATAGCCGGTGACCAGCCCGGCCGCTTCCAGTGCACGCACCCGCCGCAGGCAGGGCGAGGGCGACAGATTCACGCGTTCCGCTAGGGCCTGATTGCTGATCCGGCCCTCGGTCTGAAGAATTTCCAGGATCCGGCGGTCGAAGCGGTCGGGGAATTCGCTGTTTCGGTTATCGGCCATGGCGGCGCAATTTTATTCTATATCAGTGTCCGATCTGGGAATAATCTACCTTTAACCGGTATGCGCGCGCCATAGTTGGCAATCATCTGCCGCGGCTGGGCGCGTATCATGAAGTCATCGTCGGCGGTTGCCGGCGTTCGTATTCGTCAGGAGTTTCGTCATGTCCCGATTCGACCATCGCAAATACAAGCCGGCGCCGCGCGTGACCGGTTTCGATCGCACCTGGCCCGAGCGCGAGATCACCCGCGCGCCGATCTGGGTGAGCGAGGATCTCCGCGACGGCAATCAGGCGCTGCTCGAGCCGATGACGGTCGAGCAGAAACAGAAGCTGTGGAAGCTGCTGGTGGATATCGGCGTCAAGGAAATCATGGTCGGCTTTCCCTCGGCCAGCCAGCCGGACTACGACTTCGTGCGCTGGCTGATCGATGAAGACCAGATTCCCGAGGATGTCACCATCGCCGCGCTCACCCAGTGTCGCGACCACCTGATCGACAAGACCTTCGAGTCGCTGGAAGGTGTGTCCAAGGCGATCATCCATCTCTACAACTCCACCTCGACCATCCAGCGCGAGCGCGTGTTCGAGATGGATCAGGACGGCATCATCGATATCGCCGTGGCGGGTGCGAAGCGCGTCAAGGCCAATGCGGAGGCGCGCCCCGGCGTGCACTGGCGGCTGGAATACTCGCCGGAGAGCTTCTCGCAGACCGAGGTCGATTTCTCGGTGCGCATCTGCGAGGCGGTGATGGATGTCTGGCAGCCCACGCCCGAGGACCGGATCATCTTCAATCTGCCGAACACGGTGGAGCAGGTCGGCCCGCATCATCATGCCGACCAGATCGAGTATTTCTGCCAGCACATCAGGGGCCGCGATTCGGTGATCGTATCCGTGCACACGCACAACGATCGCGGCGGCGCGCTGGCCGCGGCCGAGCTGGCGATGCTGGCGGGCGCGGAGCGCGTCGAGGGTTGCCTGCTGGGCAACGGCGAGCGGACCGGCAACATGGATATCGTGGTCCTGGCGATGAATCTCTACGGCATGGGCGTGGATCCGGAGCTGGATCTGTCCAACCCGGACGAGATCATCAAGGTCGTGCACGAGTGCACCGGCATCCCCCTGCATCCGCGCCATCCCTGGGTGGGCGAGCTGGTCTATACCGCCTTCTCCGGCAGCCATCAGGATGCGATCCGCAAGTCGCTGCGCAAACAGGGCGACGACGAGCCCTGGCAGGTGGCGTATCTGCCGATCGACCCGCGCGACATCGGTCGCGACTACCAGGCTGTGATCCGTGTGAACAGCCAGTCGGGCAAGGGCGGTATGGCCTTCCTGCTCGAGCGCGACTACGGCATCAACCTGCCGCGCTGGATGATGCTGGCGCTGGCCCCGCACGTGCAGCGCGAGAGCGAAAAAGTCACCGGCGAACTGGGCTCGGCCGCGATTCGTCGCCTGCTGTTCGAACATTTCGATCGCCAGCATCCGGTGTCCCTGGTGGACTACAGCGTACGCCGTGTCGGTGAAGGCCAGAAGGTGTCGGTCACCCTGGCGCAGGCGGGTCGCCAGTTCACGATCGACGGCGCGGGCAACGGTCCGTTGTCGGCCTTCGTGCATGCCTGGAACGACTACACGGGCGACGATGTCGCCATCGCCGACTACGCTGAACATGCGCTGACCTCGGGCTCGGACGCGAACGCGATCGCCTTCGTCCAGCTCAAGGCCGGCACCATCCGTATCCCGGCCGTGGCCGAAGATGCCGATACGCTGTCGGCCTCGATGAAGGCCATCATCAGCGCCATCAACCTCTCGCGCGAGGCCGACGAAACCGGTCAGCGAGGTGGTCTGGCGGCGCTGGCGAGCTAGCGTTTCGCGCTCTACCTGGCGAGCCTCGGAGGTTTCTCCGGGGTTCTTTTTTTAGGTTCTTCGCGGATTACGGCGGCCATTGCGCCCTGCGGGGCCCGAGCGTTCAAGCAGGTGTAGCTATGAGTCAGCAGTGCACTGGGCTGGCAACGCCGAACAGGCGCTCGGAAAGCCCCGCCCCGGGCGTCTTCGCCGATCTCCGGTTTCGCGCTGCAGCGCGAGTCACTTCTCTTGTTTGCGCAAGAGAAGTAACCAAGAGAAAAGCACCCGGCACGGCGCCGGCTTCGCCGGTTCACGTCGAGGCGTAGTGTCGGCGGGATGCGCCCAGAACTCACATCGCTTTGGCGATGCTCAAACAGGCTGGACGCACCGGCGCCGTGCGCCGGACACCCGCCGACACTACGCCTCGCCGTCGCCGCACAACGGGACTGAAATACAGACACGGCATATCAGAGCTTGGCGTATTCCGTAAACCGTTGCATCGCGGCCCATCTATTAATCCGGCATCAAAACAGCTGACTTCATCAGCTGTTTTTAACGCCTTCAAAAATAAAAGCCGGCGCCTGTCCGTCTTTTGTTTTCAAAGGCTTCGCGGCCGATGGCCGCGGCGAGCATGCGGTCGCATACGCGCGCTATTAACCCGAAAAATCATCTATTTTTGTGCCGGGTTAATAACTATCGAGGCCAGCATCCGGCTCGCCTCGATCCCGCAAATACGCGAAGAGCCTTTTTTATCCACAGATTCACACCGATTAACGCAGATTAGAAGGCTGCACTGATCGGGGACGAAGGCGCTGTGCAGGCGGCTCGGCCTTCCCCGGCCTTGGTGTCGCGAGATGAAGCTGGGCAGGTCGCAAAAACTGTATCGATAGGGAGCAGTGTATTTATTGGCTGCACGCGAACAGCCGGCGCCGTGATTCTCCGTCTTCATCTGCGTGAATCTGCGTCGATCTGCGGACCCATGACTTCCGGACCGAAGCGCTCGCAGGGCAGTTGTCTCGCGGTGGCATGGTGCGTCTCGGAGCTTTATCCCGGGCTCTTTTTGTCCGCAGATCGACACAGATCGGACGGCAGTGCTGATCGTGCGTGGAAACCCGTAGCGCCGTCATTCCTTGTCTTCAATCTGTTTGAATCGGTGTCAATCCGTGGATGAAAGCCTTCGGGAACGAAGCGCTAAGGCCGCAACGATTGGCGGGCCGCGTGGTGGCCGATCAGCGCCCGAGATCGGCCGTGTTATAGCAGCTCGGCATGGTCTCGCCTTCGAGGCCAGCGATGAGGTTGTCCACCGCCAGCCGCGCCATGGCGTGTCGCGTTTCGGCGGTCGCGGAGCCGATGTGGGGCAGGGCGACGACATCGTTGCGGCCGATCAGCGGATGGCCGGGGCCGGCCGGTTCGTCCTGAAACACGTCCAGGCCGGCCGCGCGGATGCCGCCGGCGTCGAGTGCCGCGACCAGCGCGTTTTCATCCACCACCGAGCCACGGGCGATGTTGATGAAGATCGCGTGCGGCGCCATGCGTTCGAAGGCTTTTTCGTCGAACATATGATGGGTTTCGTCGCTGCCCGGTACGACGGCGCAGACGAAGTCCGAGTTCGCCAGGAGGTCCTCGAATTCGACGTAGCGCAGGCCGATTTCAGCCTCGGCCTCGGGCTTGCGCGAGCGGTTGCTGTAGACCACGTCCATCTCGAAACCGAAGGCGGCACGCCGGGCAATGGCCTGGCCAATACGGCCCATGCCGACGATGCCGAGACGCTTGTGGTGCACATTGACACCGAACTGATCGCGCCCGATCGGCGCCGTCCATTGCCCGGCGCGGACCCACTCGGCCAGCTCGACCACGCGGCGCGCGGTGGCCAGGATGAGTGTCATCGCCGTGTCGGCGGTGGTGTCGGTGAGTACGTCCGGCGTATGCCCCAGCGCGATACCCTGGTTCGATAGCGCGTCGACGTCGTATTTGTCGACCCCGACAGACACGCTGGAGAGCACCTTGAGCCGGCGCGCCTGATGGATGGTCGCGGCGGGCCAGCGCATGTTCACGCCGATGGCGCCGCCGGCGGTGGCCAGCGCATCGTCGAATCCGGGCGCGGCCGCCGGGTCCTCGTAGTCGGAAAAGTCGGCCAGCTGGTAGCGTTCGGCCAGCCGGCTCTTCTGGTCTTCGGGCAGGCTGTCGGAGAAGATCAGAACGGTCTGCGTCATGACAAGCAAGCGATGAATCCAGCCTGCAATCTAGCCCCTGGCGCGGTCGGGTCACAACACCGGGCGGCGCCGGGCCTATGCATCAATCCGGCATCGTGGCCGGCTTGGCACGGCTGTCGGCCCGTATATTGCTGTCAGCGCGGGCCCTATACATGCCGTAGTAGACCGGTCATCGGCTAAGCGTCGTCTTCGGCCACCGGTTCGGCCCGGAGCGCGGGCTGTGTCTTGTCGCCGCGGTTGGGCTTGAGTGTGGGGCGGGGCTTGCGCCGGCGCTCCATCTGGCGGGCCAGACGCGAGGAGCGCGCCACGTCGGACAGCGTCAGCACGCCCTGAACCTCGCGCGGATGGGTCATGTTGCCGTCCCTGGTGACCAGCGCCACTTCGCAGTTGGCCGCACGCAGTCGGCCGACGATATCGAAGATCATGTCCTCGGCGCCGACCACGATGTAGTCGGTTTCCATGTGCTCGTCGACCCAGCTGCGGATGCCGATGCCGCCGCGGCCCTTGAGCCGATAGTGGCGCCGCGAGGAGAAGATCGCCTGAATGTTCTGCTCGGCGTCGAGCACCAGCACATTGGGGTGCTGTCGTCCGAAGCGCCGGAAACGCCGCCGGACCTCGGCCATGCCGCGCGTGCTGCCCACGCGCACGACCCGCGGATCGTAGAAATCCGAGGCCTTGCGCAGCATGAACAGGTTGGTTTCCAGCGAGCCGGGCACTGGGTGGTTGCGGCGCGTCAGTTTGAAGGTATAGATGGTGTCGGCCATCAGGAACTGGCGCACGCCATAGGCGATGGACACGATGATCACCATGGGAATGATCACGTGATAATCGCGCGTCATTTCGAAGATGATCACCAGCGCGGTGAGTGCGGCGCCGGTCGAGCCCGCCACCACGCCGGCCATGCCGAGCACGGCCATGGTCGCCACATCCAGATGGAAGCCGGGCGCGACATGCTGCATGGCCACGGCAAACGCGCCGCCGAGCGTGGCGCCGAGATACAGCGCGGGCGAGAACACGCCGCCCGAGGCCCCGGAGCCGAGGGTGAGCGAGGTGGACAGCAGTTTGGCCGCGAACAGAAGCAGCAGTAGCCAGGGATTGGTGAGCACGTCTTCCAGGATGTTCTGGATCGTGGCGTAGCCGACGCCTTCGACGTAGTAATGCCCGCCATAGATCAGGAATACGTACATCATCACGCCGACGACGCCCATGCCGGCGACATGACGGACGTAGTCGTTCACCGGCAGCTTCTCGAAGCCTTCCTCGAACCAATAGATGCTGCGCGTGAACAGCCAGGCGGCCAGGCCCAGCAGCACGCCGAAGATGACGTAGACGACCAGCAGCTGGGGCGAATTGAGCACCAGGCCGTCGTTGCCGAGCGCCGGAATATTGAACGAGGGATTGGTGCCGAACAGGCTCTGGCCGACGAAGGCGGCGGAGCCCGTCGATAGCAGCACCGGGATCAGCGTACGGCCCGAGGTCTCCGGCAGGATGATTTCGATCGCGAACAGCACGCCGCCCAGCGGCGCGTTGAAGGTGGCGGTGATGCCGGCGGCCGCGCCCGAGGCAATCAGCGTATTACGCTGCCATTCGCGCAGCAGCGCCAGCTGGCCGACGGTGGAGCCGAGCGCCGAGCCGATCTGGATGATCGGCCCCTCACGGCCGACCGCGCCACCGGTGGCGATCGAGATCGATGACGCCAGCGCCTTGGTGGCCGCCACCACCGGCCGAATGATACCGCCCTTGTAATAGATGGCGTCGATGACTTCCGGGACGCCGTGGCCCTTGGCTTCGGGCGCGAAGGTTTTCACCAGCCAGGTCACGATCAACGCGCCGATCATCGGTACCGCGATGATCCACGGGCCCCAGGGGCTGGCCGCGGTGTGCTGGTTCGCATCGTAGGCGAAGGAAAACTGGCCGGCGAAGGCGAGATTGTGGAACAGGCCGATCAGCGCGCGAAACGCGCCGGCACCATAGCCCGCAGCAATCCCCACGCCTACGGCGAGCAGGCTGAGTATCAGGCTGGAGCGTTCGATCGTGCGTGGCCGGGCCACCGGGTCTCTCTTAATTGTCGGCGACGAAGGATCAGCGCCGCCCCGGCGGCGGGGGCGCGATCGACATCGTCGAGTGTGTGGATGTCGGCGGCGGCCCGGGTCGGGCTGCCGCGCGAAGCGCATCATACATTAATAAATAAAGACTTTCTAAACGTCGACGAAAATTCGGAAAATCGTGCCGATTGTGCAGTCAAATACGCTTTCATGAGGCTACCGTGCGGTCGCATTGCGCGTTCCGGGGCGGCGCGCCTCGTCCGATCGTCCAGTCGTGGCGCCGGCGCGTCCGCGCTAAACTGGCGACATGAGCGAGGCGGCGGGACAGAACAAGGGCCCGGGTTGGCGCGCACGGCTGGCGCGCTGGGTGAGCCGTTGGCTGGCGACCGATGTGCAGCCCCGGTCGGCGCCGCGCACCGATTTCCAGCGTTTGAGCGAGCACCTGCGCCCGGCCGATGTGGTGCTGGTCGCCGGGCGGAGCCGCGTGGCCGGCGTGATCCAGACCGTAACGCTCAGCTCCTGGAGTCATGCGGCGCTGTACATCGGTCGCGCCGACGCGGTGGTTGATACCGGCGTGCGCCGCGCCATCGCGAATGCCGGCTGGCCCGCCGACACCCAGGTGCTGCTCGAGGCCGAGATGGGCGACGGGGTGCGCGTATCGCCGCTGGACCGTTATCGGGGCGAGCATTTGCGCATTTGTCGCCCGCGCGACATGCCCGCGTCCGATCGCGCGGCCGTGACGGCCTATGCCTGTGCGCGCTATGGCACGCCCTACGACACGCGGCAAATCTTCGACCTGCTGCGTTTCTTCCTGCCCTATGGCGTGTTGCCGAGGCATTGGCGGTCGACTCTGTTCGAGGCCGGTCACGGCGACATGATCCGCGCGATTTGTTCGACGCTGCTGGCCAACGCATTTGCCAGCGTGCATTATCCGATCCTGCCGACCATTCATCGCGGCGAACACGGCGAGATGATCTTCGTGCGCCGCAATGGGCGCCTGATCACGCCGCGCGATTTCGATTATTCGCCGTATTTCGACATCATCAAATACCCGTTTTTCGGTGACGACGTCGCCCGGTACCGCGATTTGACCTGGGATGACGACGCGCCGCGCGCCTCGCGCCCGGTAGAGGGCCGCCGATCGATCAAATAGCGCGTCGGGATGGCGGGTGCCGCCGATTGCGTATACTCGGCCGAGGGGTTTCGCGACCGAAAACCATGGTGTTTCGCCGCAACGCGCATGACATCGCATCCAGTCCGGCCGCCCGCGAGGATCGCCGGGAGCGTGGCGCGGACATGCCGGTAATGGTCTGGAACAACAGGCGCCTGCGTGTGTGCCATGCCGTTTCCGCCAACACCGTGTTCTGCATCCTGAGTTCGCTGGCGTTCTCGATCTATGTGAGGCTCTCGAACACCTGTTCGACGACCAGCGGCTCGCTTGGCGCCATGGTATTGGCCTGGCTCTACCGCACCGTTGTCATCATGCGGGTCGGCGGCGAGATCAATGTCCGGCTCGCGTTCCAGGCCCCCGAGTACATTACGGTCAGCGGCAACAAGCCAATCGGTGAGCGCGGCGCGTTCGTGGCCGACAGCGTCGCCAGGCGCGCCCAGGCTGTTGATTGCGACGCCCAGGACGAACGAGCCCCGCGATGACTGCAACGCGTGTCGATATCCCCAGCAGCGCCGAACCAGGCGCTACCGTGTGTCTGCGCGAGGCGACCGCGGCTGGGCGGTCGGGCCACGCCGGTCGCGCCGTGCTGTTCGTCCACGGTGCGACCTACCCCGGCGTGATGTTCGATGTGCCCGGCGCCAGCTGGATGAGGCGGGCCGTGGCCGATGGTTACGACGCGTACGCGCTGGATGTCCGGGGTTACGGTGGCTCGACCCGGCCGGACTGCATGGCCGAGCCGCCCGAGGCCGGTGCGCCGTTCTGCCGGGCGGAGGATGCGGCCCGCGACATCGCCGACGCGATCGCCGAAATTCGGCGTCGCGCCGGGGTGGCTTCGGTCGATGTGGTGGCCTGGTCATGGGGCACGATGACCACCGCCTGCCACATCGCGGCCGGAGATTCGGCGGTCCGCCGGCTGGTGCTGTTCGCTCCGGTCTATGGCGTGCCCAACCCGGACTGGGTCGATGGGCTTTCGGAGCCGGGTCAGCCCAACCGGCTGCGCCGGCTCGGCGCCTATCGGACCGAGTCGCAGGCCCAGGCCGATGCCCGCTGGGCGGCCCAGATCACCGCGGCCCGGGCCGATGCCTGGCGCGATCCGGCGGTGCTGGGGGCCTGGTTCGAAGCCATGCAGGCCGATGAACCGGGCGATGTCGTACGTGCGCCCAACGGCGTGCTGCTCGATCTGTGGTCAGCCTTCAACGGGCGGCCGCGCTACGAAGCCGCTCGCATCCAGGTGCCGACCCTCGTGATTCGCGGTGGCGCCGACACCACGGCCACGCGGGCCGACGGCCTGGCGCTGCTGGATGCATTGGGCACAAAGGAAAAATGCTACGTCGAGATTGCCCATGCCAGCCACTTCGCACTGCTCGAGCATCGGCGGCATGTGTTGTTCGATCAGGTCGCTGCGTTTCTTGATAGCGAGCCCGACTGAGGCGAAGTATGCCGCCGTGCCCCGATCGAAATACCCAGACATGATGTTTTTGTCCTGCTCGTCCTAAACATCGTGTGGGTTATGTCGCGGGTGGGGTACGGCCCCGAGGCAGAGCGACATTGAGCGGGGCGGGTCATATCCAGGATTATCACATGACCCATGGAGGCTCAGGCCGCGCCAGAGATGCTTGAGCCGTGCGCCTCGTCGGCATACGGCGCGTTCACGTCGATCTGGACTTAAACAAGGACAAGATAACAAGGACACGATCGCGGCGCCGGGTTCGTGGCTGCGGACAGTCATGAGGCAGCTGCGGTGAGACGCCGATGGACATCGGTTGGCGTGGCATATGGTCTTGCGTGCTGGACTATGGAATTAATACGACTTTGGCTGCGGCAACGCGGCCCTCGTCGAGTTCACCGAACATCCGGGCGCCCTGGGACAGGGGGTGCGTTTCCACCCATTCCAGCCCGCCGAGCGCGCCATTCACCAGTGCGGACAATGCAGCTTGAAAATCGGATGGCGTGTAGGTATAGCAGCCGAGCAGGCTGATTTCGGCCAGAGTGAGCTTACGGGCATCCAGCTCGCCCCCTGACGCCTGCAGCCCAATGCTCAAGACGACGCCGCCGGGGCGCACAGCGGATATCGCAACGCTGCGTGTGACCGCCGAGCCAACGGCATCGACCACCAGATCGAAGCGACCCTCGGACAACGTGCTTTTGCCTGGATCGTGCAGATTATCCATGCCGGCCCTGGCAGCGGTGGTCTGTCGCAGCGGATTCGGCTCGGAGATCAGCGGATCAGATGCACCATAAGCGCGCAGCAGCAGTGCACTGATCAAGCCGATGGCGCCGCCACCGATCACGGCGGTTCGTGCCTCGGACAATGGTCTCACAGCCGCGCGGGCGGCCAGATGCAGGGCGTGCACGGCAGTGGCGGTCGGCTCGGCCAGGGCTGCATGAACCGGGTTCATGTGGGGCGGCAGCACGAACAGGTTGCGCTCGGGTATGGTGACATGCTCGGCGAATGCGCCCGGTCGTGTCATGCCAATCATGGTCCGCTCGGGACACAGATTGAAACGCCCCTGTCCGCAGTATTCACATTGGCCGCAGCTGATCAGCGGATTGATCGCCACGGCCTGGCCTGCGTGGACGCCGGTCTGGCAGATTCCCGCCACTTCGTGGCCCAGCACCAACGGCGGATTGCGCCGCGGGTCGTGGCCGTGGAACGCGTGCATGTCCGAACCGCAGATACCGGCTGCCTGCACATCGACAATCACGTCGCCCGCGTGTTGGCCGGGTTCGTCCTGATCCCGGTACTGCATTTCAAAAGGAGCGGTATAGACGAGCGCTTTCATTGCTGTTTCTCCGGCTATTTTGCGGTGAACCCACCGTCGACGAAAACGGTCTGGCCGGTGATGTAATCGGACGCACTTGCGGCGAGAAATATTGCGATGCCGTGCAGATCCTCCAGACGCCCATTGCGGCCGATCATCGTCTGCTCGGCGTTGCGCTGGGCCTGCGCTGAGTCATCGAACACCGGCGCGGTCAGTTCGGTTGGGAAGAATCCCGGCGCGATCGCATTGCAGTTAATGCCGTGCGGCGACCAGGCTTCGGCCATGGCACGCGTCATCTGCACCACGCCGCCCTTGGCGGTGCCGTAAGGCAAGCCATTGGGAAAGGCACGCACCGACTGTAGCGAGGCAATATTGATGATCCGGCCCCAGCTGCGGCGCTGCATCCGGCCGACGAGCGCCTGCGCCAAAACAAACGGGACAGTCAGATGGATATGCAGGGTCCGCTGCCAGGTGTCCACATCGACCTCTGCTGCCGGCAGGCGCGGATTGACGCCGGCGGCGTTGACCAGAATATCGGGCGCGGCATTCAGATCGGCACAGCGCGCGGCGACCAGGCGCAAAGCGTCCAGATCGTCGAGATCGATGTCCAGCACACTCGCCCGGCCGCCCGATTGCTGGATACGATCGGCGGCCTCCTCCAACCGATCGCGGCGTCGCGCGGCCAGGATCACGTGCGCACCGGCGCCCGCCAGCGCAATAGCCAGCTCGCGCCCAATGCCGGAGCTCGCGCCGGTTATCAGCGCTGATCGACCCGACAAGTCGAAAAGACCGTCGCTCACAGCGACGCGTCGAGGTCGAAGCTCTCGCCCGGGAAATACTTGTGCAGTCTGATGTCGCCGGTTCGGGCATGGCCTTCCATGCCTTCGCTGCGCGATAGTCGAGCGGCTACCGCGGCGACGTCGTGCGTGGCGGCTTTGTCCTGGCGCTGATAAGTCACCACCTTGATGAATTTGTGCGCGCTCAAGCCGCCGGTATAGCGCGCCGCACCCTTGGTCGGCAGGATATGGTTGGTGCCTGAGCATTTATCACCGAAGGCGACCGTTGTTTCCTCGCCGAGGAACAGCGAGCCATAGTTCTGCAGATTATCCCGCCACCAATCAAGATCCGCTGCCTGGATTTCCAGATGCTCCGCCGCGTATTCGTCGCTGATCTTTGCGATCTCTTCACGCGTATCGCCGACCACGATTTCGCCGTAATCGCGCCAGGCCGCCGTCGCCGCCTTGCGCTGGGTCTCCGGCAGCGCATCGATACAAGCGGGCATGCGTTCCATCACGCTTTTGGCCAGCGTTTCAGACGTCGTGAACAACCACGCGGGCGAATCCGGCCCGTGCTCTGCTTGCCCGGCCAGATCGGCCGCGACGATATCGGCATCTGCGTGCTCGTCCGCGATGACGGCAATTTCGGTCGGGCCGGCAAACAGATCGATGCCAACACGCCCGTAAAGCAGGCGCTTGGCCTCGGCGACAAAGCGATTGCCGGGGCCCACCAGCATATCCGCCGGCTTGTCCGTGAACAGGCCAAAAGCCATGGCCGCCACGCCCTGTACGCCGCCCAGTGCCAGTACATGGTCGGCGCCGGCGACTTTCATGGCGTAGAGGATGGCCGGATGAACGCCGCCGTCGCGTGGCGGAGAGCAGGCGATCACATTCTTCACGCCGGCGATCTTCGCCGTCGCCACGCTCATCAACGCCGAGGCGATGTGTGCATAGCGCCCGCCCGGCACATAGCAGCCGACGGTCTGCATCGGGATCAGGCGCTGACCGGCAAACAGCCCGGGGCTGATCTCGGACTCGAACTCGCGGATGCTGTCGCGCTGCTGACGTGCGAATCCGCCGATGCGCTCGTAAGCAAAATGGATATCGTCACGCAGCTGCTGCGGCACATGCTCGGCTGCCGCGTCGATCTCATCCTGCGACACGACAATGTCGCCCTCGAACTTGTCGAGTTCCCGGGCATAGGTGATTGCCGCTTGCTCTCTGCCGTTTTCCAGCTTTTCCAGCATCTCCAGGACGGTGCTGCGGGTCTGGCTCTCGCCAGAGGATGACGTGCGCGAGGCTTTCTTCAGGTAGCGAATGCTCATTACTCAAACTCCTTTGTGTAATCGCTTACAATTATATTTTTACTTGCGGTGCGAATACTGGAATCAATGGGTCAGAATGCCCACAGCGACAGCTGCGGGATGAACGCGATCACCAGCACGGCCAGCAGCATGGCAAACACGAATGGCACGGCGTACCACGCCACGCTCATCACGGGTGTTCCGCGCAGGCTGGATACCACAAACAGATTCAAGCCGAAGGGCGGCGTGATGAAGCCGACACCGAGCGCGGTGATCATCACGATAGAGAAATGAATATCGTTCATACCGATGTTGCGAGCGAGCGGTAGCAGCAACGGTGCGAGGATCACGATATTCGGCGTGGTCTCCATCACGCAGCCGGCCACGAGCAGGATGCCGATCATGATCAGGATCAGCACGGTCGGGTTGTCGCTCAGACCGGTCATGCCGGCCACGAACGTCTGCGGTATGTCCAGAGAGGCCAGAGTTTGCGCCAGTGGCAGCGACATGGCGATGATCGGCAGGATGACGCCGTTCACCTTCGCTGAACTCTCAAGAATGCGCGGCAGATCGCGCAGATGCAGCGTGCCTTGCCCAAAGCCGACGGCGATGGTCACGCTTACGGCCACCGCGGCGGCCTCGGTCGGCGTGAATATACCCGAGTAGATGCCGCCCAGAATGATGAATGGAATCATCACTCCGTATCGAGCCGCCCAGAAGGCGCGCAGCCAACGGTTGAGGGAAAACTTGGCACTCTCATGCTCGTAGCCGTTGATGCGGTTGAGCATCACATTCGTGAAGAGGATGGTCACGAGCACGACCACACCGGGCACTGCGGCTGCGAGAAAGAGGGTGGCCACTGACTGGCCCAGAATGAGCCCAATGATGATGTATGAGATCGACGGTGGGATGAGCACGCCGGTACACGAGCCGGCTGCCACCAGCGCGCAGGCCATGGCTTCCGGATAGCCACGTGTGACCAGTCGGTCCAGTGTTATCCGGCCGATCGCCGCGGTATCGGCTGCGTCCGATCCGGAAATACAGGCGAAGAATCCCGCGCCCAGAACCGTGGCCGATCCAAGGCCTGTGCGGGCCCCGCCTACCGTCGCCTCGGCGAGATCCAGCAGTTTCGTCGACAACCCCGTGCGCACCAGCAGATCGCCCGTCAGGATGAACAGCGGAATTGCGATGAGTGCGAACGAATTGATGCCGTCGAACAAGGCTTCACCGAACAACGACAGCGGCAACACGCCGGTAAAGTAGAGCATGGCGCTGGCGCCCAGGCCGATAACGACCCAGATCGGTACCGCCAGCATCATCAGCACCACCATTGCAATCAGCGGCCCATAAAAGCCCCAGCCCAGGGTGGCTGCCTGCTGTGCATACATGAGTGCGTTCATTCTGGCGATCTTCCAGTGCATGTAGCGCCATCGGGCTCTTGGCCCGCCGGCAGCCCATAAGGTGTTGCAATCATTGCCGCGTCACACGCCAGTGCCGTTCCTCAATCAAAAAGCTTGCTGCCTTCGAACGGCGCACGTCCTGTGCGTAGATCGGATACGTCGCGAAGCATTGCCTGCAACAATCGGAATATCATCATCCCGAATCCAAGCGGCACGGCAGCCAGAAACCAAACCCGGCTGACCTGAAGCGCTTCGGCCACTGAGCCGAATTGCCACGATGTCTCTATTGGTGCCATTGACCAGTAGATCGCGATCACCGCCAGCAGAAGCGTCATGAGATCACCGAAAATCAGTACCGTCGCCTTGCCGCGTGGCGGCAGCCATTGCAGCAGGGCATCGATACGAATATGGCTACGCTCGCGTACCGCGGCCGACGCACCCACCCAAGCCAGGTATATGAATAGAAACCGGGATGCTTCGCCGCCCCACACGGACGAATCGGCCAGTAGAAAGCGTCGCGCCACTTCACTGGTCACGATCAGTACGATGGCGACATAGAGCACGAGCAGTAACCATCGCTCGCCGTTGCGATCAAGTGCGCCAACAATGGCTCGAAGCCTGGATTGCCGCCGAGCAAGCGGAGATTCGGCGGTCATACGTCGGCCACGTAATACGTGCCTCGCTTTTGCGTGGCCGCCAGGAATTCATCGAACTTGTCGAGTGAACCGGCGAGCTTCTTCTTGGTGTCGTCCCATGTCTTGAGCTGATGACCACAGGACGCCTTCCACTGCGCCATCTCGTCGTCATTGGGCGTATAGAACTGCACCCCGGCCTTCTGCAGTTCCTGCATGGCATAGGCGCGGGATGCCGGCACCTGAGCCAGGTTCTGGCGGAACGTGATGTCACTGGCCTCCTCGATTGCGTGCTGTACCTCGCTCGGGAGGCTTCTGAACCACTTCAGGTTGCACGAATAGATCTGTGAATCAGGCACGGCCTCGTTGAAGGTCACCCAGGACAAGACATCCTTGAATCCGAATACATAGAGAGCGTTGATCGATGGATCGAGGGCGTCGGCAACCCCTTCCTTGATCGCCGCAGTCGTCTCGCCCCAGGCGATTGGCGTCGGATTGGCGCCCATTAATTTATAGACTTTCTGCAGAATCTCGGACCCCGGCACACGAAACTTGATTCCGTGCATCTGGTCCGGCGTCTTTATCGGTCCCTTGCCGCCCTTGCGCAAGGCAATGACGCGCGGGTCGATGACGACGTACATCAGCGCCTTGAAGCCGTGACTTTCCAGCTTCGGATTGATTGTGTCCTGCCATGTCTTGGACGTGACCAGGTTCACGAAATGCTGGCTGGCACCGCACCAATACGGCAGGTTGATCAGATCCGCTTCAGGTGCGAATGGCGCAAAATTGGAGAGAGAATGCTGAGCGCCCTGTATCGTGCCGCTCTGGACCTTGTTAACAAGGGCGGTTCCAGCACCGAGTTGGCCGCCGGGAGCAAGCTTCACGTAGACCTTGCCGCGCGTCATGTTCTCGATATTGTCCTTCAGGTTGAGCTGCATGATCGGGTAGCTACGCGAGGCACCGACGATATAGGCGGTGGCTAGATTCATCGTGTATTTGGCGGATCGCGCCCGCTGCTGCTCCTCACGGGAAACCGCGGCAACAGCCGGTTCCGAGGTCAGTAACCCGCCCGTGGCGGCAATCACGGCTGTGGTGAATCCGTAGCGGCCGGCGACCGACAGAAACTGGCGTCTATCCGGCGATTTCAGGCTCTTGTCGAAATCTCTCGAATCTTTGCTGCGTCCCATGAGTCATTCTCCTGCTTTCGCACTGGCGATTATTGTTAATTACGATTATTGGGCGTGTTTTCCCGGCGTTCCGCTACCAGCGCCGCCGCCACCAGAAAGACCGATATCAGCACTAGCAGCGCAAACTGCAGCGCGTTATCCGGCAGTAGTCGAACAAGGAATCCAGGCAGCATCCCTCCCAGTTTCCCCAGTACAACATCAAGCACATACAGCGCCGCGCTGAACCAGAAAAGACGCAGCAAGATTTTCTCTAAGCTCGTTCTGCCGGATCGCACCAATCTCATGCTGCTACCAAATGAAAGCGCTTACATACGCTATGCATAACAATATTGCACTGTCAACACTGCTGGCGGCATGGGCGTTTGGAATCGCTGATACCCCGTCGCGGGGGGCTTTTAGGGCGTCCTTTTTTTTATATACCGAATTGATTTATTTGATTTTATTTTTAACCCCTGGTTGCTGCTACAACTTTTGGATGAGTTTTCGCGCTGGTTGCGGTGCCACCAACGTCTAACTCCGTACAGGGCCGACAAATGACAGCCCTGCGCAAATGAGACAGACTTTAGGAAAATCACTAACCCGTTTGTATCGAGTGAAAGCTGCGAGACGTACGAGCCGCAATGTGGGCATTATCGACGTCGCGCGTCGCGCTGGCGTATCAACAGCGTCGGTTTCGCGCACTATCAACTCGCCCGATATGGTGCGCCCCGAGTTGCGCAAGCGCATCGAAGCCGCAATAAGGGATCTCGGCTATATCCCGTCTGGTGCCGCGCGAGCGCTGGCAAGCAGCCAGACTCGCGCTGTAGGCGCCATCGTTCCCACGCTGGACAACGCGATATTCGCCAGCGGTATCAGCTCGCTTCAACGCCGCTTGACGCAATTGGGGTACACGCTACTGGTGGCGGCGTCCGAGTATGACTTGGAGCAGGAAGTTCGAGAGGCGCACGCCTTCCTCTGTCACGGCGTTGAAGGGCTAATGCTGGTTGGAGAAGCGCACGCGCCCCAGCTGTATAGCCTGCTTGAGCGGTACCAGTTACCGTTCGTGAACTGCTGGACGTACCGAGCCTCGTCCGAATACCCATGCATCGGATTCGATAACGAAGGGGCAGCGCGCCGACTCACCGAATATCTTATCGACCTAGGCCACCGCGACATTGCAATGATCGCAGGCGTGAGCCAATCGAACGATCGTGCACAGGCGCGTATCCAGGGCGTACGGGCTGCACTCGCCGTGATCGGTAGGCAGTTGGAGGAGCAGCGATTAGTAGAGCAGCCCTATGGGATCGCAGATGGCCGAAACGGTATGCGTGAATTGCTGAATCGTTGCGCGCAACCCCCGACCGCGGTGATATGCGGCAACGATGTGCTGGCGATCGGCGCTATATTCGAATGCCAATCGCGCGGCCTGGGGGTCCCCGCAGCCATCTCGATCACTGGATTCGACGACTTGAGCATAAGCGCACATCTGCAACCGGGGCTGACAACCGTTAAGGTGCCGTCTTCAGAAATGGGCGCCAAGGCTGCAGATTTTCTCGTAAAACGCATCAACGGCGAGACGACGCTGCTCCATACGGAAATTGAAACGACTCTGGTCGTGCGTGGAACGACGAAATCCGCAGCGAATAGAGTGGTCACGACTTAGCTCGATTAATCCGAGCTTTGGCAGGGGCCAGTCAACGACAGTCTCGACAGTCATCGACAGGCGTTTCAATGGTTGAGGCGCCGAGCCAGATCAGTTTGTTCTTCAACCCCGGCCGCGCACGTGGCGACGATTGCTGGTAGCAGGACAGTCGCTTGTAGAACAAAGCCTCGTAGGGCGTATAAGGCTGGTTTCGTTGCTCTGGACCCGCGACGAGCGGGTTATCACCACGCTGCCCAAGGTGATACGGCGTGGTCGCTTGCGCCAACGGATTGCTCCCGATATCGCACAGACCCGCGCGCCCGGCGAACTGCGCGGTCAGCGAATGCAGCGAGTAGTGAGCTGATGCAATGGCAGCCGATGATATCCGCGCCGCGGTTGACCTGACGAATATGCGCCGACAGCGCCCCGAACAGCGAGCCGCCGAACAGCCAGGACAAGGGGCTCGATTTAGTCGGGTCTATGACGATATGTTCGCGATATCGAGCGTGTGACTTACGCTCGGCCTGCTGGTGCAGGCAGGCGCGAGGGGCATGCCGCGGTCGTCAGTCGAGTTCGTTGAAATAGTAATGATGCCCGGTGTGGCAGAGACTGCGGCGCCATTCAACGGGCTCGTTGCGAATGTTTAGAGCGCGCCGTTCCACCGACAGCAGCGGTGAAGCCGGGGCCACGCCGAGCAGTTCTGCTTCAGTCGCAGACGCGGCGGCCGCGCGGACCATCTCGCTCGCATGGACGACCATCACGCCGTATTCCGTCTCATAGAACTCATACAGCGTGTTCGGCAGGTCTTCGAGCCGCCAGCTCGATAAACCCGGGAAAAGACTGCTCGGAATGGTGATGCTCTCGTAAATCACGGGTGTGCCGTTAAGCTCCCGGACGCGCTCGATCCGAACCACCATGGCGTGCGCGGAGAGTTCCAGTGCGCGAGCCTCGGTCGCGCTCGCCTTGCTTTCCAGGCAGCGGGTGACCCGGCTGATCGGCAGTTCCCGCTCGCCGTTGTCGTTGACCAGGTGGAAGAACTGGAACAGCGAGCGTTGCTGGCTATGGCGCGCTGCGAACGTGCCTCGCCCCTGGCGTCGTTCCACAAGGTGTTCCTTCTCCATCGCGGTGAGCGCCTTGCGTACCGTGCCCTGGCTCACGTCGTATTCCTGTGCCAGAGCGATCTCACTGGGAAGCGCCGTGCCGGGCGGCCATTCATTATTACCTAAGCGCCTGACGAGCAAGCTTTTTATCTGCTCGTAGAGCGGTCTGTAATTTAATGTGCGTGCTTCGCTCATAGGGCCCTGTGCCTCGTGTAGCGGCTCATCATAACCGATAGTCTAATATTGACAGTCTTATATAAGACATAATACAAAAGACGTGCCGTTACGGCTCAACGCGATATCTGGAGGAAATTCAATGGAGACCCACTTCCTGGTCCACAACAAGGCTGACAAGGTCGGCGTTGTGGTTGTCGAAGGCGTCAGCGCAGGTGAAACGCTTACCGGCTGGCTGATGGAGGGCGACGAGACGCTCGAGATCAAGGCCAATCACGACATCCCGATCGGTCACAAGATCGCGCTCGACGATATCGGTAACCAAGACACGATCATCGAATATGAGCACGACATCGGCCGCGCCGTGGCCGACATCGCCAAGGGCGATCACGTGCACGTCCACAACATCAAGACCAAGCGGTGGTAGCCATGACGAAGCGCACTTTTCTGGGATATCGGCGTGAAAACGGGCGCGTGGGCGTGCGTAACCACGTCATCATCCTGCCGCTCGATGATATTTCGAACGCAGCCTGTGAAGCGGTGGCCAACAACATAAAGGGCACGATGGCCATCCCGCATCCGTACGGGCGGCTGCAGTTTGGCGCGGACCTGGATCTGCATTTCCGCACCCTGATCGGCACGGGAGCGAACCCGAATGTCGCCGCAGTGGTGGTTATCGGTATCGAACCTGGCTGGACCCAGCGCGTGGTCGAGGGTATCGCCAAGACCGGTAAGCCGGTCGAAGGTTTCGCCATTGAACAGCATGGCGATATCGACACCATCGCGCGTGCCTCCTGGACCGCCAAGAAGTTCGTGCAGGACGCTTCAATGAAACAGCGCGAGGAATGCGGTATCGACGAACTCTGGATTTCCACCAAGTGTGGCGAGTCCGACACCACCTCGGGGCTGGCCTCCTGTCCTACGGTCGGGAATCTGATGGACAAGCTGGTGGCCGAAGGCGCGACGATGTGTTTCGGAGAGACCTCGGAAATCACCGGTGCCGAGATGGTCTGTGCCGAACGCGCTGCCGACGAGGCGACCAAGCAGAAGTTTCTGGATACCTGGGGCAGCTACAACGATTTCATCAACCGTCACAAGACCAACGACCTGTCCGAGTCGCAGCCGACCAAGGGCAATATCGAAGGCGGTCTGTCGACCATCGAGGAAAAAGCCTTCGGCAACCTGGCCAAGATCGGGCACAAGACGTCGTACATCGACGTACTCGAACCGGCGGAAGAGCCGACGAAGGGGCCCGGGCTGTATTTCATGGATACGTCGTCGGCCGCGGCCGAGTGCGTGACGCTCATGGCCGCGGCCGGGTACGTGGTGCATCTGTTCCCGACCGGGCAGGGCAACATTATCGGCAACCCGATCGAGCCGGTGATCAAGCTGTCGGCCAACCCGCGCACCGTGCGCACCATGGCCGAGCATGTCGATCTCGACGTGTCGGGCATCCTGCGGCGCGAAATGGATTTCGACCAGGCCGGCGACGCCCTGATCGAGTCCGTGCTCGAGACGAGCAGTGGTCGTCTGACCGCCGCTGAAGCGCTCGGCCATCGCGAGTTCGTGCTGACCAAGCTGTATCGGAGTGCTTGATGAAAATCGGCGTGCGGCCGAGTGGTAGCCGCGCGCCGTTCGCCGTTGACTTCAGGGAGAGTTGAGTGAGCGATATCGTAATCACCGAATTCATGGACGAGGCGCCGATCGCGGCCTTGCGCGAACGCTACGACGTACGTTTCGAGCCTTCGTTGGTGGATGAGCGGGCGACGCTGCTCGGAGCGGTCGGCCACGCGCAGGCGATCATCGTGCGCAATCGCACCCGGGTGGATCGCGAGTTGCTCGAGGCGGCGCCAAAGCTGCGTGCCGTCGGGCGGCTCGGCGTCGGGCTCGACAACATCGATCTGGAGGCGTGCCGGGCGCGCGATGTGCGCGTGCTGCCAGCCACGGGCGCCAACGATGTGGCTGTGGCCGAGTATGTGATCGCGGCGGCGCTGATACTGCGGCGGGGCGCGTACGAACATCGTGCTTCGATGCAGGCTGGCGAATGGCCGCGTTCGGCGTTGATCGGACTGGAGGTGGCAGGGGCGACGATGGGGCTGGTCGGATTCGGTGGTATCGCCCGCCAGGTCGCGGCTCGGGCCAAGGCGCTGGGTATGCGCGTGATGGCACACGACCCCAACCTGTCGATGCACGACGCCTGTTGGGCCGAGTACGACGTCGAGCCGATCGACTTCAAGTCGCTTCTGGCCGAGTCGGACGTGCTCAGTCTGCATGTGCCGCTCGTGCCCGGCACGCGGCATCTGATCGATGCGGCGGCGCTGGCGCGCATGCGATCGGGCGCGGTGATCGTCAACAGCGCGCGTGGCGGTGTAATCGACGATGCGGCGCTTGCCAGCGCCTTGGCCGATGGCGTCATTGCGGCGGCCGCGCTCGACGTGTTCGAGGACGAGCCGTTACCGGCGGATTCGGTCTATGCCGGGCTCGATAACGTGCTGCTCACGCCGCACATCGCCGGGGTGACGGTGCAGTCGAACGTGCGCGTCAGCCAGGTCACCGTCGACAATGTACTCGCCGCGCTCGACGAGGCCGCGGCATGAGTCGCGTCAGCGCCGAGCGAGCCCGGGAACTGGCGAGCAAGGTATTGTGTAACAACGCCGTCAGCGCCCCGAACGCCGACGCGGTGGCGACGGCGCTGGTGGCCGCGGAGCTCGATGGTCTGGCCTCGCATGGCCTGTCCCGCCTGATCGCGTATGCCGATCAGGCGATGGCCGGAAAGGTGGATGGCTATGCCAAGCCGCGAATCCGGGTCAATGCGCCGGCGGCGTTGGCCGTGGACGCCGGCCATGGCTTCGCGTTCCCGGCGATTCAGTTCGGCATCGAACATGGTGTGGCGCGGGCGCGAGAGGCCGGCAGTTGCACGGTCGCGATCAGTCATTCGCACCATGCGGGCGTGCTCGGTCATCACGTGGAAGCGGCGGCCGCGCAGGGGCTGATTGCAATCGGGTTTTCCAATTCGCCGGCGGCGATGGCGCCGTGGGGCGGATCGAAGGGCGTGTTCGGCACCAATCCGATCGCCTGCGCCGTGCCGCGCAGCGGCGCGCCCCCCATGGTGATCGACCTGTCATTGAGCGGCGTGGCACGGGGCAAGGTCATGCTCGCGAACCAGCGCGGCGAGGCGATTCCCGAGGGGTGGGCGCTCGACGAAGCCGGCCGCCCGACCACCGAGGCCGCGGCCGCGCTCGCCGGCACGATGATCCCCGCCGGGGGCGCCAAGGGCGCGGCTCTGGCGCTGATGGTCGAGATTCTGTCGGCCACGCTCACGGGTTCGAGCTATGCCTTCGAGGCCAGCTCTTTTTTCAACATGGAAGGCCCGCCGCCGAATATCGGGCAATGCTTCTGGCTGATCGATCCGGACCGGCTGGCCGGCCCGCAGTTTGCAGCGCGGCTCGAAGTTCTGTTTGCCGCGATCACCGACCAGCCCGGTGCGCGTATTCCCGGGGTGCGCCGGCACGAGTTGCGGGTCGCGAATCAGAAAAAAGGTGTTGAAATCGACGATGCGTTGATGGCGAATATCGGACAGCGGGTCGGCGTATATAAATAGCTGAGAACCCACGCCGTTGCCCACGAGCTTCAAACAGAAAGCGGCCGCGGCGGGATATGAATCACAACAACGTGAACATGCGAAACGGAGGAGAACATGAAGATCAAAACGATGGCGGCAACCATGGTGCTGGCGAGTACGCTCGCGGTGCCGGTTATGGTGACGACGGCTCGAGCCGCCGATGCATCGAACTATCCATCGCGGCCGCTGCACTACATCATCCCGTTCGGGCCCGGCGGCGAGTCGGACATCACCGCCCGCTTGCAGCAACCGATATTCGAGAAGATGACCGGTCAGAACATGATCATCGAATACAAGTCAGGCGGCGGCGGGGCAGTAGCCTGGTCGCAGCTGAATTCGATGAAGGGCGATGGCTACACGATCATGGGTACGAATCTGCCGCATATCATCGTCAAGCCGATGATGGGCAACGTCGGCTTCAAGACGAGCGACATCACCAACGTGTACATGTTCGAGTACACGCCGGATGCGATTCTCGTGGCCAAGGACAGTCCGCTCAAGACGCTCGACGATCTGATCGCCTACGCCAAGAAACACCCCGGCATGCTCACGATGTCGGGGTCGGGCACCGGGACCGCCAACCAGTTGGCCAACGTGCGGTTCGAGAATATTACCGGCACCAAGACCACTTATATTCCGTTCAAGGGTACCGGGGCTGCCTATACGGCGCTACGCGGCGGACAGGTCAAGGCGGAATGGGGATATTCGACGGTGGCAGCCAATCATCCGGGCGAGGTCCGCATGCTGGCCGTGGCCACCGATAAACGCATGGCGATCTTTCCGCAGGTGCCCACCTTTAAGGAAAAAAAGATCGATATGGTTGGCGGCGCCTATCGGGGTGTGGCGGTGCCCAAATCCACGCCCGAGTCGATCCGAAAGAAACTCTCGGCTCTGATCGGCAAGGTCAACGCCAATCCGAAGTTCAAGCAATCGTTGGCCAAGCGCGGCTTTGTCGAACTGAACGTGCCGTACGAAAAGATGGATGCGTTCATGAGCAAGCAGCGCGCCAAGTACACCAGACTCGTCAAGAAAGCTGGTCTGGTGCACTGATTTGCAGCCTGGCCCGGCACACGCGCGGGCCAGGCCGCTTTTCTTCGGAGTCTGAGGACGATGACTCATATCAATGACATCCTGGCCGCGCTGACGCCGCTGCATCTGGCGTTGGCCGTGCTGGGTGTAGCGGCCGGCACTATCCTGGGCGCGATTCCCGGGTTGACGGCGACCATGGCGATCGCGGTGCTGGTGCCGCTGACTTTTTCCATGGACCCGACCACCGCGCTTATGCTGATGGGGGCGATCTACACGGGTGCGATCTATGGCGGTGCCTATGCAGCGATCCTGCTGAACACGCCGGGCACGCCCTCGGCGATCGCCACCACGTTCGATGGCTACCCCATGGCCAAGCGCGGCGACGGCGATCTGGCCGTGACCATTGCCTGCCTGTCCAGCGTATTCGGTGGACTGGTGGGGGCGGCCGTCCTGTTGTTTCTGGCGCCGCCATTAGCCAATGTGGCGCTCGCCTTTGGGCCGGTCGAATATTTCTGGCTGGCCATTTTCGGCCTGACGCTGATTTCGGCCATTTCCTCGGGGCAACTGCTGAAAGGACTCATTGGCGCGTCCTTCGGCTTGTTGCTGTCCTGCGTGGGGGTTGCGCCCATTTCCGGGAGCCCGCGGTTTACCTTCGATTCCACCACGCTGCTCGGCGGGATCAATGTCGTATCCGGCCTGATCGGCCTGTACTGCATCCCCGTACTGATCAATCTGGTCGCCCGGCCGGAGCGTCATCTGGAAATCCAGGAAGCTTCCCGTGGCTTTCGTTTGCCCGAAGCGATCCGGCTCTGTATGTCCGGCGGCCTCAACCTGATCCGTTCGTCGCTGATCGGCGCGTTCGTTGGCATTCTGCCGGGCGCCGGCGGGTCGATCTCCGGCCTGGTGTCGTATTCAGAGGCGCGTCGTGCGTCGAAGACCCCCGAGCGTTTCGGCCAGGGCGAGCCGCGCGGCGTCCAGGCCAGCGAATCGGCCAACAACGCCACCGTCGGGGGCGGCATGGTGCCCACCCTGGTGTTGGGCATTCCGGGCACACCGCCGGATGCCGTAATTCTGGGCGCGCTGCTGGTGCAGGGGATCCAGCCGGGGCCGGCCATGTTCTCCGGGCATAGTCCGATTGTCTACACCTTCATCTACGGTCTGTTCATCGCCACGCTGCTGATGTTGCCGATCGGCCTGTTGATCGGTCGTTATGCCTTCAAGTCGATTGTTACCTTTCCCAAGGCGGTGCTCGTACCGATCGTCGCTTTCATGACGATCATCGGCACCTACGCGATCAACAACTCGGTCTCCGACGTCATGGTGATGATCGTGCTGGGCGTCGTCGGTTGGGGGCTCGAACGCCTCGGCTTCCAGCCGTCGCCGATCGTGCTCGGCCTGATTCTCGGCCCCATTGCCGAGCAGGGCTTCGTCCAGGGCTGGATGATCGGGGGCGCCACGGGCGACCCATTGGCCATCTTTTTCTCGGGGCCGCTCGCGATCGGCATCTTCCTGTTGATCCTGGCCTCGCTTTTCTACCCCATGATCGCCGGCCGTCTGAGCCGGGGTGCCAAGGAGCGCGACAATGCCCCCGTCTAAGGATGCCGTGCGCGACACCCGCGATCTGCGGGGCACCGTCGGCGCTTTGATCTTCGTCGTCGTCGGGGGCGTGTGCTGGTGGGATATCAGCCGCACGCCCTCACCGCAGGCGACGGTGTTCCCCGAGACCGTCATCGGGCTGATGGTGGTGTTCAGCGCACTGCTGATCCTACGCAACCTGCTGGGCTACGCCGCGCCGGCGTCGATTGGCTCGGCCGGTTCGGTCGTTCGACGCGTTCTGCTGATCGTGGTGATGGTCATCGCCACGCTGGCGATGCCGTACTTCGGCTTCCCGATCGCCGCACTGGCCGCGTACGTGGCCATCATGGCCATTGCCATGTATGAACGCTGGACTCCGATGCGGCTGTGGCTCTATCCCGCGTCGGGGGTGATCGTGGTATTGGGTTTCTATTTCATCTTCAAATACCTGTTCCAGGTCCCGCTGCCCGAGCCTTCGCTGTTCGGGCCGCTGTTCTGAGCGGGGAGGGCTCATGCGCATACAGGAAATCCGCGACGCGGTGGCGCCGATTGCATCGCCCATCCGCAATGCGTTCATCGATTTTTCCAGGATGACCATCAGCGTCGTTGCGATCGTGACCGATGTTCAGCGCAATGGTGAGCAGATCATCGGTTATGGCTTTCATTCAAATGGTCGTTACGCGCAGCAGGGAATTCTACGATCGCGCCTTCTGCCGCGCCTGGCCGAAGCCGAGCCGGAGAGCCTGCTGGATGCGACGGGCGAGAATTTCGATCCGCAGAAGATCTGGCGCTGTTTCATGCACAACGAGAAACCGGGCGGGCATGGCGACCGCGCCGTGGCGGCCGGGGCTCTGGACATGGCGGTGTGGGACGTCATCGCGAAGGTGGCCGAACAACCGCTGTGGCGTCTGTTGTCCGATCGATACAACGACGGTCGGTACGACGATGAGATCGTGGTCTACCCCGGTGGCGGCTACTACTACCCGGGCAAGGAAATCGAAGGTCTCAAGGACGAAATGCGGCGCTACGACGAAGCGGGCTATCGCGTGGCGAAGATGAAGATCGGTGGCGCGGATATCGCCACCGACCAGGCGCGGATCGAAGGGGCTCTTGAGGTTCTGGGCGACGGGCAGCGCCTGGCCGTCGATGCCAACGGCAAGTTCGATCGGCCAACCGCGATCGACTACGCCAGAATGCTCGAACCCTACGATCTGTTCTGGTACGAGGAGCCGGGCGATCCGATCGATTATGCGCTGCAGGCCGAACTGGCCCGGCACTATGATCTATCGATGGCCACGGGCGAAAATCTGTTCTCGACGCAGGATGTCTGCAATCTCATACAATTCGGCGGCATGCGGCCCGACCGCGACTGGATCCAGGCCGACCCCGCACTCGCTTACGGGCTGACCGAATATCTCAATCTGATTGCGGCGACCGAGCGCCTTGGCTGGCCGCGGCGCCGGTTGATGCCCCACGGCGGGCACCAGCTCGCCTTGAACATTGCCGCCGGGCTGCAGATCGGCGGCACCGAATCGTACCCCGCGGTATTCCAGCCCTACGGCGGTTTTGCCGACGATATTCCGATCATCGACGGGCGCGTCCGGTTGCCGGACGCGCCCGGTATCGGCATGGAGCGCAAGCCGGTGATGTTCGACGCCCTGCGCAAAGCGCTCGAATTGACCGGCTGAGCGCGCCGAGTGCGCTAATCGTCCAGGTGTGCGCCGCGCCGGGACACCTCGGCCAGGGCCGACAGGTCCTTGTCGCCGTCGCCCGCCGCCATTGCCTCGGCCAGGCGTTCACGAGCGGTGGCGCCCATGGGCATGGGCACTTGTTCGGCGTGGGCCGCGGCCAGCGCCAGATCCACATCCTTGGCGCCGAGTGCCAGTTTGAAGCCTTCCGGGTTGTCGTACTCGCGCTTGCTCATCGCCGGGGCATAACCCTGGTAGGCCGGGGCGGCGAATACCGAGCTGGTTACGATCTCCAGGAAATCGCCGGGTTCGATGCCGTATTTGGCGGTGAGCGCGGCCGCCTCACCCATGGTTTCCACCGCCGACATGAGCATGTAGTTGGTCGCCAGCTTCATGACATTGGCCCGGTAGGGTGCATCGCCGGCCGGCCAGACCTTCGCGCCCATCGTCTCCAGCGCCGGCCGCGCGGCCTCGATGGCGGCGTTCGGTCCGGCGGCCAGGATCTGCAGCTTGGCTGCCTTGGCGATGTCCGGCCGGCCGAGCACCGGCGCGGCGACATAGGCCCTGCCGGCGGATTGATGACGGGCCGCCATGTCGCGGCCGGTCTCGACCGAGACGGTGGCCATGTTCACATGCACGGTGTTCTCGCCCATGGCCTCGATCAGGCCGTACTCGTCGACTACGGCCGCCAGCGCCGCATCGTCGGCCAGCATGGTGATCAACACGTCCGCCGTGGCGCAGTCGGCCGGCGAATCGGCCTGCGTCGCACCCGCTTCGACCAGCGGCTGGCACTTGTCGGCGCTGCGGTTCCAGACCGTGACGTCGAAATTCGCGTTGATGAGATTGGTGGCCATGGCGCGCCCCATGGCGCCGAGTCCGATGAATCCGATTTTCATGATTTGATCCTGTGTGATGTGGCGCCGCGCGCTGCGCGCCGCTGGAATGGAGGAATGACGTCCGAATGCTCAGATCGTGGGTTGCCAAACATGCGGCAGAAAGCGATAGCCCTCGCCGTCGGTCACGACATAGCCGATGCCGGGAAAATCCAGATGATGGCCGCCGACGAGTTCCTGCGACTCGGCCAGCTCGGCCATGATGCGGCGGCGCGTCTCGCGCGCCTGTGCGACATCGGTATCGAAGGCCACGCCCGCATCCGGGCAGGGAAACTGAATCTGCGGCAGGTGCACGATATCGGTCCACAGCAGGATACGATCGTGGCCGGATTCGATGCGATAGCCGGAATGATCGGGGGTATGCCCCGGCAACGGCACGCGCGTGATGCCGGGCAACACCGAGGTACCTTCCAGGTGCTGCATTTGCGCGCCGACTGCGGCGATCACGCGGTGGGCGGCCTGGAACTGGCCTTGCTGGGCGTCGGAGGCGCCCTCGGGAATCTCGCCGCCCCAGTAATCCAGCTCGCCCGCCGGTACCAGCACGGTGGCCTGCGGAAACACCGCGTTGTCGTCGGCATCGATCAGACCGCCGACGTGATCCGGGTGCATGTGCGTAATCAGCACCGTATCGATTGCGGACGGCGTCACGCCGATTGCTTGCAGATTTTCCAGCAGATAGGGCCCGGCATCGCCGGCCAGACCGCCGAGGCCGGTGTCGATCAGGATCTTCTGCGTACCGGTGTCCAGCAGATAAGCGTTGAGGGTGATGCGCGGCGGCGTCGGGCGCCGGCTTTCGGCGTGTAGCCGACGCACTTCGTCTTCATCGATGTTCTGCGGCAGCGCGAAGCTGGCCTCCATCTGGGCATCGAGTAGGGTGGTGAGAACAAAGTCGCCTATGCGCAGTTGGTGCACGTTGGCGGGTTGGGTTGTACTCATGAAGCAGGATCGGCCGTTTGATTGCGGGCCGATCAGTTGTGGGTGATGGGTTCCACGCTACAACACCCGGCCAGGCCATGCATTACGGCGCCGGCGATCGGCTCGCGCCGCCATCGTCCCGCGCTACTTGACGGCATCGGTTTCCAGTTCGGGCATCAGCACCACGCTTTCCTGCTCGTTTGGATCGGTGCGCGCGATCACCGCGCGGGCGGTTTCGCTGTCGCTGGGGTTGTAGGGCAGGTGCGGCACGTTCGCCGGGATATAGAAGAAATCGCCCGGCTCGACGACGGCGTGCTGCTCGAGATGATCGCCGTACCAGCAGTGCGACACGCCTTCGAGCGCGTAGATCGCCGTTTCGTGGTGTTCGTGCTTGTGCGCCCTGGCGCGGGCGCCGGGTGGAATGGTCACGATCTGCATATGAATGCCGGCCGCGCCCACCGATTCGGCGGACACGCCCACGTTGTAGTCTAGTGCCTGCTTGCCGGTGATGGTGTCGCCGGCGCGTACGACGCGGCAGGTGGGTTGATCGATTGCGCTCATATTGGCCCTTGCTCGACTGTCCAGGACGCCGATTCTAGAGGATATCGGCCGGCCGGACGTTGCGAACGATCAAGTCGGATGCTACCGATGTCGGGACGAGGGCCGGCATATCGGCCGCGAACGCGGATCGTGCGAATCTGCCGGCCATGGTTTGTATTGCAGGAGAAATCCGATGAGTGATTCGGTATCGAAATCGGGCAAGGCGGCCGGGATGGCCTTCGTTACGGGTGGCTCGCGCGGCATCGGCGCCGCCATCTGCCGGCAACTGGCCGCCGACGGCTATGCCGTGGCCGTGGGCTACGGGCACAACGAAGCCGCCGCGCAGTCGGTGGTGGCCGCGATTCGCGACGCGGGCGGCACGGCCGAGGCGGTTCATGTCGATGTCAGCGAACTCGACAGCATCGACGAGCGGATCGGCGAAGCCGAAGCGGCGCTCGGCCGCTTGTCCGTCCTGGTGGCCAATGCGGGCGTCACGGGCGAGACCCGGCGTGTGGATGAACAAAGCCTGGGCAATATCGAGGATGTGTTCCGGGTCAACGCCGTGGCGCCGATCGTCTGCGCGCAGGCTGCGGTACGCCGTCTTTCGACCCGTCACGGCGGCCAGGGCGGGGCGATCGTGATCATGTCGTCGGTGGCGGCCCATTCCGGGGGCGCGGGCGGCCTGGCCACCTATGGCGCCAGCAAGGGCGCGATGGAGACTTTCATTCTCGGTCTGGGCAAGGAAGTGGCGGACGAGGGCATCCGCGTCACCGGCGTGGCCCCCGGCATCATCGATACCGACATGCCGCCGGACGAGCTGCGCGAAGCGGCCGAGACTGCGGTGCCGATGCGCCGGCTCGGCAAGCCGGCGGAGATTGCCGACGCCGTGTCCTGGCTGGTCTCGGACCGCGCCTCGTTCGTGACCGGCGAATCGGTGACCGTTTCCGGCGGCCGCTAGCCGTTGCAAGTGCTCAGGGCTGGGGCAGCCGCCGGGCCGCTCCAGCCTTGTACAGGCCCAGCAGTGTGGGCCGAATCGACAGACGCACGGCGGGCCCGGCATGGCCGGTTTCCAGTTCGATCATGCGTTCGTAATAGAATTCGGCCTGCTCGATGTCGGCCTCGGCATCCCGAAGCCGCCGGCGGTGAAGCGGGTCGGGCGGGCGCGAGCCCAGATTTTGGCAATACGCCTGGTAGCGCTGGCGTGCTTCGTCGTAGGTCAGGCGCGCCGCGTTTTCACGCAAATACTTCATCCGGGTCGCGCGGTTACGCCGAACCATGAGGAATCGCAGCGCGATCAGAGCGCCGACCACCACCAATACGCTTGTCATCTCTGCCTCAGAGAACCCACACAAAGCCGTCGATCGTGCGTAATAACGGCCCCGGGGCGGCATAGTTAATACCGTTTCCCGGCAAAAGACACGCTTTATTTTCGCCGCCGGTGTGGCGGCCGGTCGGCGCCGTGCGCGACCGGCCGGATTCGAGTCTTTATCGGTCGTGAAACCGGGGGGTAGGTCTGGGCCCGACGCGGCGCCCCGGCCCCGTTCAGCCGCCCAGCGTTTCCTCGAATAAGGTCGACAAGCGCTTGTAATGACGGGCATCGGCGGCTTCGTTGTAGACCGGCGCGTCGAACGCGGTGTAGCCGTGGCCGGCGCCCTTGTACAGTTCGGTGGTGAAGTCCACGCCGGCCGCCGCCATGGCGGCATCGAGCCGGCCGATCTGTGCCGGCGGCATCAGTTCATCACCATCGGCGTGGCCCAGATAGACACGGCCCTTGATCCGGTCGACCACGCCGAGCGGGCTGTTTTCGTCGCCCTCGACGGCAAGCCGGGCCGAATGGAAGCCGGCGGCCGCGGCCACGCGTTCGGGATGGGCTGCCGCCATGCGCAGGGCGAACGCACCGGTCATGCAATAGCCAACCACGCCGATGCGGCTGCCGTCGAATTCGGGTTCGGCGTCGATCGTGGCGACCAGCGCCGCGAAGTCGCGCGCCTGAGCTTCCGGCGTCAGATGGCCGGCATATTCGAACAGCGTCGGCCGGACGTCTTCGTCGCGAAACGATTTCCCTTCGGGCACCACCGGACCCACGACGTCGCGGTAGTAGATGTTGGGCATGAGTACCGCATAGCCGTCGTCGGCGATGGTCTGGGCCTTGTCGTGATAGCAGGGCCGCAAGCCGCCGATGTCGGTGAACAGCACGACGGCGGGCAGGGCGCCGTTCGCATCGTCGGGTGTGAAGATGTGGGCGTCGATCGTGCCGTCGGTGGCGTTGATATCGATGGCGCGGCTCATGGGCAAACTCCTAATGAAATGAGTGGCATCACGTGGGTTATAGGACCATGTACCGGCATTCTGCAACGACCGCGCGGGCCTGCGGGGCCCGCGCGGTGGTCTCGATGGGGCGGCGCGGCTCAGGCCGCGTGCATGGTCCGGCGCGATGCCGCGGCCCGTCGGCCGAGCCAGGCATCGATCGCGAAGCGCCCCGGGCCGGCGACGTAGAGCGCCAGCAGGCCGCCGATGATTGCGATGTTCTTGTAGAAGTTGATTTCGTTGGCGTACTGCTCGGCGCCGGTCATCGTCCAGTACGGGTGGCCGATGAGTGCAGTGCCCAGCGTATAAAGCGCCATCAGCAGCGCCAACGGTCGGGTGGCCGCGCCCAATGCAATGGCAAGCGCCACCGGCACTTCCATCACGACGGCAATCACCGCGGCGAGCGCCGGCAAGGGGGCGCCGGTGTGTTGCATGTAGGCCACGGTGCCGGCGAAGCCGACCAGCTTGCCCCAGCCGAAGAGCACGAACAGCCAGGCAATCAGCACCCGGGCGGCGAGCAGCAGCGGATCCTGGAAATACGATTTGTGCAGGAGAGAGTCGAACATGACGGGCCTCGTTGCGATTGTGGATCGGGCCGGCAAGGCCGGCTGTTTCATTCAAGTTAGGCGCAGGACGCCCGGATCGGAAGCCGGCATAATCTCAACACGGCGTTCTATTATGGGAACGAGGCGTGGAAGATCTTGATGATCTGTTCTATTTTTCGAGCGTGGTCGAGCACGGCGGCTTCTCCGCCGCGGCCCGGGCGCTGAAGCAGCCCAAATCGAAGCTCAGCCGGCGCGTGGCCGCGCTCGAGGCACGGCTTGGCGTACGGCTGCTTAATCGCGACACCCGAGGCATTTCGCTGACGCCGATCGGCGAGGCATTCCATGCGCATTGCCGCACCATGCTCGATGCCGCGCGCTCCGCGTTCGAGACCGTCCAGCAAAGCCAGGCCCAGCCGCGCGGCACGGTCCGCCTGAGTTGCCCGCCGGGGCTGTTGTATCTGCGGCTGGCACCGTTGATCTCGGCCTTTCTGGCCCGTTATCCCGAAGTAAACCTGGAGATCGAGGCGGTGGCGCGGCCGGTCGATCCCGTGCGTGAAGGTTTCGATGTGGCGTTGCGCGTGCGGCCAACACCGTTGGCCGACAGCGATCTGAACATGCGCGCGATCGCGGCCAGCCCGCATCGGTTGATCGGTGCCCCAGAGTTGGTGGCGCATCTGCCGGGCCGCGCCACAGCGCCCGAGCGCGTCGACTGGCCGGCGCTGAGCGAAAGCCGCCCGGATGGCCGTTATTGTTGGTATCTAGAGAACACCGCCGGCCTGCGTTGCGAGATCGCCTACCGGCCGCGGCTGGTGACCGACGATATGTCGACCCTGCGCCGGGCGGCACTCGACGGTCTGGGCGTGGCGCAGTTGCCGATGCTGTTCGTCGGCGACGACCTCGCCGCCGGCCGGCTGGTCAATCTACTCCCCGGCTGGGCGCCGCCCGACAAGCTGCTGCACGCCGTGTTCGCTTCGCGCCGCGGCCAGTTGCCGGCGGTACGCGCGCTGCTGGATTTTCTGGCCGAATCCATTGGTCCGAGCGATTTCACCCGCCGGCCCCCGGCGGGCGAGGTCAGCGGGCGTTCGACAGAATGAGGTGGGTGCCGAAACCGGCCAGTACGATGCCCACGAGCCGGTCGAACGCCGTGCGGACCCGGCTGAACAGCGCCAGCGCCGGCGGGCGGCTCAGAACCAACGCGACAACCGCGTACCAGCTCGCCGAGATCAGGGCCATCATCACGACGGCCGCCAGACTCCAGCCGATCGAGGCCTGCGGCGGCATGACGGTGGCGAACAGGCTGGATACGAATACCGCGGTCTTGGGATTGGCCAGATTGGTGATCAATCCGGTGCGGAACAGCGCGCGCGCCGCAGGCTGATCGTGCGCCCTCGGCGGGTCGCCGCCGGGGCGGGTCGAGGCGCGCAGCATAGCGACGCCGAGCCAGATCAGATAAGCGCCGCCGACAAGTTTCAGGCCGATATAAGCCCAGGGCGCGGCCAGAAAAAGGCCGCGGATACCCAGAGCGCCGGCCAGTCCCCAGACGAGTGTGGCCGACGCAATGCCCGCCACCGCGAACAGGCTCGCCCGGGCGTGATGGCGGGCGGCAGTACGCGCCACCAGCACGAAATTCGGCCCCGGTGACATCGCGGCCAGCAGCCAGAGGCTGCCGATCAAAAAGAACGAATGCATGTCTCGTCTCAGTTTTCGTCCACTAAAAAGTCATCAGGCGCGATCGTGTCGGCAACGTATATGGGCATCGTTACCCTGGGCCCGTCGCGACACCGGCGACCGCCCGGCCGACATCCGCCAGCACCCTGTCGCGCTGGGCATGCGTGGCGGTCGAGCCGGTGTAGTAGGCGGCCACCAGAATGGGTTGGCGGTGCGGTGGCTGGATGATCGCAATGTCGTTGGCGCTGTTGTCGCCGCCGGAGCCGGTCTTGTCGCCGACGCGCCAGGCCGCGGGCAGGCCGGCCCGCAGGCGATGATCGCCGGTCTGGCAGGCACGCATCCAGGCCATGAGTTGCTGCGTCGAGGCAGCACTCAAAGCGTGACCCAACAGAATCCGTTGCATCAGACCGAGCATGGCGCTCGGTGTAGTTGTGTCGTGCGGGTTGCCGGGCGTGTAGTCGTTGAGTGCGGTTTCGTATCGGTCCGAGCGCGTCACGTCATCGCCCAGCGAACGGACGAAGCGGGTCACCGCCGCGGGGCCGCCGACGCTGTGCAGCATGAGGTTGGCCGCCGTGTTGTCGCTCTGCGTGAGCCCGGCGCGGCAGATCGCGCCGAGTGTCATGCCAGTGGCGACGTGTTGTTTCGTTTCCGGCGAGTAGGTCACGACGTCGTCTTCGCTGTAATCGATGTGGCGGGCCAGCGATTCGGCGCCAGCATCGACGTGCGAGAGGATGAGCGCAGCGGTCGGGAACTTGACCGTACTACACAACAGGAAGCGTTCGTTGCCGCGGTGGGTGATCCGCCGACCGCCGCCCGTATCGACGACCGCCACGCCCAACCGGCCGCCGTGGCGGCTTTCCAGCCGGGCCATGGCGGCTTTGAATGCCGCATCGGTGTCGGCCGCCAATACGGGCGGCGCGCCGATCAGTGAAAGGACCGCACCGGCCGCGAACTGCTGAATGAACTGACGACGATCCAAGACTAAAGCCTCACGATACAGCGGACGGAAAAGTTTAGCCGAATCGTATGGCAGCGGCGCGTCTGGCTGGATCGGCCTCGCCGGGGCCGGCCCAAGCCGGCAGCGTCAGCCCCTCCACCCTATTACAGGCGCATGCCGCCCGAGGCCTCGATGCGCTCGCCGTTGATCCAGCGCGCGTCATCCGACAATAGCATGGCCATCGCGCTGCCGATCTCGTCGGCCCGGCCGGGTCGGCCAAGCGCAGTGATCGACGATACATAAGCGTTGACCTCGGGGTTGTCCCGCACTCTGCCGCCGCTGAAATCGGTGGCGATGGCGCCCGGCGCGATCGTATTCACGCGAATCTGGCGCTCGGCCAGCTCGGTGGCCAGATACCGGGTCAGCACCTCGACTGCGCCCTTGGCTGCGCCGTAGATCGATGTGCCGGGCATGGAAAAACGCGCCAGTCCGCTGGAAACGTTGAGGATCCGGCCGCCGTCGGCCAGCAGCGGCAGCAGCCGCTGGGTGAGGAAATACGGGCCTTTCAGGTGTGTATCGATCACAGCATCGAACTGTTCTTCCGTGGTGCTCGCGAACGGCTCGTGCATGGCAATACCGGCGTTGTTGAGCAGCCCGTCGAAGGTCTCGCGCTGCCAGGTCTGGGCCAGTACACGCTTCACAGTGGCAGCGAATGCCACGAAATGCCTCGCTTGACCGACATCCAGCGGTAGCGCGACCGCCTTGGGCCCCTTCGCCTGGATTGCCGCAACGGCCGTTTCGGCGGCTTCTTTCTGTGAACGATAGGTGAGGATGATGTCGTGCCCGCGATCGGCCAGGTGCAGCGCCGCGCTCCGGCCGAGACCGCGGCTCCCGCCGGTGATGAGAATGATCTGGCTCATGTGGATCTCCTGAGGGGTGAGCGTGCGATAGAGCTTATTGGGCGTGCGGTTGGCGATAAACCGCGTCATGATGAATACACTGTTGCATTGAAGTGGACAATCGATGGCGATCGATCGCGTGGCCGCGTTGCAGGCATTCATTCGTGTGGTCGAGGCCGGGGGCTTCACTCGTGCGTCCGAACAGCTCGGGTTATCCCGTGCCCGGGTATCGCGCCAGATCCAGCAACTCGAGGATCATCTGGGAGTGCGCCTGCTGCATCGGACGACCCGCCGCGTGCGGCTCACCGAGGATGGCCGAGCGCTGCTCGATCGCGGCCGCGAATGGCTCGATGATCTCGATGAGATCGAAACCCTGTTCGAGCACAGGCATAACGCGTTGTCGGGCCTGTTGCGGGTCGATGTCGGCCATGCGATGGCGCGTCATCTGCTGATCCCGGAATTGCCCGGCTTGCTCGCCGCCCATCCGGGCCTGGAACTCGAACTGTCCGTCAGTGACGGACTGGCCGATCCGGTACGCGAAGGTCTGGATCTGGTCGTACGCGGCGGTCGCGTGCGGGACGCCCAGCTCATTGCCCGGCCGCTCGGCGATATGGCGATCGTCAACTGCGCCAGTCCGGGTTATCTGGCGCGCCATGGCACGCCGAGGTCCCCGGCCGATCTCGAAAACGGCCATCGCGTCGTGCACTACGTGCCGCGCCTCGGCGAGCCGCTGCCACGCTGGGAATACGTCAGCGACGGACAGACGCATCATCTGCCGCTGCCGGGCGTGATTACGGTGAACAGTACCGGTGCGTATACCGATGCCTGCCGGGCCGGGCTGGGACTGATCCAGGTGCCGCGCGTCGGCGTGCAGTGGTTGCTGGACGCCGGTGAACTGATCGAGGTGATGCCCGGCCACCGCGCCGAGCCGATGCCGATCTCTTTCGTCTACCCGCATCGGCGCAATCTGTCGCGCCGCGTGCGGGGGTTCATGGACTGGCTGGGCCCGAAGATCCAGGCCTACTATCGGCTGGCGTGACGACAGAAGCCGCCCCGGTCTCGCGGCTGCGCCGGTGCGGAGCGGGGTCGCTGCATCGGAAATCGTGGGTAGGGCGGTATGGTCGGTATGGTGGAGATATCGGGCGCGGCTGCTTGCCGCCGCTTTTTTCGCCGACACGCGGATCGTGGTCGGCTACGGAGATCGACGCACATGCAGTTACGCGAAAGCAATATCCAGCGACTCCAATCCGGCGATGTCTACGACGCACTCATCGTCGGCGGGGGCATCAACGGTGCGGTTAGCGCGGCAGCACTGTCGGGCAAGGGCGTGAAAACCGCGCTGATCGACCAGGGCGATTTCGCCGGTATGACCAGCATGTGGTCGTCCAACCTGATCTGGGGCGGTATCAAGTACATGGAGTCGTACGACTTCAAGCTCGTGCGCGAGCTGTGCGTGTCGCGCAACCACCTGATCAAGCATTACCCGTCCACGGTGCAGGAAATCCGCTTCCTGACCACGATCACCAAGGGTTTCCGCTGGCATCCGCTGGTGCTCTGGGCCGGCACCTGGCTGTACTGGTTCTTCGGCAACTGCTTCACGAAGATTCCGCGGTTGCCGTCGCTCAAGCAGGTCAATAAAGAAGAACCGGTCATAGATACCCGGCCGGCCGTCGGCTGCTTCGAATATTCCGATGCTTACTTGCACGACAACGACGCACGGTTTGTCTTCAACTTCGTGCGGCTAGCCATGAACAGCGGCTGCGCCGCCGCCAATTACGTTGAATCCACGGGTGCAACGCGCGAGAACGGCATCTGGACCGTGCAGCTGCGCGACGTGATGACCGGCCGGGAATTCACCGCGAAAACCCGCACGCTCATCAACGCCTGCGGCCCGTTGGCCGATCAATACAACCGGCTGACCGAGAAGAAGACTGAGCATAGCCATGTGCTGTCCAAGGGGATTCATCTCATCGTCGAACGGCTCACGCCCAACAAACGCGTGCTGGCTTTCTTCGACCAGGATGGGCGCCTGTTCTTCGCCATCCCCATGGGCAACCGCACCTGCATCGGCACTACCGACACGCGCACCGACGACCCGCATGCGGCGATCACCGACGAAGACATCGACTTCGTACTGGACAACATCAACGCCCGGCTGGCGCTCGACAAACCGCTGGATCGCGACGACATCATCGCCACCCGCTGCGGCGTACGTCCGCTGGCGGTGGAAAACAGCGGCGGCCAGGATCGGGACTTCCTGCAGCTCTCCCGCAAGCACGAGATCGATTCCGACATCGAACAGGGCTACATCAGCATCTTCGGCGGCAAGCTCACCGATTGCGTGAACGTCGGCAACGAAATCACCGACCTGGTCAAACAGATGGGCATCGAAGTCCGCTACCCGAAATATCGCTGGTACGGCGAGCCGGTGGATTCGGTGCGCGACGAATTCTTACACCAGGCCCGGCTCATGAACCTCGACGGCTACACCGACCCGGCCTCGTCCGAACCGCTGTCCACGCGGCTCTGGCGCCGCTACGCCGGCCATGCCATCGGCATTCTGGAAAACATCCGCGAAGACCCGCGCCAGGCCGAAATCCTCATCGAGGGCACCGAATACATCCGCGCCGAAGTCCGCCAGGCCGCGAGACGAGAGATGATCACCAAGCTCGAGGATTTCCTGCGCCGCCGCTCCAAGATCAGCCTCGTCTCCCGCCAGGACACCATCAAGCACTCTGCCGGCCTGCTGGAAGCCTGCCAAATCCTGTTCGGCGACGACGCGAAAAAACGCTTCGACGAATACTTCCGCGAGCACCCGGTAGTCAACGGCATCGCCAAGGACCCGTCGTCCGGCCAGGCCGCCGCAGACGATGCGCCCGAGGCGACCGACGTAGCCGACACCGCCCGCGAGCGCGAGCATGGGTTTGAGACGTTGAATTGGTAGGGGCCATCGGCTGGGATGATGTTTCGTGATCAGTGTTGATGCCAAGGATTAACCAGCGCAACGCCGAAGGGGTCAAATTCCTTGGTGTTGCGGGTCGCAAGCGTTGCGCCGTGGTTAAGGCAGATTGCGGCGATTTGGGCGTCCGCCATTGAGGCGGGGCGCCCCGCGGCTTCGCTCGCGGCCACGCGCTGTGCATAGTGCACCGCAGCCTCAGCGTCGAACGAGAAGATGGCGCCAGCAAAGTCTTCTTCGAACATCATGGCGGCAACGCCGCCGAGTTGCTGTTTGCGCCGCCCGTCGGGCAGGCGCTCTATGCCATAGAGAATCTCGGCCACGGTGATCGCCGTGATGGCTATATCGTCTCGGGCACTTGTTGAGTCGATCCAATCTACAACGAGCGGGTTCGGCGCCGGTCGCATGAGTTCGGACAAAACGTTCGTACCAAGAACGATCATCTAGTCGAACTCGGCGGGCCGTGCTCGTTCAGTTCGTTTCGGCGCATCGATTTCCACGCCATCGGTGGCCGCGAACCGTTCGCAAATGCGGCTGCCCAAACCTCGCTGTCGGCGTGGTGCAAGCGCACGTTGCAGAATCAAGCGCACTTCTTCTTCCATGGAATGCCCGTGTTCGGCGGCCGTCAGCCGCAATGCGCGTTTCAGTTCATCGTCCAGATTGCGAATCGTGATTGAAGCCATGATCGCTTTTGATTGCATTGAAATCAATGCGGTCATTATAGCAATTCGACAGTCCGAGAATGACATCCAGATCTTGCTCACCTCCCGTTCGTCTCGGTGAGTAGATCGCGCCTTGCCGCGAAATATTCCCGAACGGAAATATTGCGGTTTTATTCCTGTTCGGGAATACTGTTCAAATATATTCGTTCGGATGTAAGTAGTGACGATCAGGAACGCGAAAGACTTCGGCCTCCAGATTCGCGAAGCCCGTCGTCGTGCAGGGATCACGCAGGGTGTACTGGCGGATCGTTGCGGCACCACGCAGAGCTGGATATCGGAGCTGGAAAACGGCAAGCCCCGCGCTGAGCTCGAGTTGGCTCTGCGTGTGCTGCGCGAGCTTGGCCTGGCACTACAGGTTGCAGAGAGTGCTGAGCCGCCAGCGACGCAGTCGAACAGCAATTTCGACGTAACCGATCTTGTCGGAATGCCGCGCTCGCACAAATCATCGAGTACCGATGATGGCTGAGCGTGTCACCCGGAGCACGCCGCTGTATTTCGGTGATCGTTTGATCGGTGTGATAGAGAGGTTGGCCGATCAAGGTCGGCTCCGTCTGACTTACGACGACAGTTGGCGGGAAATGCCGGGAGTTTGGCCCATCTCCTTGTCGCTTCCCATCTCGCGCCGGGTTCATACCGACCAGCGCCGCGAGACCCAGAAGCCGGTCGAGCATTTTCTCCGGGGGCTGCTACCCGACAACGAAGATACGATTAATCGATGGGCGCGCGAGTTCGGCGTGGGCCGGCACGACCCGGTCGCCATCCTGAGCGAGATCGGTGTGGACTGTCCGGGCGGGATTTCCTTCGTCGAGCCGGCCGGCCAAGGCTACGAAGAACCGCTCGACAACGCGCGGCTCGGCCATGAAATGCGATGTCTGCAAGAGTCGTTACCCTCGGCGTTGGAGGGCGACCACGGTCAGTTCTCTCTGGCCGGTGCCCAGGCAAAAACCGCCCTGCGAAAAACAGCGACCGGATGGGCCGTTCCGCACGGTGGCTTAGCCAGTACGCATATTCTCAAACCCGCCATGATCGGCTTGCCCGATCAGGCGCTCAACGAGCATTACTGCCTGGAGCTGGCGCGCCGAATCGGCTTGCCGGCGGTCGAATCGGAGGTCGTCGACTTCGACGACGTGCCGGTGCTCGTGGTCAAGCGTTTCGACCGCTTCGGCGCGGTGCCGAATCTAATACGGCTGCATCAGGAAGACTTCTGCCAGGCGCTTGGCGTGCATCCGCGCAACAAATACGAAGCCGAAGGCGGGCCGAGACTCGCGGATATGATGCAACTGCTCGATCGCCACAGCGGCGATCCACTGGCCGACCAGACACGCCTGTACCAGGCGGTACTCTTCAACCTGATCATTGCGGGCACCGACGCACACGCCAAGAACTTCGCGCTCATCTATCCGCCAACAGCCGGCTTGCCACGGCTCGCCCCGCTGTACGACATGAACAGCATGTACCCCTACGCCGCTCAGCGGCGTGACCTGCGCAGTTCGCTACGCTTCGCCGGCCATTACAAGCTGCGTGAAATCACGAGAGAACATCTGGTACGTCGAATCGATGGCTGTCGTCTGCGAGCGCGCGACATGGCGTCTATCCGGGATGAGCTGTTGGACACACTGCCTCAAGTTGCCGAAACGTTGGCGGCTGACGTGGCTGCGGCAGGCGTGAAATCGGACATTCCCGAGACGATTGCTGCCGGCGTAGGGGCGGCTTGTCGGCGTTGGCGCGGCAGCTAGATATCAGCGGTCAGGCGCTGTCGTAGAGATGCTTCTGGATCAAGACCCGCGCCAGGTCGAAATCCTCGTCGAAGGCACCGAATACATCCGCGCCGAAGTCGGCATCGCAAAGGATCCGTCGTTGGGACAGACGGCGGCCGACTCAGCCCGCGAGCGCGAGCATGGGTTCGAAACGTTGAACTGGTAGCAACGCTGTCTACAAGTAAAGCTTGTTTAACTAGCAACGAGCTAAGTAAACGAAATCGCGAATTGCTTTATTAGCGTGGCTATCGCTACGCTTCGGCGATGATCGATGAAGCCGATGCTGCAGCCCGAGCCGGCCGCTACCGCGAAACCATCGCGGGCGGCGAGACAGTGCGCGCGTTCGTACCCGCCGATTTGCCGCCCGAGCCGCCGATCGATGTGCTATCGCTACTGGAACCTTTCGCCAGGGCCCAGAGCGCGATCGGGCGCCTCGACGGCATTACGACGCTGCTGCCTGGCGATGATCTGTTTCTCTACATGTATGTGCGCAAGGAAGCGGTGTTGTCCTCTCAGATCGAGGGCACGCAGTCCACGTTGAACGACCTGCTGCGTTTCGAAAGCGACGCCACTTCCGGCCAGCCGATCGACGATATTCGCGAAGTATCGAATTACGTCGACGCCATGCTCTACGGCCTTGACCGCCTGGAAACACTACCTTTGTCGCTCCGCTTGATGCGCGAAATGCACGCGCGGTTGCTCGATAGCGGCCGCGGTGCCGCCAAGAGCCCCGGCGAGTTCCGGACCACGCAGAACTGGATCGGCGGCATGCGGCCCGTTAATGCCCAGTTCGTGCCGCCATCGCCCGACGACATGCTGCAGTGCCTGGACACGTTCGAGCGTTTCATTCATGAACAGGAGTCGCGCTTGCCTACGCTGATCAAGGCCGGACTGCTGCACGTTCAATTCGAGACGATTCACCCGTTTCTGGACGGCAACGGACGCCTCGGCCGCCTGCTGGTGACGTTGTTCTTATGCATGCAAGGCGAGATGAAGCGGCCGCTGCTTTATCTCAGCCTCTATTTGAAAACCCATCGCGAACGTTACTACGCGCTGTTGCAAGACGTTCGCGAGTACGGTCTTTGGGAAGACTGGTTGACGTTCTTTCTCGAGGGTATCGCCGAGACCGCGAACCAGGCGTTCGATGCGGCGAACCGCATCGTGCGGCTATTCGAAGCCGATCGTGCGGCCATCCGGAACAACGATGATCGTGTCGGTTCAGTCCTCCGAGTGCACGAGGCCATGCAGCGCTTGCCGTTCGCCAACACGAAGCAACTCAGGCGCGCGACCGGATTGTCAGCCCCGCCGATAAACGACGCGCTCAAGGTGCTTGAACGCCTTGAAATCGTGAGTGAAGTCTCGGGGCGCCAGCGAGGGCGGGTGTATCGGTATGATGCCTTTATGGACATTTTGAGCGAAGGGACCACGCCGCTGTAGCGAGCTTCGCGAAACGTGAAACAGCCTCTCGCTTATCAGTAGGTGTATCAATCGCCCAGGGCGAATTCGAGAACAGCCTGCTTGTCTTGATAGCTAACAACGGACGCTTCGGCCTTAGCAAGAAGCTCCCGTGCTTCCTCGACTGCCCTGCTTCGCTTTTTATCGTTGTTCGTCCCATCGACGGCGAATAGGAAACGACCTGCAAACAGGTGACGGCGCCGAATCTCGGCCAGTCGAAATTGCCAACGATTGGCATGTTCCAGAATGGCGCTAGGTGTCGTTTGTCCAAGGTTGAGCGGTTTCATCGCCTTATGCGCTTTACCGTCACGTTGTTCGACGAAGGGTAGCTCTGGCGTTTCGAACTCGTCATTACCTAGGCGAGCTTGCTTGAAACGCCCGCTTATGCCGACTTCCTTGAGCCAATTGCCAATACCGCGTGCCAGCTTCGCTTCACGCTGTTCCGGTGTGTGGAAGCTACGGTGCACGTAATACTGGTGCAGTGCCGCGAGTTTGCTTTCCGGGTGATCGGCTAAAGCGACCCGCGGTTCGCTGAAGCGGATGATGCTTTCGCGTGGTCGGATCAGTTCTTCGAAAATGGCAGTCGAGTCGCCGTTGTTGCCCGTGTCGGCCGCAACCAGGCTTTATAGCCTCTTGAGTTCCGCATGCAACTCTTTAACCGATTGTAGATACAGACGGCTATCAACATCATCGAAGAAATTTGTGATGCGTCTGCTTCGGCGCGTTTCGAGCTCGAACCCCAGGAACGCTTGCTCGGCCGCGAGCAATACAATGCCCGCGTTCGCGAATTCGCCCGTTTCCACGAGCGGCGCGAAACGTACGATGGCGTACTGGCAGGCAATGCGGTTCATCGGATAGCCCAGAAATCGTCGGACTCGAAAGCGGTCAGGAGCGCATAGGCTGCGGACCAATCGAACGCCACCGGGTCGAGCTGCTCGGCGTCGAGGTAGCGCCATTCATCGGGGATCGATTCGACAATCGCGTCCCAACGCCCCATGGTGGCGATCATACGCTTAGCGTACTCGGCCCGCGTGACCAAGCCATCGAACACGGCAGGTGCTTGATCGCGGAATACGTGATCGATAAAGAAATTGGCCGACGTCACCGTGTCATCAAGGGCAACATTGTGGTCGATCACGACCAGTTCCTGCGCGTCCGGGGCCCAGAACAGGTTCGGGTTGCCGCCGTGTTCGGTCAATGTGCGATCGCCGTTCTTAATCCACTAGTCGAAAAGAAGAACGTCTTGTCTCATCTTCGGCGGGACCAACTGTGCCGATTGACAGTTCAATTCAGTGCCGCGCCGTCTTTTCGTAAACGGTCCACCAACCCCATCCTTCCGGCGGCATAACCGATAAGCCAATCTCT